>JAGBLL010000041.1 GCA_017635465.1 Bacilli bacterium
AAAGAGAAAACCAAAGCAATTAACATTATTCAAAATCAAAGATTTTGCTTGATAAAAATATGCAGTAAAAACAACTCAAAATTAGTGATTAAAAATATGAAAAATTATCAAAAATATTTCGTAAAAAGGGGGAACTCAAAAAAAGCAATTTTCTAGAATAATAGGTGACAAATTGTTATGATTACATCAGGAAGAAATGTTATGAAACGCATTACTATTGAAGAATTTGAAAATGATTTTGATTATTATTTAGAGCTTTCTACGAAAGAAGATGTCTATATTGTGAAGGATAAAAAGGATATCGCTGTATGTATAAGCCCTGAACAATATCGTTCCATTCAATTATTGAAAGAAAACATAAAGTAAAACAAGCACTCGTTGAAAGCGCTTGTTTTTATTTACAACATTACGATTAGTCTAATAAATTGTTATCGATGATGACTTGACCATATGCCATGCCGAGTCTTAACGAACTCTTGGTATTGTAGTGCATGCTGTCACCACCTGGGTTGCCTGGTTTTAATTCATTAGCGTCAACTTTTTCTTCAGCGTTAGCGTAGGTATCAACAATGAAGTTCATATCGTTAGAATCTGCGAATTGTTGTTTTTGAGCGTTCATATCCGCTGGTTTTGTCCAAGCGGTTTTTGGGTTACTGCCTTGATAGACCATGCCATCAATGAAAGCAATATTAGCACCATCACCTTTTCTAGCATAATCTTTGAAGTCTTCTCTGAATTGACCAACCATATCGCCTAATCTTTGAGCGTAGCTAGCGGTTTTTGTACCACCATCGCAGTCACTTTCACCTTGATGCCAGAGCCAACCTTTGATAACTGGTTTTAAACCCATATCTTCGATAAGCTTTAAGTTGTTTTCTAAGAATGGTTTTGCAAATGTGCTATATAAGTTGATTTCTGGGAAATTACCATTAGCGTCTTTCACTGGCCAGTTATATTTGGTACCGCTTTGAGCAAAGCCTGAACCATTAGAAGCCATTTTCACTAAGAAGATTGGTTTTTCTTCAGTGGCTTTATCTTTTAAAGCATAGGCTAAACCAAATTCTGGGCCCATGTTTGTGCCAGATTTGCCGTTAAAATTACCAAAACCTGGAACGGTGTCGATGAATTTACCCGCAAATTGATTTTCAGCATTTGTGTAAGATTGAAGTTTGGAGTTCTTTTCTAATTTGGTGTGATCGAGTTCACCATAACCGGCACAGTAAACACTGGATTGAACTGTTTTCATACCTGCGACGACTTCGTCATAATCTTCAAAGCCTAAATCAGTAAATGCTTTCTTTAAGTTAGTGGCACTGCAGCTTGAGTTGCCTTGCATATTTGATTGACCAGAAAGAAGGAAGACTGATACTTCATTTGGATCTTTTTCTGGTTCTTTAGATGTATCGCCACCAGCGTTATTATTACATCCTGTAATACTCATAGCTAAAAAAGCGACACCTAATAAAATAGATTTTCTAAAACTTTTCATAGTTATCTCCTATAAAATTCCTTAATGCTGTTTATTATTTTATCACTTATCTAGGATAAGACAATTGTAATTGGTTAATCTTGCAGACAAAATTAAAACTCCCCTTTAAGAGGAGTATAGATTTCATGGTCGGAACGATCAGATTTGAACTGACGACCCCTTCCACCCCAAGGAAGTGCGCTACCAAGCTGCGCTACGTCCCGATGACGTAATGTCATTATACACTTAATTTAATAACGTTTAATTATTTTACCAGTATTATGATCAGTAACGATATCAATATGGTCAAAGAATTCTTTTTCTGCTTCTCCTGGCATTTCAAAAGCATCAATTAGTTTTAATAAAGCGTCTTCAGGAATAGGAAATTCTCTTTCTTTATTTTGTTTTATTACTAAGTCTTTATCGATGTGGAAACAAACTAAATCTACTTCATCATATAAATCTTTATATGGCCTAACATTATCAACGCGATATTCTTTCTTTGCATTAGTAGCGTCCATAATAACAATACCATTTTTATCTTCACTATATGTTTTCACTAATGAATAAAAAATCTTCCACACTAAGGTGTCTTGGCTAAGATCTTGTTGATTACCACATATTTCTTTTCTTATTTGGTCACTAGAAATGATATAGACATGTTTTTCTTTATCTTCTCTTAAAGCATTAGAAAAATAACTTTTACCACTACCAGGAACGCCAGAAAGAACAATTAATCGATTCATAATTTTAGGCAAAGAAAAAGTGAATAATTAAATTCACTATTTCATTTTAGTTATTTTATTTTGCTAAACGCTTTTCAACTTCAGCGTTTAAATCACCATCCGCTAAAGCAACTTCTAATAAAGCGATGACATCTTCTTCAGCAAGAAGACCACTCTTCACGACTTTGCGGGTAGCTTTCTTTAAGTCTTTTTTAATGACTTTTAATAATGCTTCATTTTCTTTTCTCACAGCGATTTTTCTTTTAACGCTGCTTAAAAGAGCGTCTGGGACGTATTGAGAGATGATTTTCTTTCCTTCACGCCATTGACGATAGCAATATGTATGACCGCTAATTTGTTTTACGGAAATATAACCGCATGGTAAGTTAGCGATATTTTTTTGTACTTGTGCGTACTCTTCAATAATTTGGACAAGTGCTTCCACTTCTCTTAGATCTTTTTTCATAATTATAGTATCCTTAACCTACGAAAACATTATATAAAAAAACTTTTTATGATGTCAATAATTCTTTTTTGAGGTTAGAAGAAAGAAAAAAGGTGATATAAATATCACCTATTTTGCATTAAGCACTTAGGAATAAGTTCAAATTATTCTTTAGTGACTTCTTTAATTGTTGAAGCAATAGCGCCGATCTTTTCTAAATTGCTTGGTAAGAAAATCTTTGTGGCTTTTCCATCAGCAATCTTCGCTAAGGATTCATAGTATCTCAATGTCACAACGGCATCAATTGGTTTAGAAGCGTTGAGCATTTTAAGACCATCAGCTTCCGCTTCTCTAACTGAACGAATACCATCGGCTTCCGCTTTTTTCACTTGTCTTAATGATTCAGCTTCACCTTCAGCGCGCAAGATAGCCATTTGTTTTTCCGCTTCTGCATTTAAGATAGCGGATTGTTTTTGACCTTCGGCCACGAGAATGGCGGATTGTTTTTGACCTTCGGCAAGAAGAATCTTTTCTCTTTTTTCTCTTTCCGCTCTCATTTGTTTTTCCATGGCTTCACGGATATCTTTTGGAGGAAGGATGTTCTTCACTTCGACACGGTTAACTTTAATACCCCATGGGTCTGTCGCTTCATCTAAGATCTTTCTCATTTTTTCATTAATGAGCTCTCTAGAAGTTAAACATTCATCGAGTAATAATTCACCGATAATATTTCTTAATGTTGTCGCACTTAAGTAATTAATCGCGCTCATTGGGTTTTAAACACCATACGCATATAATTTAGCGTCAGTGACGACATAGAAGACAACGGTATCAATTTGCATGGTGACGTTATCTTTAGTAATAACGGATTGTGGTTCAAAGTCTTTCACTTGTTCTTTCATAGAAACTCTAACAGCGATTCTATCAAAGAATGGGAGCAACATATGGATACCCACACCCCATGTGGTGCGATAAGCACCTAATCTTTCAACAATAACTTTTTCTGTTTGTTTAACAATCTTAATGTTGCAGATAATAATCAATAAGAGAATGAACACTACAACTGATAAGATGACAACTAATGCAACTAGTACTGGTGGCATTTTATTTTTCCTCTACTTTCTTAACAACTAACTTGTTACCGACAATTGTGACGACTTCCACCACGCTTCCTTTAGCGATGGTTTCTTTATCGTCGTTACTTACTGCTGTCCATAAGACATCGTTGATCTTGCATGAACCAGCAGAAAATGGTGAGATTTCTTCTTGAAGAAGTCCTCTTTTGCCAATATAACTATCAACATTAGATTTGACTGTGTTACGTTTTAATAACTTTTTAGAAATTGGTCTAATAGTGATAAGGGCAATCAAAGAGACCACGACGAAGACAATAATTTCGACCCAAAATGGGACTTTAGGGATGAAGGAAACGATGAGTGCAGCAAGAGCGCCAATCGCAAACCATATTGACACTAATGCGGGGCCTAGGGCCTCAATAAAAACCATAATGACCATCAGAGACAGCCATACAATCCACATAAATTCTTCCATAAAAATTCTTACTTATCTCCCGTTTGAATGATGAGAACGTTCTCGACACTATCCCATCTGGTTTCGTATTGTACTGGCTTGTTGGATAGTTGAATTCTTAAAACTTCGCTAATTTGCTTGAGCAGCTGCACTGAAGAAATACGGGCAAAGCTTTTATGGAATTCAATCTTTAGCAAACAACATTCGTCTAATTTACCTGACTCCACGACTTCTTTGGTAAGTGGCATAACGATGATGTTATTTTTATCATCCATACCAACTTGCACTTTGAAGGCAGTATCAAGAGGATACATCGCTGTGGTATTTAAAGTAATGTTATTTGCGTATAAAGAAGCAACGCCATTTCGATCTTTAACGTTGAACCATTTAATCATATTAGGATCCTCCTTACCATAAATATACATTTTTATACATATTAATTCAAGAGTTTTACTGTTTTTTGTTTTTAAAATACAATCATTGCTACCACTCTATAGTAAAAGGTTCCAACAAGTGTATACTAAAGAAATATCGCACCAAGTCTTTTATCATCAAAAAATAAAGTGATAGCATCGCTTTTGCTTTTATTAATACATTTTTAACTAAAGATTACTCTCGAATACTATTTTTGGAAGTAATCTACTTTTCTTAAAATAGTTTACTGAAACACTGGTAAAAAGTTGAGACTCGAGGAACGTGTTAGTACATCTATCATAACTGATTATTATGCTATCGCCTATTCCAGTCAACCGATCTCTATTTCCGTAATAAACAATTGATGTTATACCAGAAGGAAACGAATAATATCCAGATGGCGAAAAATGGTATTTTTTAAGTAGATTGATCAAATTTATATCAATTATATTTCTTTCGTCAAAAATATAGGCCTGTTTGTCATAAAAATGTTCGACACAAGTTTGTTTATATTTGAATTCGCCTGTTTCAATCAAAAGAGATGATAGATAACTCTCAAAAAAAACCTTGTTTGTATTTTTTGAAGAAGCAGGAATCTCCTTAAAAGATAAAGTGTCAAAAGAGTAATGATAATATGAATCTCCTATTCTAAAATAACCATTGTTATCAAAACCAAAAGAAGCATCTATTGTTTGGCTTCCATTATATTCTTTTAGAACGCACAACCTATCTAATTGAGACAAATAATAATCAGTACTATACAAACATGTCTTTTTAAAATTACCCTTATAAGATTCAGTAGCTAATAAATAGATTGCCGAATCTGTAGCCAAAAAGCAATCGTAGACATCAAATCTCAAAACGTCAGAGAAGGTCCTTTTGGCAAAGTTTTCAAAAACACTTTTTTTATAATCAATTTCGCTATTCAAATGTAAATGATTGATTTGTAAATTGTAATAAGCAAATGAATTTCCTTTGCACAAGAAAGAGCATTCGTTAATTATTGTTTTTTGATTCTTTGTCTGATTTGTCATACTGAAAACAGCATAAAAGACTGCCGCTAAAGGCAAAGAAATATTAACAAAAAATAAAATAGCGGTAATGAGAATTAGACTTAAATATTTTTTCTTTCTTTTCTTAATGCCATTATTCCCAGTCATTTCCCCAGCCCCCAATTATAAGATCTAAGAGTATTCCCAAGGCCCGACAAGTCATAACTGAATATCTTATGTATGTAATTTTCATCAAAACTCCAAACACACCATGACCACTATCCGAAAAAATTGATTTGCCTAAATCTACGCTAAGCGCCGAATCAATCTTATTACTATCGATTCCAAAGCCTAAAAAAGAAATGCTTTGCATAAAACCCCAAGCCAGATTGTGACACTCCCACTCAAAAACAGCACCAAGTAATGATCCTGAAGTAGCTGGTCTACCAGTAAAAGCAAGATGGACTAAATAGCCGTATTTTACCCAGGGCGTTTTGATTAGTGCAGAATTTTCAATATGACCATAATCACTATCAGACTGTTTTACTGTATCACTAGTTAAAAGTATTATATCAACAATCGTATCAGTAGTATCTACAACCGGTTTAACAAAAAAGAAATAATGAAGTAGTAGTTCCAAAACTACGTGCCCACTAGGATCATAATACATTACAGGATTATTCTTACTATAAGCATAAAGGTTCAAACCATTGATTTTCTTATAATCTAGATACGAGCAATCATCAGGGGAAATAAATCTTCCTGTTTCTGAATCATAATATCTAGAAGTAAGCCAATATAGCCTTAAATCAGTATCGCAATAATAAGAACGATATCTTATAGGATTGATGTTACCAATAAATGATGGATTAGTATTTTCTGTACCATTAGGATTCAATACTTTATGATTGCCCCATGCATCATAGATATATTTGGCCACTACTTGGAAGCTACTATTTCTAATAGCAATAACATCTTGTTGAATGTCCTTTTCGTAATAATAAACTTGATTATTAAAAACAAAGCCAATAACACCATTATGGGAATTTAGATATAGTAAGGTACCAACATTATTTCTTACTTCACTAATGAGTGTTCCATTTATATAGTTATACATTGTATAGTTTGTTGGACTGATAGATTTTAATATCCTTTGTTTAAAACCATCATATTTAAAAGAAACTGTAACACTATTACTTACTTGATAAGTTTCTAGAAGCGTTCCTCTTGTCCAAGTTAAATTGTGATTTCTATAAACAGTAGGGTTACCATAGTTATCATATTGAATTGATTGATTATTATAAGAAGTCAATCTGTTAGGATGATTTGGATCATTATATGAATAGGTGAATGTAGCAATTAGTTGACCTGGATTTGGCAAGCCAGAGTTACAGTAATATATATTTCTAGATCTGATATTTCCGTTGTTATCATAAGCATATGCCATCATTAAACTGAGGAATTGGTTACTTTCAGCGAGAAGCCTGGAATACTTATCATAAACGTATGTGACAAGATAAGTAACATTACCAACCAAAGTTGATACAGCGGTTATATTACCGACACTATTGTAAGAATAAGTCCTAGACATTGAAAGCGTTGGAGTATTGTTATTTACATCATAATATAAAACTGTTTTAGGATAGTTATTGCTTCTATTTGTTTCTGTTGATGAACGACAATACTCAATCTTCTTTTTAAAACCAGAATTGTTAACAAGAAGGGACTCCTGATAAACGCGAGAATAAATATCAGCTTCATTATCAACTTCTATAAAACTACCACCATAGGCGATAGTTGATTTTTTAATCGATTTTTCTAAGCCGTTATTTGGATAATAAACATAGCTAATATAATATAAGGAGGCGATTGTCATCTCAACAAGGCGACGATTTTTTTCATATTCATATGATACTGAAAGACCATTATAATCAACCTCTGTAGATATTAATTGGTTATAATAATCAAATTCATTCGTAATGTATGGGCTTAAATTTGGATCAAGTTGTGTAATCGTATTATCATTAATCGATATAGGATTATTGAAATCATCATATTCAAATTCTAGATATTCATCTTGTTGAGGACGATTTAGATTGTCATAACTTGTATATGTCTCATATCCATTAGCGTAATATCTATAGTAGCGGTAATTCATGACGATATCTTGATGAATGTTTGGAACATATTCAATTTCCAAAATTGTTTGGTTATTATTTTTGATTTCACCAACTTCACCATGCACTGTATTAATTGTATAAACATCGCTATCAGTAGCTAATTCATAAGTTTCTTCGTCAATGTAATTGTTAAATTGATCAATATAATCTGTGCTTGATGAGGTGAAGCGAAGACTTTTCTCTCTTTCGCTTGTAATATCATCATAGTTAGTAGTCTCTATTAAACCATTAGGATATGTAGTGATGTTGTGCCTTTTAAGACTATTGTAGGAGTATGTTTTTGTGGAGACGCTTGTTCCCACTAAAGCAGCACTACTAATTAGTTTGTCTTCATTTTGATTATCGTAGGCATTTTCGATGTTGAAATAATCGAGAAGAGAGCCACTATTAATTGTTTCTTCTAATAAGTTTCCACGGTTGTCATAAGTATATTCTTCTACATAACTATCACTTCTTGTTACTTTTTGAAGGAGATAATTCTCATCATAATCGTTTATATATGAATAACTATTAGTGCTACTTAGATGTTTAATTGCTTCTTTCTCATAAAAGAAAGAGGTATTACCGCTTGGGAATGACTGGTTGTTATGTGAGATTCTTGTTACTTCAATAGTTGCATCATCCTTTGCATTTATTTTGTAAAAAGAAACATCAGCGGATGTACCTGGACCAGCATATTTGATGCTTTTTGGACTATTTGACCAATTCATATTTAAGTAGTTTCTCATGTTAATGGTCAAAGAAGTAACGTTGTCCATTAGTTTTGTAAAATTATCAAACCAAAAATGATTAGAGCCACTACTATTGGTCCAGAACAATCTCTCGTTAGCAAGATAATCATCCATGAAGCAATGGTAATACTGCATATAGCTACTTCCGTTTAAAAACACACCTTTGCCATTTGATAAAAAGTAATACGGTGTATCTCCATAAAAGAATACCGGACCATCAGTTCTAACGTTTGAACAAAAAGCTTCGAACTCCCCAATTAGTGGCACTAGTTTAACTTCTTCAATAAGAACTGAATTTTGAAAATTCTTTGTGATGGTTATATAAAACTTTCTTTGGGTGGAATGTTTAACACCAACGGGTGAGGCAAGAAGAGAGGTTCCTTTTTTAAAATCTAGCATCGCCAAAGAATTACCATCATAGTCTTTTAATTCAACTGTGAGCGTGTCATTGTTTGCAAATTGGCCATAAATTCTAGCGTAGAACAAATATATTTTTTCAGATTGGATATTGCTGTTTTCGTTAACAATACTCTGATGAAATGACTCGTTGTATGGCATGTCATAATCGTGTGAAGACTGCTGACTACTATTGTTTAAATAAAAATGAATTATTTGGTTGTCGTTAATATCCTTTATTAAGCAATTAGCAAATTCTGAACTAAGTGTGAAATAACTGAGATTCCCTGAGCCTTGTAACTTTTGTGAGACTAATTGTTCTTGGTTGAAATCATATAAGGTATTAATCCCATGAGCGTCTTTTACAGTTACTTTATTCTCACCATAATGATAATCAAAAGCATATCTAACATGATTTAAAGAAGAACTAAGAATTGAAACTTTGTCATCGTAATAATGAATAGTAAATGTATCACCGTTATCTAATTCTAGTTCGTCTAAAAGTGGACTGCAGGTAAAGTTTTCTTCAATGATGTTATTATCACCGATGTTTTTGGTGACTTTTGTCAAATAATAGTCGCTATTAAAAAGAACGGTAGATACAAGATTGTTATTGAAGTAAATCTCCACATGATCATAGTAATAGGCAAAATAGACAGTTCTACCATAATTATCACTGATATGGTCTATTTTTAGCGAACCATTAGCACCGTCAATTAAATAAGATATGGAAACTTCCGCTGATAAAGACGATGTTATGTGTTGGTGAATTAAGATAAGACGACCATATATGTCAAATTGTTGATAATTACCATAATCATCAAATATTTTATAGCCACCACTTTGAATAGTTTCTAGCATTAAACCAGAACCATTTGAATCGTAATACAATGATGAAGAGTTGATGGCTTTGATAAAAACGTGTAAGAAACCATCTGAATCCTCATAATTGTATTTATCATTACTGGAATCATATTCGAGAAACACATGGTAATTTGTCTTGCATCCTTTAGGAAAGCCAGTTGCATAATGCAGATATCCAGTAGACGCTGTATGCGGCTCAATATATTTTAATGATAAATCTAGTGGCAAATGTCTTCCTGGCAAAGCAAATAGTTTTCTAGTAAAGTACAGTTTCCCATATTCTAAGTCGACTTTAAAAGAATAGTCTTTATAGTCGTATTTTAAAAACTGCTTATATTTATCAAAATAGTAGCCAGCGAAATAGAAAGACATATATTACACCTATACATCAATTATAAACTTTCTTGAAAAGCAATAAAAGATAATAACATTGTCAAATCAACAACACGATATGAGAATCAAAAGAAAAGGTAGCACCGAAATGCTACCTATTCAATTTAGTTTTAAGGTATTAAAGACCAAATTTCTTAATGCGTTCTAATCTCGCTTTAGCGTAGTTTTCACTCTTGGTTAAGAGTTCTTCAGCGTTAGCTGGATTGACACGTGGAAGTTGAGAGAATCTTGTTTCAGTCATAACGAAGTCTCTGAACTTGCTGTAATCTGGATCTTTCATATCGAGTGTTAAGGCTGGTTTACCTTCTGCTTCATTACGTGGATCATAACGGAAGATTGGGAAGTAACCACATTCGACTGCGAGTCTTTCTTGTCTCATGGAGTTAGCAAGACCACCTTTAATACCATGGTTAGCGCATGGAGCGTAGCAGATAACTAATGATGGACCATCATAGCTTTCAGCTTCTTTTAAGGCTTTAATAGCAGCGATTGGGTTAGCGCCTAAACTGATTTGTGCAACGTAGACATTGCCATAGCTCATGGCGATTAACGCTAAGTTCTTCTTCGCAGTTGTTTTACCTGAAGCGGTAAATTTAGCGATAGAACCAGTTTGTGAAGATTTGGAAGATTGACCACCGGTATTGGAGTAGACTTCTGTATCTAAGACTAAGATGTTGACATCTTCTTCGTTAGCGATAACGTGATCTAAACCACCGTAACCGATATCGTATGACCAACCATCACCACCGACGATCCAAATGGACTTATCAGCGAGGTCTCTTTCATAGGCAAGAACGGCTTTGACTCCTTCATCTTTGCTAGCTTTAACTAAAGCGGCTAATTCTGGAGCAATCTTTCTCATTGCTTGTCTATTCTTGATATTGGCGAAATATTCATCAATCTTAGCGGCTAATTCTGGTTCAACACCTCTTTCTTTAGCAGCGCTTAAGATTTCAATAATAGCTTTGATCTTGGCGTTTGTGGCCACTCTCATACCATAACCGAATTCAGCGTTATCTTCGAATAAGGAGTTAGCCCAGGCAATACCTTGACCATCTTTATCAGTGCAGAATGGAGTTAATGGAGTAGAACCACTATAGATGGAGGAACAACCTGTTGCATTAGCAACGAGCATATCTTTACCAAATAATTGGGAAACTAATCTGTAATATGGAGTTTCACCACAGCCAGCGCAAGCGCCAGAGATTTCCATATATGGCATTAAGAAGCCAACACCTTTAACACTGTTTTGTAAGGCAGCAGGTAATCTATCAGCCTTATATGTGACGTGCTTATATAAGTAAGCAGCGGCATCTTCTTGAGCAAATTGTGATTTTGCTTCGACCATTTCAAGAGCGGTTTTACCGGTCTTATTGGCCATACATTCACTAACACAGAGACCACAACCAACGCAGTTACGTGGGGAAACTTGGATACGGTATTTGAGACCTTGTAAGCCTGGGCCCATAGCGTTGATGGCTTCTTTAGCTAATTCTGGAGCGGCTTCGTATTCTTTTTCATCCATTAAGATTGGACGGATTGTTGCGTGTGGACAAACGAAGGCGCATTGGTTACATTGGATACATGCTTCTGGGTGCCATAATGGGACTCTATCAGCAATGGAACGTCTTTCATTGAATGTGATGTCATTTCTCATTGTGCCATCTAATAATTCATATTCCATGAATTTAGAGACTGGGAGATCATCACCACCGAGGTTACCAATAACGGAGACATAATTATCGAAATAATCATCACCGATTAATTTTCTTTCGGTCTTTGGTTCTAATTCTTTCCAAGAAGGATCAACTTTCACTTCTCTTAAACCTTCTGTACCAGCATCAATGGCTTTCCAGTTCATTTCGACGACGTCTTGGCCTTTCTTAGCGTAGGACTTTTCGGCGAATTTCTTCATCCAGTGATTGGCATCATCATATGGCATGATGTCTTGGTTAAGATAGAAGAAGGAAGCTTGGAGAATGGTATTTGTATGTCTACCCATACCGATTTCACCAGCGATCTTGTTAGCGTCGATGACGTAGAATTTAGCACCTTTTGTGGCTAATTGATATTTAACACGGTTTGGCATCATCTTAATTAATGTTGCGTCATCCATGTCAGTATTTAGTAAGAATGTGCCGCCTTGTTTTAAGTTCTTTAACATATCAAATTTGAAGAGATATGTATCTAAGGAACAAGAAATGAAGTCAGCGTTTTGCACATAGTATGTGGAGTGGATTGGGGATTTACCGAATCTTAAGTGAGAACGGGTAACACCACCAGCTTTACGGCTATCATAAGCGAAGTAAGCTTGAGCGTATTGACCTGTCGCATCACCGATAATCTTAATAGAAGATTTATTCGCGGAAACGGTACCATCAGAGCCTAAACCATAGAATAAGCAAGATGTGTAATCACCTTTAACATGGTAGTTGTTATCAACTGGGATGCTTAAGTTGGTGACATCATCGTTAATACCAACGGTGAAACCATTCCAACGATTGTCCGCTTTTAAGAAGTCGAAGACAGCCTTCATATCTTTTGGTTGTGTATCTTTTGAAGATAAACCATAACGGCCACCTAAAACTTCAATATCTAAACCAGCAGCGTTGAAGACAGAGACGACATCTTCATATAAAGGTTCGCCAGAAGCACCAGGTTCTTTTGTTCTATCTAAAACGGCAACGTGTTTAACACTCTTTGGTAAGACTGCTAATAAGTGTTTAGCAGAGAATGGACGATAGAGATGGACTTTGATAAGACCAAGTTTTTCGCCTTTAGCATTTAAGTCATCGATAACTTCAGTGATGGTTTCTGTAACGGAACCCATAGCGATGATGACTCTATCAGCGTTTTTGTCACCATAATATGTGAATGGAGCGTATGGACGACCTGTGAGTCTTGTGGCTTCTTTGAAGTATTTTTCAGCGACTTCAATGACTTCTTCCACTTTCTTGTTTTGAGCTTCTCTACCTTGGAAGTAGATATCGTCGTTTTCCGCACCACCACGTGTGACTGGGTGTGTATGTGGGTTTAAAGCACGAGCTCTGAATTTTTCCACTTTATCCATTGGAAGTAACTTCTTCCATTCGTTGTCATCGATGAATTCAACGTTTTGAATTTCGTGAGAAGTTCTGAAACCGTCGAAGAAGTGACAGACAGGATATTCAGCATCGATAGCAGTTAAGTGGGCAACGTTTGTTAAATCAGCGATTTCTTGAACACTGTGTGAGCAGATCATCGCAATGCCTGTTTGACGAATAGCGTAGATATCTTGGTGGTCACCAAAGATTGATAAGCTACGTGTCGCTAAGCTACGAGCGGAAACGTGTAAAACAGCTGGTAATAATTCACCAACCCATTTGTAAATATTTGGAATCATTAATAACAAACCTTGGGAAGCAGTATAAGTAGCCGCTAAACCACCGGCTTGTAAGACACCGTGAACTGCACCAGAAGCACCAGCTTCAGATTGCATTTCGCTTACTTTGACAACTGAGCCAAAGAAGTTTTTACGGTTTTGGGAAGCATAGACATCAATATTCTCCGCCATTGGTGAGGATGGAGTAATTGGGTAGATGCCTGCGACTTCGATGTAATTATAAGAACCTAATGCAGCTGCGGTATTACCATCGACAGATAGCATAGTCTTTTTAATTTCGGACATGTAAAATCCCTCCTAAATAACCGATAATATTATACGAGCATGTATGCGCGTTTACAAGAAAACAAATGACTATTTGAACAATCAAAAAAACTTAGTCAAATTTAATAGTTCTTTTATTTTTGACACAGTCTAGTAAATAGAGATTAATGAGGTTTTGATAAGGGATGCCAGTTTTGTCGGACATCTCCTTAAAATAAGACAACACTTCTTCGTTTAGATTAATTGTGATTTGCCTTTTAAGTATTCTCGCGTATGGATTCTTTTCAGCGCTTTTAAAGTTGTATTCTTTTTTCATAGTTCGTTCACTTAACTATAATTCTACCATAATTACGTTATAATTATTATCTTCTTTTTCTCAAGTGTTTTGAGTGTCTGACTTTACGTGGTGAATACCTTTTACCATCACTATCGGTAGCGCTGACAGGGAAGCCATTTCTAAAATATATTCTGATAGTGACCTTTTCTTCATCGTTTTTAGACATAAAAATACCTCCTATATTGTTAGTAGGAGGCAAATTTTATTTTTGTCCGAAAAAATTATTTTTTCTTCTTTAATGACGCTAATTCGTCATTGACTAAACGCTTAAGCACTCTTAAATCCTTTTCGTTTAAGACGAGACTACGGTCAACCATGCCAGCGAATGTCATGCGCTTATAAACAAAATCGGCAACTGATTCATATTCCACCACATCTCTTTTCGTAACCATGACTTTAGGGGCATTATTTGATTTTTTATCTTCTTCTTGTTGGATATACTCCTTAATTTGAGGAATAAGCACTAATAAATCATAAGAAGGATCCATATTAATCATCGGATCAAAATATGAAAGATTTTCATTGATGACTTCTGGATAAACACCAACAAGACGAGATAGTCTTTCAGATGTCATATATTTGACTTTATTTTTTGTCATCAAATGTAAATATTTTTTTAAAACAGAAATACTTGGTCCTTTCATAGTGATGTACCTTCTTTATAAAAATATTTTAAAACAATCTAGATTCTTTCTCAACTATATGAAAAAGGCCCAAAGGCCTTAATCACTATGCTTGCTTATAATATTGTGTGTCGTTATAGCTAAATTGATATTTATCATCAATCTTTTGGATATCAATTTGATAGACAATACGACCACCGTTATCCGCCATTTCAAGACAATCAATGATGACATTATCTTCACTATTAGAGGATATTACACCACTAATGTATTTGACTTGATCAACGCCATCTTTATCAAGATAATGTCTTCCTAATAACGCACTACTATGAATAGCAATTGTTTGTTTACCATCAGCACTTTTATATGTGCCTACAAACGGCATATCTTTCCAGATTGTGTAATTTGGGAATAGCCATCCTTCACCTAAATCAACAGCGATTGAAGAAACAGAGAACCTGATTTCTTTAACACCTAAATCTTCAAAGTGAACTTGCGCTTTGATGTATGATTCATCAGCGTCACGGTAGATAGGATTGCCGTTATTGTCATAAATTTGATTGCCATTTTTATCGGTAGCAGGTATTGGATATTTTCTCACCACTACATCGGTAAAACCAACCCAACCAACACGTGTCACCACACCATTTTGCACATGAATCAAATAGTGATGATGGTCAGTTCTATCTAATCTGTCCGCGCCGAAATTATCAGTGAACTGCCAATAAGAATCATATGTACCATATTTATATGAATATTCATCTAAATATTTATTCTTAATTTCACCGAATGCTGTAACATTTTCTAACACCGGATCATTTTCATATGGGAATTCAATATTGTTGACATAATATGAGGCCACACTAATTGTGGTGATTTCACTATTTTCAACGAATGATTTATTTAAGCTTTCACCTAATTCGTAAACGATATAATGAATATCATTGCCTTCAAGGCTCTTTAATGAGCAAATAGCTTGTGTGTTTTCATCAAATTTAATGTATTCAGTCGTGCGTAAGCCATAATATTCATCAAGTAAATACAATTTACCACCAACTTTATCATATGAATAAACATAGCCTTTATTTCTGATGATAACTTCATCTTCTTTTTCATTAACTGTATAAGTGGAAGAATTGCTGAATGAATAATCGCCAAAGGCTTCTTTATTAATAGAGAAGGCTATTTCGTTATTGTTAGATGGATCATACCAACTACCATAATAACCAGTATCTTGGATTTTATCTTGGATATGACCAACATAGATATATGTATCTCCATCAAGGTGTGTTAAAGCATTGACTGGTTTAGTCATAGAATTATCGAAATAAACACCACCGTAGTGGAATTTGAAATAGTCGATTTGTTTATTGCTAATATAACCGTTTTTAGCGACGAATTTATAATTAGTCCAATTATCGTGAACGTTTCTAACAGTAAACGTCACATCTCTTTCACTCATCAAGAAACATTTTCTTTCTCTATCAGTATGTGAACTATAGACAATCATCTCTCTAGTTTGAGGGACATATCTTAAAACTTGACTACTACCATTATCGACAGTATCATCGCTTTCAATAATCACTTGTCCATCTTTAACCGTGGTTTTATAGTGACCAGTAATATGAATACTTGAATATTCTGGTTTAATCTTTCCGTTAATGTTAAAAGCGCGAATGATTGGTGAACCAACTTTAATATAGTTCAATTCATAGGCATAATTGCCTTCTAAGGCGATTTCTTCTAATGGTTTAACATCAATCTCATAATTAGCCTTAATGGCCTTATTCGTCGATAAATGGACCGATAATTGGCATTTACCAGGTTGAGTGGAATCAAATAATGAATCATCAATGCTAATTTCGGTTGGTAAAGCATGTACTTCTTTACCTGATTTCATCACCTTGATGACTTCAACGTCTTCATTCATGACGTTTTCACCAACGTAATATGTATCTCTAAAGTTATTAATCTTAATATGATCAATTATTTCATCGTTAACTAAAACGTTATAACTAATATAAGCATTCTTATCGCTTTTAAGGTGGCAGTTAATTGTGTAATTGCCCACAGTACCTTTTTTGAATTCAGAATAATCTAATTCAACAAGGCTACTATTAATATCAATAGCTTTTCCATCAGCGTTCTTTTTAGTTAAAGTACCACCGAAAACGAAAGAAGCATTACTTTCGAATTCTCTTAAAATTTCATTTTCGTTATCAAGACGCATCGCATTTTCTACGACTGGTCTTAATACCATTTTGTTTTTGTTATCTTTATTATTAACGAGGATTAATGTCAACACTAATCCACCGGCCAAAACGAGAGAAGCGCATGCGCTCAAGGCAGGAACTAAAATACGCTTTTTCGAAGGTTTTGGTTGATTGTTGCTTTTAAGGGAATTGTTTTTCATGAAGGAAGGATCGACAATCATCTTGTCGAACATTCGTTTTGCTCTCACTTTTAATCGCTTCTCAAACAACATATCTTAGCTCCTTTCTTAGTTTTGCCTTGGCTTGCTTATAAATAAGCCTTGCGCTTGAAGACGGAATACCTGTCTCTCTAGTAATTTCCTCCCATGTCATCTCAAATATGACTTTGTAGTACACTACTATAACTTCCTTATTAGTTAGTAGCGGCTCCAGTAAGTTTAATACATCGTTGCTTTTATCAGCGCTACCATACATCTCATCTATCAAATCCGTTGGTACCGAGCGATACTCTTTTTTCATGAAGTTGATAGCTTCGTTTTTAGCAGTAGTACAGATGAATTGTTTCAAGTTCTTGGCATTCTCAATAGATTGACGATTTTCAAGAACTCTCAAAAAGGTATTAGATAGAACATCGTTGCAGTCATCGGCATTGCTAATATAAGTAGCAATAACGAAGTAAGCAAGATTTCTAAACTCTTCGTATACCTCTTGGGTGGCTAGCTCATCACCGTGAATAAAATTGGTGAAAGTTTTACTGGAGATCATTTCCGTCCCTCTTATTAGACAATTAAACTATTACAAAAGTGCTAAAGTTTTTATAAAAATATTTTTACACAAAAAAACCATCTATTAAAGATGGTTAATTTTTTAATTTGGTACACTCTCAGGGATTCGAACCCTGGACCCCGAGATTAAGAGTCACGTGCTCTGCCAGCTGAGCTAAGAGTGCATCGCTAGATAATCATATAACAAAGTGACAAATTTACGCAAGTAAATATTCTTTATATTTAATATAAGGATATAGAAAAAGCCCCTCATATGAGGTATGAGAGGCTTGGTTTTAGTATTTTAAAGCTTTAAAACTATTTAGCGATAAGGCTAGCACCAGCGACATAGGTTGAATAACCAGAACCAACGTATTCAATTTTGATGACGTTTTCTTGGTTAGCAACTAAATCAAATTCGAATAATGCGACTGTGATTGGGTTAGCTAATTTGCCACCATCATCAGCTTCTGATTCGATAACTTTATCAGCACCACCAGCAAAGTCTTGGAAGCTTGGATTGCTTTCTGCTGGAGCATCAATCTTTGTACCATTGACGTAAACGTTGTGTTTAACGCTGCTTGTCACAGCGGCATCTTGATGCCAGAAGAATGTTTTTGTAGCATTACCGGCTTTGGTTGTGAATGTGTAGTTGAAGACGACTTTCTTAGCTTCAGTTGGTGTGAATTTGAATTCAACATAATCATTCTTTGTACCAAGTTTATAAACTGTAAATTGAACATCACCAGTTTCATCTTTAACTTCTTTAGCAGAAGCATTGCTTAAGCCTGCTTTTGTAGCAGCAGCATCCCAAACTTTTAATGGGGCGACTGGAGTTGCACCACCATCAGCATAAGTAATCTTAATCTCTTTAATGAAGATTCTGTTTTTGGCATCAATTGTGACTGTCTTGCTAGCGGAAGCTAATTCGAATGTTAATGCTCCGAATGTGCCTTCTTCATTGTATGGCGCTAATTGATCAGCGGAACCATTAACTGCAACATTGTTGGAGTTTGTTGGGTGATCAGTGGTTTTCTTGTACCAGTCGTGGCATGAGATTTCAACTTTACTAGCATCAACGTCTAAGGTGAAGACGATTTGACCAGCAGCGCTACCTGTACCTGTCTTTAATAAACCGGCTGTATTGGCATAAGCACCACCTGTACCATTGCCATCATAAATCTTGGTAGCTGTAACAGCTTTAACGTGAGCGTCACCTTGACCAATTTTTGCTAAGGCTTCTTCGGCTTTGATTTCAGAACCTGTGGCTGTTAAAGCAGAATAATTGAGAGTAATAACTTTGTCTTCGACTGGTTTAGCAATTTCAGTAGCAGCGATTGTGATTGTTAAATCAGAATCGATCTTTGTCATGTTGTATGTGCCATCTTCATTAGCTTTGAATTTGTTATAACCAATTTTGCCTTCAGCTGCAGCGAAAGTGATGAAGTTAACTTTGCCTTCTGCATCGATTTCTGGCTTGAATTCATAACCATCATTACAAACGACTTCGAAGTTTAATTGTGGTGAAGAGAATGTGAAATCGTATGGTGAATCTTTAGAACGAGCATAATAGACACCTTCCTCAGCGGTATCAAGGTTAGTACCTTCAGCGTTCTTTGGACCAATGTAGACTTTAACTGAGCAGTTTGTGGCGGCAAAGGTCATTTTGTAACCTTTAGCTTGTTCGCCTTGAACTGGGGTAATAACGACTGCTAAATCTTCTTGAACCTTTGTGATTCTGAAATGTTCAGCATCTGGAAGACCATCAGCTTCGGCTGGTCCTTGTTTTAACTTATTGCATTTACCTGTGATTTTGAAGTTAGAAGCATTGAGAGAATAGCCTTCATCACAGACGACTTTGAAGTTGACTTGTGGTTGAAGTTGTTCATCTTCTGGATCGTAAGCAACGATGTTACCTTCTTCGTCTTTAGCGACGCATGTATTTGTTTCTTTTGGTGTCTTTGTGTAGTCTTTTGTGTCATAGACATAGACTTTGCAGTGTTCACCAGAGAATGTGACTTTATAGCCTTCAAAAGCTGGAGTGCCAGCGACTGGGACTGCATCACCTGTGTACATAATTCTGACTTCACCACCGTATAATAAACGGTAGCCAGCGTTGTTTTGTCTTAAGGTGATTTTGTTTTCACCAGCGACTAAGTTAGCGGTAACGTATTCAACATATCCACGAGCGGTTTGAGATAAACCTAAATCATCATATGTTTTTTCACCAATATCCCAATCAACGAAATCGTTTGCGTTAATTTGAACGGAATATTTAACTGTGCCACCATCAGCGGCGCCTTGTGTACCATGGTCACTACCGGTATAGACAACACCAAATGCGATTTTAGCATTGGAGATAGCTTTATCAATGTTGATCTTCCATGTCACTGTGCTATTTTTAGCAAGTAAACGAGATTCGTTTCTGAGTTCTTCTGGAACATTGTTGTAACCAGATGTACTACCGAAATCAGCACTCTTTTCAGAATAATCATCGAATGCGATACCGATGTATTTGCTGTCTTTAGCAGTGCATTCTTTTAAGAAAACGTCTTTACCATCTGCGTTCTTAACAGCGGAACCAACTGCTTGATAGCTGTGTTCGTGCGCTGGCGCTTGACTACTTGAAGTTGGCGCACTACTTTGTGGATTGCTCGCTGGTGTTGAGGCTGGTGTGCTTGCAGGTTGTGAAGCAGCACCACTAGTACTAGTTGGTTTAGCTTCTGAAGAAGCGGCTGGTTTATTACAACCAGTAACCAAAAGGCCAAAACAAGCAAGAGCAACTAAAAACTTACTTTTTTTCATTGTAAAAAACTCCTTTTGTTTTATTGATTCTATTGTAAACTAATATTTTTGCTAACGCAATGCATAGTAAAATATTTAATTTTCGTTTAAGTTTTCAACAAAAAGGAGCGTGATTAACACGCCCCTAATTGAGTATTTCGTTAGAAATTATAATTCAACGATGACAAGGTTGCCACCATATGTTAAACGGTAACCGCCACCACCTTGACTGAGTGTGAAGACGTTTTCGCCTTCAGCAAATGTTGCTTCAGGAACGAGAACGAATTCTGCGACAGCGGATGTACCAACGCCTAATTGAGAGAATGTGCCTGTTGAAACGGCGACATTTGTTTCGCCTACTTTACAAGTAACTGGGGATTCGCTTAAATTATGGCCCACGTTGACAGCATCAATCTTAGCAGAAACACGGATTTCGTATTTGCCAGCCTTTGGAGCAATGATTTTCCAAGTGTTGTTGCTATTCTTTTTGAATTTTAAGCCAGTATCGATATCAGCGGATGAATAGTCGGCCATTGCCATTTTGGCGCCAACTTTACCGCAAGAGCATGATAATGGAGTAACGTTCTTGCCATCAGTGTTTTGAGCAACTGTACCTTCAACCCAAGCGTGAGCGTGTGGAAGTTCTTGACCATTGATTTTGCTTAATTTACCAGCGGCGAATTCTAATGTACCTTCGTATGTTTTGCCATCAGCACCAGGAATTTTGAGAGTTAAGACGCCAGTGTTATAAGCGGCATTAAGGACAATATAAACTCTACAAACTTTGCTAGCAGCGATGTCATCAGAAACGATTACTTCGTTGATAGTTGCGGCTGGTTCAGAAACGTAAGTAGCAACGATGTTGGCTTTTGCAGCGTTGAAAGCGGCAAAATCAGCATATCCCATTGCACCATAGTTAACCCATGTCCAAATACCAGCACCTTCGAAGTGAATAGCTTGATTATCTGCACCTTCTGTGTACCAAGGTAAAACTTCGTTTGCTACTGCAGGAGTTCCACTTTCAGCAAAGAATTCCATATCTTGGAGGACGATACCAAAGTTAGCGTTAGAATTGGTATTGCCACATTCGATGGTAATTTCTTTTGTGGCATCGAATTCGAATTCCAATTTACCAGCATTTGTTAATTTGCCATCAGCGATAACATCTTTGGAAATAACATTGTCTTTGAAAGCTTCGCTAATTGTTACACCATTGATGGTTAAGGTTGATGTCTTTGTCCAAGAATCACCAGAGATAGCGATTTTGCTAACGTCTTTTGTAACTTTGAAGACTAATTTACCAGCGGTTTTGGATTTACCAATCTTTAAAATGTTGAAGAGTGTCCAAGCTGTTTCACCACTACCACCGTTAGCACCTTCATAAATGCTTGTAGCTTCACTGACTGTGTCAAGAATTTCTTCGCCTGTTGCTTTTGTGAAGACGTTTTTAACGACATCGGTACCGATAGAACGTGTATTGCCTTCTGTTTGTGTTGTGAATGTATATTTAGCAACGGAAGCGTATTCTTTTTGTGTTTCGCCACCTTCGCCGCCTTCACCACCTTCGCCGCCACCGACTTTGGTAATGATACCAGAGCCTTGGACTGTACCGTTATAGTCAGCACGAATCATCTTTAATGTGATTTTATCACCGACTTTGAGGTCTTTTGTGGTTTCGTTTGTTAAGAAGTCTCGTGGGTTTGAGAAGGAATAAGCACCTGCTCCATCCCAAGCAAGAGCTGTAGCTGTAGCGGAAACGCCATACATCACTAAGTCAGTTGTGCCATCAGTGACTGTCATATTACCGAATTGATCAGCAGCTTCGCCTTTCCAAGCTTTTATTGTAGCTTCGACTTCATAGGCTTTAGTCTTTGTGTTTTCTAAAGCAACGAATTCTGTAACTGTCTTTTTAGCAACTGCTGGTTCTGGAACTGACCATTTTGTACCAGCTTCAATAACTGTGACATCAGCGTCTTTTAAGTCAAAGCCGTTTTCAACTGTACCATGATAGTTCTTAACAACCATTGTAACTTCGACTTTAGCGTTTTCTAATAATTTAGCGGCAAGAGCTTCAACTTTACCAGCACCATATAATTCAATAGCGTTAGTACCTTTAATATCTCTTTCGCCGTGGTCTTTATCAGATTTACCAGCGACTAATGCTTCACCCTTTGCAGCGGTTAAGAAATAATCGTTACCGGATTTAGCAGAAACATAGCCTTGGAATTTGTAATAGTCATAGGAATCAGCGCCATCAGCAAGGGCATTACCAATTGCTAAGACTTCAGCAAATGTCTTGCCTTCAATTGTCTTTCTTGGTTGTGGTTTGTTGCCTTCACATTTAACGAAAATCGCAGATGTGGTTTCGGCTTGGGTATTATTGTAAACGGTGAATTGACCGTGTGCAGTAACAGTACCACCAACCCAAATGTCATCGTCGGTTAAAGGTTGTTTTTGTTCTTTATCTTTATAACATTTGAATACTTCGAATTTTTCTGTTTTGCCTTCAGCAGGTGTTAAATAGAATGCGACACTACCGTCGGTTCTGCTGCCTGGAGCGTAATAGAATGAGGAAACAACGCCTTTGACATAGAAGTCTTCGTTGTTGTATTTTTCACTCTTTGCGACTTTACAAGCATCTTCGTTATCGAATGGATCTTCTGCGGTACCTTCGTGAGCGACACCGTATTTTTCTTTGACTGTTTGTTTAGCTTGTAAAGTAACTTTGACTGAGTCAGTTGAATTACCACATTTAATGGTAACTGTCACTTCACCAGCAGCAACTGGGGAAGCCATTTGACCAGTAATGGTTAACTTTGTTGTGTCACTTGATGTAATTGTAATTTTGCCTTCATTAACTAATTGGGTGACGTTGGCTTTTGGATCAACTTCGATGTTGACCTTTCTTGATGCATCACCAACAAACCATTCAGCTTGAAGATCTGTTTTGTTGCTAATTGTTACTTTGTAATTGACTGGTGCTTCTGAAGATGTGCCTGGAACAGCTGAAGATTCGCCTGGTTGAGCGGATTGTTCAGATGTGCCTGGTTGAGATTGTGGCTGACTTGTAGTAGCTGGTTTATTACAAGCAGGAGCAACCAATGCAAGGCCTAACAATAAGGCAACGAGTTTTGTTCCTTTTTTCATGTTAATTTCTCCTTTCACAAAAAATGGAAACTGTGCTACTGCACAAAAGTTTTATTATTTATATCCTTTAAGAGGCTTGTGTAGGTGGTTTTGCGTTTTAATCCGAAGATTGTGAAAACCACTCCAAGTGTTAAAAGTATAACCGAGATAATAGCGAGCACTAGGAAAACCCAGAACTCAGGAGAAGAGACGGTAATCTTAAATTGATTATCGGCTTTTCTAGATAAAAGTAAGAAAACGATAGAAGCCACTAAAAGGATGACACCGATGGAGATATTACTCATACCTTTAGCGAAATCATTTCTTCCACGTTGAAGTTCAGCGTGGCAAGCTCTAGCTAATGATTTAACATCTTCTTCTGAGGCGTTACCATGAACTAAATGACCACATCTTGGACAGACATAGTTAATTTGTGTATCAGCATCTAAGCCTTCAATTTTTTGATATGTCGATTGTTTGCTTTCGATTTTATCTTCATCGAGCTTATAACCACAGTGATAACAATACATGATTAATGCCTCCTAAAATACACTATTCTTTGACCCATTCTAAACCAGTAGCATCGTTAAAGATGATTTGGTAACTGGTTCTGTCATTATAAGTGTGATAAGTGTAAATACCACTTAATAAGAATTTCTTACCGACGAATTGTTGTTCGGTATTCCAATATTCAAATTTCTTTTCTGGATCACCAGCATAAGAGAAGGTGAGGAAAGCTTCGAAATCGCAATCTTTGAAACCTAAAGTAATTTCATCACCTTTTGTGTTGATACGGAACTTATTGCATTCAACAGCTTCAGTAACTTTAACAGCGCAGTTTAAGCATTCAAAACTACCATCTTTAGCAATTTTGCTTAATTCAGCGGCTTTATATTCAATCATATGTAAGCTTTGTTCGCCAACGTTTTCTTCGGCTTTGATGAGAATCTTGCAGTCTTCATCAGTCGCTTCGCTTTCGACGATTGGGAAGTGGCCTTCAGCACCTGTTAATTGGAAACCAAAGTTTTCACTATATTTAGCAAAGACACATAATTGGATGAATGTGTTAATCTTACGATATTTGCTTGGGACAGAAGACATACCACAGAAGACGTTAATAGCAGCGTATTCCCCACCTTTAACGCCTTTACCTTCACCACGGATATCTTCACTATCGCTTTCTTCAAAATAGCTTTGTAAGTACATTGTGCCATTTGAATAACCCGCGACTGTACCACGGATTCTGACTTTAGTGCCATCTAATGGTGATTGGTAAGTCTTATCCTTAATATAATTCTCAGTAGCGACTTTTAAGTCTAATAAGCTTGTATTGACATAGTCACCAGTTGGGAATGTATCTTCTGGGACACCAGAGAATAAATTGAGTTTATAATTCTTAGCTTGTGTTTCAGCAGCATAGAATGTATCAGCGTAATTAGGCATATCTTGAACGTTTTTAACCCAAGAATAGCCTTCTTGAACAATGGCGAGATTTAATAAATACAATTCGTTAAATGGCGCATCTTTCTTTGTTTCATTAATCCAAATTAAAGAGACAAATCTTTCACCGGTGGAGTCATATTGTGGACTACCATAGTCTTCTTGCGCTGTTGAAACAACGATTGTACCGTTTTCATTAGCGAGTTTTAATTTGCTCTTATTGAAATCACTAGCAGGTTGGCCCCATGGTTGAATACGTCCAGTTGATTCTGGAGTATCGATACCATAATAACGTGATTTGATGTTTAAACGGCTGGTAGTTGTTACTAGCGGAGTAAAGTGAGCGGTATCACCATCGATTGATTGATAAAGTTTGACTTGGCCAATGCCGTCTTTATAGAAGTCTCTACCTTTATAATCTAAAGATAATCTGACTGCCGAAGAAGCAGTATAGTCAACCCAGTTTTTATCACCACGTGATGGAGTGTTATCACCACTTGCACCACCAGAAGGATTGCTTGTATTATTACAACCCGCTAATAAAGCAACAGTTAAGAAGGTGGCAACAGTTAATGTAATCTTTTTAAGTTTATTCATATTGCCTCCTTAATTATTTGATGTCTTTCTTAGCGTTATTAATCGCTGTAGCAAATGCATCATCAAGAGTGGATTTGCCATTTAAGACGTTAGTCACTAAAGAACCAACTTCTTTTCTTAATGTAGCACTGCCTGGGAAGACAGCAGAGTTGTAGTAGCGGCCATTAATGTCGTTTTGTATCACTAAGGCTGCTTCAGCGTAACCTTCACCATATTCAATGAAGTCACTGTATGTTTCAGTTGTGTAGCAAGAGTTTCTGACTGGAGAATAGCCTTCAGAACCATTGACACATAATGAAACGTTAACTTGTTTACTTGTTAAATATTTGATTAATTTCCAGCCATATTTAATCGCAGCAGCGTTTTGTGCTTCTGGTAATGATGGGTTATTGAGCATACAGACGGATGGACCTTGAGAGATGTAAGCGACTTGTTCACCCATGGTTGGAACTTTTGCGAATGCGACTTCAAATTGACCAGCATCAGGAATGGTATAACCTGTACCACCAGTAGAACCGATAGAGAAGAGTGTTTTAACTTCTTTAAAGGAGTTACTAGCATATGTACCTTCCACGCCTTGCGTGGTTAATAAATGTTTATCGTGAGCATCTTTTAAAGCGGAAACGATATCTTTTGCTTTTTTTAAGTTAGCGCTTTCTTCGAAATCGACTTTACCTTTACCATCACTACCGATAGAAGAATAACCGATTTTGTTTTGATAAAGTTCAGTGATGAATAAGTTAGAATCACTATCATAATAGATTGGATATTCTAAGTTACTAGAAACTTGATCTTTATGTGCATAAGCTGCTTCCGCAATCTTGAGAAGTTGTTCCCAAGTGATGGTCTTCATATATTCAGCGACACGATCAACTGGAACTTCTGGATAAGCATAACTCATCGCCACTTTCACAGCGCTTAAGTTATAAGTCATGATTTCGGTTGATTTCATTAGTGGGATTAAGTATGTACCTTCTCTTTGTAATGAACGACCTTCATCTAAGTATGATTTAATCATGTCACTTTCTGGCATGTTATCACCATAATCGGCTTCGGTACCGAATGTGGTAGCGCTGTCTTTTAAGAATTTATCAAAATTGACAACGTATTTGCCTTTTTCGTTACCTTCTAAAGCGAGATAGTCAGCGACATGGTCAGCATAAGCAATAGCGATTGTTGGGCTATCACCAGTAGCAATACCTGTTGTGACTTTACTTGGCATATCTTTATAGCCACCTTGATAAGAGAGATTGACTTCTAAATCAACGCCTTCTTTTTCTTTAACTAATTTAATAAAGGCATCGACTTTGCTCTTTAAAGCGGCTTCTGGTTTTTGACCAAATGTGTGCCAGAAAGTAACAGTAACTTTGCTAGAATCGGCACCAGATGAACCAGTGTTATTATTACCGCATCCCGCTAAGGAGGCGATTAATAATGGGAACATTAATATTGATATCTTTTTCATAAATTTTCTCCTTTCAATGAAGAAACGATTACATATCTTTGAGTGTGTTATTGACTGCTAAATCGAATTTTTCTTTTAAATATGTGTCATCAATGGTTTTGCCATCAGCAGCATCTTTTAAGACGTTAACCATTAAGGAGTTAACTTCTGTACGGGCAGTTGAGGAACCTTTGAATGGAGGAGTTGTAAAGACTTTGTCAACAGTTGAGGAACTATAAACAGCGTTGAGAGCGGTTAATAATTCTGTACTACGAGCATCTTTACCTTCTGTGGAGCAGTAATCACTATAAGCTTCACTTGTATAAGCAGAAGCACGAACTGGTAAATAACCAACTTCGATCGCCCAGGAAGCTGTGTTCTTGGTACTAACCATGTGCTTATAGAATAACCAAGCGGCTAATTGTCTATCTTTGTCACCATTGTGATCTAAGATACAAATGGATGGACCTTGAGAGATGATTTTAGCGGCTTTATCTTTTGCTTGTGGAATACGGGTAACACCGACATCGAATGTGTCAGCAACTTGGTTTTTAACGCCAGCGGTACTACCGATGGAGAATAAGACGTTATTTTCTTTGAAATAGTTAGATGAATAGCTCTTACCAATGACACCTGGTGATCTTAAATAACCATTTTTAGAAGCATCGGCAAATGTCTTCATTAAGCCTTTCATGTTGTCGTTATTGTAATCAAGGTGCGCTTCACCATATTCGTCAACACTGGTATAGCCATAACCATATTGTTGAGAAAGAGTAATGAATAAGTTAGCGTCACTATCGTAACCAACATAGGAATTCATGCTACCTTCTTTTTCAGTAATTAATGGTGAAGATGGATGAGCGGCATCATATTCTTTGAAAGCTGGACATAATTTACCGAATAATTCTTCCCATGTTAAGGATTCAATATAAGCCTTATTCATGGTAATGCCTTTTGTGCTTAAGAATTGCACGAGTTCACTATCGAATAAACGTGTTTCGTTATAGAACATCGCTTCTGTGGATTTGGAGAATGGTAAACAATATGTACCTTCAAGTGGGAATTCTTGACCTTCTTTAATATAAGCTTGGACTAAATCCGCTCTTTCTTGCTCTGTCCAACCATATTCAGCGTTGGTCATAAAGTCATCTAATTTGACGGCTTTGCCAAAGTCGAGATAGTCAACGACGTGGTCTGGATAAGCGATAACTAAATCGCCATATTCACCTGTTTGAATATCAGAAATTGTTTGAGAATGGATGGTATCGTAGTTACCACTGATCCAGCCATCTTCAAGTTTAATTTCGACATTTGGTTCAATTTCTTTAAATGAATCAACGAATGCTTGTAATTTCGCTTGATAGCCTTGAGCGTAAGCTTGTGTGAATTTAATGGTGACTTTGTGGTCGAAATGGCCAACTTTTTCACCTGGTTTTGATTCAGTAGATTGGTCACCACTATTACCACCGCCATTGCTACATCCTGCTAAGGCAAGAATGGAAGTGAGAACCATTACTGGAACAAGAATTTTCTTTTTCATAAAAATTTCTCCTTTGAAATATTAAATTGTCAACGACAATATTAATCAATTTATTAGCCTTTGATACCCGCTCTTCCAACACCTTTCATGATGTATTTACGGAAGAAGACGAATAATAAGAATAACGGGACAGTGACGCAGAAGGAAGCGGCCATTTGATAACCGTATTCCACCATGCCTGTATCAATGTCTTGGAAGGCACTACCACGTAATCCGTTAGAGATTAAGCGGAATTCTTCGTTTTTAGTAACTAAGTTTGGCCAGACATAGGAATTCCATGTGCCCATGAATTTAAGAATGGTAATGGAAATCAGTGTTGGAGCGGCAAGTGGGACCATGACTTTCCATAAGAAGTCCCAGTCGCTCTTACCATCCACTTTCGCGGCTAAATATAGTTCGTTAGGAATTTGTTTGAAGTTTTGTCTTAATAAATAAATATGGAAGACAGAAACCACAAACGGCACAATCATCGCTAGATAAGCATCCATTCTAGTTTGATCTTTAATCCAACCAAAGGCGTTAACTGTTAAGTAGTTAGAAATAACCATCATTTCACCAGGAATCATCATCGTCATTAAGAAGATCATGAATAATGGTTCACGTCCTTTGAATTCGAGTCTAGCGAAAGCAAAAGCAGCGAAGATGGTAGTTAATAATGTGCCAGCGGTTGAGAAGATGGCAACGATAATTGTATTGAACATATAACCAGTGAAGTTAAATGTTTCAAAGACGTAAGAATAGTTACTCCACATAACAATATTTGGGAAGAATGTTTGTTGTGTGGCCATGATTTCATCGTTTTGTTTTAAGGAAGTAATGATCATCCAATAGAATGGGAACATGACGGTTAAAGCCAAAGCGAGAATAAAGATGTAAGTCAAAACGGTGGTAATGATACGCACCACTTTTTCACGACGTTTAATTGATTCAACGGTCTTACCACTTTCTACGATTGATAAAGTGATATTAGGATTGACGCGGACTTTCTTGAAATCAACGTATGTCATTTGTTCATTTGTCACGACTTGTTCTGCCATAGCGTCATCCTCCTAGTAATGCACTCTCTTCTTACTAACGCCAAATTGGACGAAAGTGAAGATGAGAATAATGATAAATAGGAACACACCTGCTGCCGCAGCACGTGATGTATTACCTTTTTCAACGTTATCGTAAACGTAATAAACAATTGTTTCCATGTCTGGAATATTGGAGTTCTTACCCATTGTACCAGGACCATTAAAGATAGCGACAACGGATGTATATTCTTTAAATGAACCGATGAATGATGTAATCATCAAATAAAGAATTTGTGGTGATAATAATGGAACTGTAATCTTCCATAATGTTTTAGCTTTTGGACAACTATCGATTTGGGCGGCTTGATAGTATTGTTTATCAATACCTTGTAAACCAGATAATAAGATTAAAATCTTAAATGGAATGCTGTTCCAAACGATGTATAAGCATAATGGAATCATCGCAACCCATCTATCCGCACCATAAACCCAAACGGTGTTGGTATTAAAGATGAAGTTAATAACACCGGACTTATCAAAGATAACCGAGAAAACTAAACCAATAGCCACTGCGTTAGTGACATATGGTAAGAAGAAGACGGTTTGTAAGAATTTTTGGAACCACTTAATAGAATTAAGGGCGACAGAAATAATTAACGCTAAAAGAATAGATACAGGAACGGTAACAAACGTAATAATTAACGTATTAGGAATAGCGTACGTCGTAAAATACGTTTCTAGACCACCCTGACCAGTTTTCACCCAGCCAAAGATAACACCGAAGTTTTCTAAAGTGAAACCAGAGAAACGACCGGTAGCGTATTGATAATCTTTAGCAAATGAAATAAAGATGGTGTTGATTAATGGATAGAGCAAGAAGATGGAAATCAAAACCACTACTGGACCTAAATATAACCAGGCTTTCCAGTTGTTTTTACTAGCGACATCTTCAATGCCTGTCACTTTATAAGGTTTTTTAATTTTCTTATTCGAAACTAAACGAATGACTTTATTCTCTTCCTCGTTTAAGCCTTCCTCGTATTCTGGAACTTTTTCAGGTTCGGCTTTGGGCAAGTGTTGATTGTTATGAGTCTTCTTTGGTTTCGATAGGAAATTGAGGAATTCAATACCCATAGACGCTCCTTTCGTTATTTGATATAGATTCTTTCATCTGTTTCAGAATCGAAGATGAATATTTTGTGAGGTTTAACTTTTAAAGCAACCTTTCCTGGATTGACTTTATCATCAGCGGAAATAATCGCTTTGAATGTTGGTTTGGTGCAGAATTCGTTTTTGGCCACAACAGAAATATCACGACCCATAACTTGGATCATTTCACATTCAGCGTGTAAAACGTCTTTATCTTTTTCGTTAGCAAGGACAAATCCTTCTGGTCTAATAGCGACAGAGACTTTTTGGTCTTTAATGCCTTTAGCATCACCAACACAGTCTTCACCAACATAAATCTTTTCGCCTTTCACTTCACCAGCAAAGACATTGATTGGTGGAGTGCCTAAGAATTGAGCAACGAATAAGTTAGCTGGGCTATTATAAACTTCTTGTGGTGCGCCCATTTGTTGCATTTCGCCTAATTTCATAACAACGATCTTATCGGAAATAGACATAGCTTCTTCTTGGTCGTGTGTAACGAAGACGGAAGTAATACCTGTTTCTTGTTGGATACGTCTAATTTCTTCACGAGTTTGTAATCTTAAACGCGCATCTAAGTTAGATAATGGTTCATCTAAAAGGAGAACGCGTGGGTGTTTAACAAGGGCACGAGCAATAGCAACACGTTGTTGTTGACCACCGGATAATTGATTTGGTTTTCTTTGTAAATATTCATCAACTTGGACGAGTTTAGCGGTATCGTAAACGATATCTCTTCTCTCTTCTTTTGTTAATTTACGATGGGCAATTGCTTGCGCTGTATCTAAAACGACATCACTTAAATTCAATTCTTTGGCAAGTTCATCCATCACTTGTTTAGCAGCGTCTGTGGATGTTCTATGGAGTTTGAAATAAATCTTTGTGTGTTCGTTATCGTAATAAAGTTTAAGGTCTGTAATCTTTAAATGATGTTTCTTAAAATAATCTCTCACGAATCTTTCGTTTTCTCTATTAACGACATTACTAACGAAATAATGAGGATTTTCCATATTCGCACTACCGATGATCGCGTTATAGCAATCTTGTAAGCGAGAATGTAATAAGCCTTTAACACGAGCGACTAAATCAAAGCCACGTTTACCACGGGAGATGACGATTTCACCTGGATTACCAATTGGTTTAATCGCTTCTCTAATGGCCTTAATTGTGTCGTCCATTTTTGATAAGTTAAAGTCTTTATCTAATCTTGATTTGAATGTTAAATCAATTGTTTCTATTTCGCCAATCTTATTGACGGTTGCTCTCACGGTAGAATCAAACAAAGCTTCAGATGTTTGTTTTTCTTCAACGTTGGTTAATTCCGCTTCAATGATTTTTGGGAAATTGTCAACGAATAAGTTCTTATATTTAGGAGCAACATTCTTGAGAAGAACCACTAATGTTAAGTTATTTTCTTCTAAGGAAGAATTGATTTGGAATTGTTTTTTGTTTAAACCGACACGTTTGCAAAGAGAATCAACGGATTTGAGGATGCCATCTAAAACATCTCTCTTTTTCATTACGTATTTGTAAGTGAGGGTAAAATCAAAGAATGTGACGAGTGGAATTTCCACTTGGAGATTAGTTAATGGGAACTCAATGTTCTTGTAGATGGTCATATGAGGATAAAGAGCGTAGTTTTGGAAAACTAAACCAATACCTCTTTTTTCTGGAGATAAATTAGTGACTTCTTGATCACCGAACCACACTTCACCAGAAGTTGGTGTTTGTAAACCAGAAATCATATAAAGGGTGGTTGATTTACCACATCCTGAAGGGCCTAACAAACCAACAAGAGTGCCATCATCAACGTTAAAGTTTAAATCTTTAACCGCAATAGTGTCACGAATGTTTTTGTGTGCATCACCAGGGAAAATCTTAGTTAAATCTTTAATTCTAATTTCCATAATATATCTCCTTAATTTGTGCCGTCGTCTAGGACGTCTTCATTTAATTTGAGTTTAATGATTCTTCTTCTTTCTCTATTTGTCTTAACTACACCAACCATGAATTTGATGAAGTAACCGATAATGACAACAGATAAGACAGAAAGAATAATGATGTAAGCATCAGCTGGGTTATAAACAACAATCGCGTTATTTAAAGCAGTAGCTCTTAAAACGATGAACACGATATCGAACAAGACTACTAAACTACCGACTAGGAAGATAGCGGCCTTAACAAAGAATGATTTGCTTTTCATTCTTCTAAATTCATCGTTTTTATATTTGTTCTTCAAGTAGAAGTAGAGACCTAAAGTAGCACCTACAAACGCTACAGTATAAGCGATAAGTAAGATGATTAAGAAAGCGTTAACATTAAATAAGTTAGCGGATTCTGAATATGGCATGATGGAATGATAACCAAATCTAGTAATGACATTACTACGAGCGATTGGTCCTTTAGCCGCCATTAAATCTAAGGTAACAAATAAGCCAACAAATGAGACTTCTCTAATCTTCTCAGCGGAGAAATTAGGAGCAATGTCACTGTTTTTGAAAAGGAATGATACTTTATTACCTTTTGTTTTTTCTAATTTGAATTGAGCGATAGGTGTGACGATTTTGACATCTTTTTGTAATTCATTACCACCATCGACATAGGTGATTCTAAAACTACAAAGTGTTAAAGATGTTAATCTATAACGGATTTTGAGTTTACCACTATTGATGTCGTTTAAATTGGTGTTGTAGTAATTGGCTTTTAAATGTTCATAAACATTGGCTTCAGAAATATCAATATTCAAATCGATTGCGGAATAGCCTGAGAATGTTGATAAGCCAGTGAATGAACATTCAATGAAGTCTTTAATGTCATACAATCTTGTGAAACCTTGTTTTGGTTCGATGTTATAAGCTTGTGATAAATCTGGTTCAGTAATCGCGACATCATTAACTGATCTAGCGCGGTAGATGTTATGTAAAACTGCTGAACTAAAATCAATTACTTCGCCATCTTTTAATGGGATATCACAATATAAAGATTTGGTGTAGTCGTTAACTTGACGACCAACGCATTCAAATAATGAACTAGCGGATGTTGGCGCGAATTCGAAATAACGTGTTTCAGCAGCACCACCATCTTTAGACACTTGATATTCGAGCACTAATGGTTTTTGTTCTCCTTCTTTTGGATACCAACCAATGATGAAGTTTTGTTTTTCGTCACCGTATTTAGAAGCACCAGCTTTGGAGAATGGTTCGGCTTTAGCCACTGGATAAGCATAACCATAGTTAACTTTAGCACCATGGTTCCAATCAGCTGCCCAACCATCTAAATTAGCATCAGGTTCAACGTTGAAGATCATACCTTCTGGAACGTTTTGGAATGAATCGGAATAAATTTCAGTAACATCTTTTGGAATGTTGATAGATGTAATGCCTGTCCAATCAGGAACAACATCAACGCCTAGACGAGTAACATCTAAGTTAAAAATATGGTTTCTTGTTAAGGAACGAGGAATGTAGATATCTTTGACATTTGTTGTCGCAGCTAAGCTATAAACATAGGAGTTGAAATGAACCGGTTCATATTCACCCTTTTCATATGCTTCAGTAATCTTTTCTCTTTCTTCAGCGGTTTTAGAATTGAAATCCTTTAAATATTCATCAAAGTCAGCATCATCTGGCGCTAACAAGAACGAAGTGGTTGCATCGCACCATCCTTGACCACCAGTTGAGAACATAAAAGTAAAAGACTGCCCCATTGATGTTTTAGTGGAGGAAGTAGCAGATACGACAAGATTGCCATCTGGAATTCCCACTTCACTTGAATAATCAGGAGCAGCTTCTCTTCTTGTTAGATAACGTGGTTCGGATAAGGATGTTGGTTTGGACATGGTCTTTGAAATTGTTGCACTAAAAGGTAACAAGCAAAAAAGACTCATTAAGCCCAGCATGCATGGAAGGACATGTTTTTTAACCATATTATTGGCCTCCAACGATTCCGTTTTAATCAATTACATTATACATGTATATGCCTGCGCTACGCAATATCTTTTCTTAATCGTAATTCCTTGTTTTAAAATCCACTGGTTTTTTGTATGGAGTGGTCTTTTCTAGTTCCACTTCTTGAAAAGAAAGATAAATCTTTGTTCTTCTTGAATCAACTTCCGTTAAGCGGAGCATATAATCAGGGAATCCTTGTTTATTTTTGGAGAAAACCATGAGTGAAAATGAAATGATAATTGGTAGTCCAAAAGTGAATAAAGAAAGGATCAAAATTGCAAAATAGAAAATAGCAAATCTCGCTAAGGAGCGTGGTAAAGATGGCGATAAGCAGTTTGCGTCCACTAAACCAATGCCGTATATTGCTTTACCAACTGTCATTCTGCCACGTCTAAGGATAAGTGTTGGTAAAAGATAAACAATTAAACCAGTAAAGCAATAGACTGCAAAAATATTGACCCATAAAAGCATATTAGTTTGATAGGTAATAATTGATTTGTAATTAGGCACAGCCACTACTAGATAAGCTTGAAGGTGATTATCGATATATGGTTGATAGGCTTTTTTATAATATTCTGTATAGATTTGTGAGCTGACACTTTCCACTGATTCAAATAAGTCAGGATTCTCTATTACTTCGTTATTTTCATCGATGACAAACATCTTTATATTGTTATGAACCATGTCATCTTTTAAACGATATTCGCGGTAATCTTTGACTATTTCTTCATAGTTTTCATTAGTGGCTACGCTTTTAGCGTAACTAACAAAGGTATCAATCGCTTTTTTAGATCTAGTCATCCTAGATTTAGCGGTTTGTCCTTTATCGTAATTTAATACAGAAACGATATCTCTTAAGACATTATCGTCATCATATTCATATAGGCCGGAATCTAATCGCATTTGTGTTAATTGGTTAGCTTTGTTTTTATATGTTGGAGCGTTTCTAATTATTTCTCTAACACCTAAAAAGCAAGATAAAAAGACAAAAACAAAAATCAATATGTCAACGAGATTAGCAAATATGCGATGCGTTAGTTTAGGGCGATAATATAGGACATTAATGTTTTGACTATTTGTCGCTACTTCGCCAGAGACTATTTCATTAATATTTTCTTCCATATCTTAAATCTTATACCCTCTAGCGCGATATATTTCATCCATTTCTTCACTTGTTAAATAAAGCGAATTAGAAAGATAGTCGATAAGTGAACGATTGTATTGATTAAATAATATGAAGAACATACTACCTAAAAGTAAAACAATTGAGAAAACACTTCCATACATTAAGAAATGCAAAGCGAATAAATTATTAAATGGCACAAGTAATGAAGGGACGAACATAATGCCTAGCATAGTAGCGAATAAATAATAAATGGAAGTTAAGACCACCATCGCTCTACTTGTATGGTTCAAAGTATAGAAATTAACTTTTTCAATTTTCATAAGAATCATCGCTAATGTCTTTCTATCTTTACGCACTATTGGAAGAATTAGGAATAACACTAACCAAATAACAACATGAGAAATAATTGCGGAAATGGTCATGAGGTTTTCATGATATGTTTCTAATTGTTTAATGCGGTTTTTGCAATCTAAGAAAGAGCGTTTTTCACCTGCAAAATGCAAATCGTTCTTTTCGATATCTTTCATAACTTCTGCGAGAAGTGGATTAAAAACATTTTTAGAAATAGCGGAATAATATTTATTTCCGATATCCCCCATTGCGTCTTTTGGATCATAGAAAGAATATATCTCGTTTTTAACCTCTTTTTTTAAATTAAACTCTTTGGTTGTTTCATCATAAACGAAATAATTATCTTTAGCGTTATAGTATTTAAAACTATCGATATATGTTTGTTCATCGTTTCTAATATCTTTATAAAAATGATAAATGACATCATTTTCTTTTTTGCGACCATACTGTGGATGCTTACTATCAATGCTTTCTTCATTATCTAAAACGAAATAGCTTAAGAAGCAGCGATAAGAATATTCCACTCCTGCAGTCACATCTGTACGGTCAAAACTATCATCTTTTAATAACACTTTAGCGTTGTAATAATGATCATACATATCAAGCGTTAAAAGAATGTGCTCGTCGTTTTTAGCTTCATAATTAGTGATGACTTTACCAATTGGGGCCACCATGATGTTAAAAATTAAAAAAGATAAGATGAAATGAATAAAGAAATCTGCAAGAAAAACTAATATCCTTTTCCCTTTCGTTAAAGGATGGATATCAACATATTTCTCACTAGATGCTGTTACTTCTTCATTCATAACCTACTATTTATCAATTAAGATACTTTTAATTGTGTCTAATTTTTCCTTAGAAACACCGATGACGTTATTTAAATAGTTATATGTCTTTTCTTGTAAGGTTTCGCCTTCATAACCTTTAATTGTCTTACCATATCTATCATCGATATCTTTAGTTTCACAAATACCACTTATCTTAGAGAAATTTGAGAATAAATAATCACGATAAATATCTTCTTCGTTCATCCCACATAACGCTTCAATTAAATAGGCCATGCAGCCTGTTCTATCTTTACCAATCGCGCAGTGGAAATCTAAAGGATAATTGTTTTTATCCGCCAAAGCTTCAAAGAAAATCTTTATCTGCGCGGGATTATCATATAGATAAGCACTATGTTCACCAACATAAGTTAAAACATTTTCGCCACCATAATACATTGGTAAATGCATATAGTTTACTTTGTCTCCGATTGGAGAAGCTTTGATATTACCGTTTTCTCCTGGTCTTCTTAAATCGATCTCTGTTTTAACTTTTAAAACATTTGTTAATGTATTAATAGAATTGCTATCCAAGATAGAATCACCAGTTTCCGCTTCGTTAAAGCGACCACTGCGGTAGATTAAACCTTGTTTAATGCCATGACCGCCTAAATCACGCATGTTCATGACGTTATTGACCAAAAGGTTACGTGGACCCTTGTTCGTCGTTTTAAAGGCACCTTTTTCGCTTTTAAACTGTACACTATCACTATAATAAGCAGTAACTTGGTAATAATATTTTGTATTTAATTTAAAATTGTATACTTCAATGCCATCAGGGTTAGTGATTTCACTTTGTGTATACCAAGGTGTTTCTTCATTTTCTTCATATATATCAATAATGTAATATTTAGGATCTTTATTATTGTTAGATTTAGAACCTTCCCATTTAATAAAAACTGGTTGAGGTAATTCTTTAGATGAACTACCCGCAGCAATACCCGCGGTTGTTTTATAATCTTCCGCATTAATATATTTGTTTTGTAGTTCTGTATGGAAATCAAAACTAAATTCATCATAATTAATTTTAAAATTAAAAGATGTGGGATTGCTTTGACACGCTAATAAAGAAGTAAGGAATATTAACAATGATATTGTGGAGATTATTTTTTTCATAAATTTTTTCCTATTAGAAGATTATAGCAATTAATTACTACTTTGTAATCACAAAAAAACTCACCTCGATTGAGATGAGTTTTGTTTGTTTTGTTTTAGTGAAATTATTTGAGAATTTCAGAAACTGTACCAGCACCAACGGTTCTGCCACCTTCACGGATGGAGAATTTGGTACCTTTTTCCATGGCGATTGGGTGAATGAGTTCGACTGTTAATTCGACGTTATCACCAGGCATAACCATGTCGACACCAGCAGGAAGTGTAATAACACCTGTGACGTCGGTTGTACGGAAGTAGAATTGTGGACGATAGTTGCTTAAGAAAGCTGTATGACGGCCACCTTCTTCTTTTGTTAAAACGTAGACTTGACCTTTGAACTTGCTGTGTGGGGTAACTGTACCTGGTTTAGCAAGGACTTGACCACGTTCGACTTGGTCACGGTTGATACCTCTTAATAAGACACCAACGTTGTCACCGGCTTCGGCGTAATCAAGAATCTTACGGAAGGATTCAAGACCTGTAATAACAGAAGTTTGTGTTGGTTTGATACCAACGATTTCGACGTTGTCGCCTAATTTGGCTGTACCACGTTCGACACGGCCTGTAACGACGGTACCACGACCAGAGATGGTCATGACGTCTTCAATGGCTAATAAGAATGGTTTGTCGTTTTCACGAGCTGGAGCTGGGATATAGGAATCGCAAGCTGCCATTAATTCGATGATAGCTTTTTCAGCTTCTGGATCACCATCAAGAGCTTTTCTTGCGGAACCACGGATAACTGGAACTTCATCGCCTGGGAAGCCGTAGGAATTTAATAATTCACGGACATCCATTTCGACTAAGTCTAATAATTCTGGATCATCGACTAAGTCTGTTTTATTGATGAACACAACGATATATGGGACACCGACTTGGCGGGCTAATAAGATGTGTTCACGAGTTTGTGGCATAACACCATCAGTACCGGCAACAACGAGGATAGCACCATCCATTTGAGCAGCACCAGTAATCATGTTCTTGACGTAGTCAGCGTGTCCTGGGCAGTCAACGTGGGCATAGTGTCTTGTCGCTGTTTGATATTCGATGTGAGCGGTGTTGATTGTAATACCACGAGCTTTTTCTTCAGGAGCGGAGTCGATTTGAGCATAGTCAGTTTTGACTGCGCCACCTTGCTTTGCTAAGACAGATGTAATAGCGGCTGTTAATGTTGTTTTGCCGTGGTCAACGTGACCGATGGTACCAATATTGACGTGTTGTTTACTTCTGTCAAAATGTTGTTTTGCCATAAAATTGAAATCTCCTTTCTTTCGTTAATAACAAGTTTGCAACGAAATCATAATATAGCAATATTTTGTTTCGTGCAATATCATTTGATATTACACAGTTTTATTTTTAGCGAGCGACACCCGCTTTTTTCAAAATTTCTTCTTGAACGTATCTTGGAGTTTCACCGTAATGGTCAAATTGCATGACGTAGTTTCCTCTACCTTGAGTCATACTACGTAAGTCGGTGACGTAACCAAACATTTCGCTCAATGGTACTTCCGCTTCGATAATCTTAGCGTTAGCTCTTTGTGATTCACCAGTCATTTGTCCTCTACGTCTACTGATATCACCAATGACATCACCATAGTATTGTTCTGGGACAGTAACTTCAATCTTCATGATTGGTTCTAAGATAACTGGTTGACACTTTTTAGCGGCTTCTTTTAAGGCCATAGAAGCAGCGATCTTATATGCGGCTTCACTAGAGTCGACATCGTGGTAACTACCATCATAGAGAGTAGCTTTGATATCGATTACTGGGAAACCAGCGATCATACCTTTATTTAAGGCATCTCTTAAGCCGTCTTCAGTTGGTTTGATATATTCTTTAGGAACTGTACCCCCAACGATAGCATCGACGAATTCAAAGCCTTTGCCTTCATTTGGTTCGAAACGGATCCAAACGTGACCGTATTGACCACGACCACCACTTTGACGGATGTATTTACCTTCGCATTCGCCTGTAGCTTTAATTGTTTCACGGTATTCAACTTGTGGAGCACCGACGTTGACTTGAACGTTGAATTCACGTTTCATTCTGTCAACGATGATGTCTAAGTGTAATTCACCGACACCAGCAATTAATGTTTGACCTGTTTCTGGGTTTGTTCTCACGCGGAAGGTTGGATCTTCTTCAGCGAGTTTTTCAAGGGCGATAGCCATCTTTTCTTGGTCAGCTTTGGTTTTTGGTTCAACAGCTTCTTCAATAACTGGAGCTGGGAATTCCATCTTTTCGAGAATGATGGTTTTACCAACTTCACAGAGTGTATCACCAGTGATTGTATTCTTTAAGCCGACAACCGCACCGATGTCACCAGCGTGAAGTTCTGGAACTTCTTGACGGTGATTAGAGTGCATTAAGACGACACGGCCAATTCTTTCTTTCACACCTTTAGTGGAGTTATAGACATAGCTACCTGATTTTAATGTACCACTATAGACACGGACATAGGCTAAACGGCCGATGAATGGGTCTGTAGCAATCTTGAATGCTAAGCAAGCAAGTGGAGCGTTATCATCTGGTTCGCATGTGATTTCATTACCGCGATCATCAGTACCTTTCGCATGAGGGATGTCTAATGGGCTTGGTAAGTAATCAATAACACCATCTAATAAAGGTTGAATGTTTTTGTTTTTATAAGCGGAACCGCAGAAGACTGGGTGGAATTCACCAGTTAAAACTGCTTTACGGATTGCCGCTTTGGTTTGATCGACGTCTGGTTCTTTACCTTCTAAGACCATCATGAGAATTTCTTCATCGAAGTTAGATAAAGCTTCGAATAATTTCATTCTGAGTTCGAGAAGTTTTTCTTGATATTCTTCTGGAACTGGAACTTCATGTGGTTCTTCGTTGAGATCAGAAGCATAAACGTATGCTTTTTGTGTAATGACATCAATCCAACCTTTTAAGGATGATTCAATGCCAATTGGGTATTGCACTGCTTCCGCGTTAGCGCCTAAACGTTCTCTTAAGGAACGAACAGACATTTCATAGTCCGCACCGATAGCGTCAAGTTTGTTAACGAAGACGATACGTGGGACGTCGTATTTAGAACCTTGTCTCCAAACTGTTTCAGTTTGTGGTTCGACACCGTTTTTACCATCTAAGACGGTAACGGCACCATCTAATACACGGAGGGATCTTTCAACTTCAACGGTGAAGTCGACGTGTCCGGGAGTGTCAATAATGTTGATACGATTACCTTTCCATGTGGCGGTTGTAGCCGCAGATGTAATGGTAATACCTCTTTCTTGTTCTTGTTACATCCAGTCCATTGTTGAGCTACCTTCGTGGGTTTCGCCAATTTTGTGGATTTTACCTGTGAAGTAGAGAATACGTTCAGTGGTAGTAGTTTTACCAGCATCGATGTGCGCCATGATGCCGATGTTACGTGTATGTGCTAGATCATATTCGCGTGCCATAGTTCTACTCCTAACTGATTACCAACGATAATGTGAGTAAGCTTTGTTGGCTTCTGCCATTTTGTGGGTGTCTTCTCTTTTCTTAACTGACGCACCAGTGCCATTAGCGGCATCGATGATTTCGTTAGCTAAGCGGTCTTGCATGGTTTTTTCATTTCTTAAACGTGAATAGTTGACTAACCATCTTAAACCTAATGTAACTTTTCTTTCAGCTGAGACTTCGGTTGGGACTGGGAAGTTCGCACCACCGACTCTTCTCATCTTAAGTTCGACTTCTGGCATGATGTTGTTAATGGCGGTCGCGAAGACGTCCATTGCTGGTTTGCCAGTTTTTTCCTCGATTTTCTTAAAAGCACTGTAGAGAATGTTTTGTGCGGTGCCTTTTTTGCCATCGAGCATTAATTTGTTGATTAAACGTGTGACTAACTTTGAGTTATAGATTGGATCTGGTAAGACATCACGTTTTGTTGGATTTCCTTTACGCATAGTTGTTTCTTACCTCCTATTCTTCACTCTTTGGTTTCTTTGTACCGTATAAGCTACGACCTTGACGACGAGCTTCGATACCCGCACAGTCTAATGTACCTCTAACGATGTGATAACGCACACCTGGGAGGTCTTTAACACGGCCACCTCTGATGATGACGGTACTGTGTTCTTGTAAATTGTGGCCTTCACCACCGATGTAAGCGGTGACTTCATAGCCGTTACTTAATCTAACACGAGCGTATTTTCTTAAAGCTGAGTTAGGTTTCTTTGGTGTCATTGTACCAACACGGGTGCAAACGCCACGTTTTTGCGCTGCAGGTTGTGCTGTTTCTTTTTTCTTCAAAGAATTCCATCTTTGACCAAGGGCAGGGGCTTTGGACTTGAATGTCTTATTTTGTCTGCCTTGACGCACTAATTGGTTAATTGTTGGCATAATTGCTCCTTTCAATAACTGTTTCATGTTGTGCTTACCACAATACCTGGTGTATCGGTACTTTCCCATTAAAAACGACCGAAATTGGTCTGGGTGTGATTTGCACACGCTCATATATATTATATAAGGATTAAAATACGCGCAATAAAAAGATATATAAAGTACACACTAGTCCTGGTGTGTCAATACCCACTATTGCTTCCAAAAAGCAACAAAAAAGCCACTAAAACTAGTTAGTGGCTAAATGTACAATAGTTTAACTATTAAAGTTCAGCGAAAATTACATCGGCTGTGAGATCAAAAACGATACGGTAATTTGGATTGAATAATTTGATTGTATCTTCATTACCTGTTAAAGCAACTGGTTGAGCAACCACAAATTGAGCATAGGTATCGTTATTTAAGCCACAATCAGTATAAAGTCTATCACCATATACTTCGCAATCATCGCCATCGTTAACAACTACTCTTAATCCTCTATCAGCAATTGTGTAATCGTTTCCTGATTGAGATGTTTTAGCGGACATAACCATTTGATAGTTGCCAGCTTTTGGAGCTTTAACCTTAAATGTTACATAGGCTGTAGAATCATTGACTGGTCCGATTTTACCACCGTCAAAAGTGAAACCTTCACCTGGTACTGCATCGTTAGCAGCGATTTTAACGCCAACTTTATTAGCAGCAGAATCAGTTAATGGTGTGTAGTTTTTGCCATCAGCATTAGCGGCAGGTGTGCCTTCAGTCCATGTGTGAGCGATTGGCATTGGGAACGCTACTGGTGCAGTGCTTGAGGTTGCAGGAGCAGCTGAGGAAGATGATGGTTTGCTGGATGGTGTTTTGCTGGATGATGGTTGTGCTGAAGCTGGTGCACTACTAGGTTTAGCGGATTCCTTATTACCATTACAGCCAACGAGTGTAAGTGCTAATAAAATAGCGACAGCACTAATTCCTTTCTTAAAATTCATAAAAATTCCTTTCTTTGATGCATATCATATGTATTGCATCTAAATCATTCAAAAATGACTTATTTGTATGTATTATAGTGAGTTTACAAAATGTATTGCAATAAAAAATGTTGTGTGAACATGCTCATTAAATGAAAAGACCGCCTTTTAAAGCGGTCAATTCATTATTTAGATTTAGCCTTATTTTTTATTAGCTTCGATATAATCGACGACATCTTTAACGGTGACGAAATTCATTGGTTCATCGAATTGCACACCGAATTCATCTTCGATGGCCATTGCAAACATCATGATACCTAATGAGTCAAAATGTAAGTCATCGATTAATTTTGTGTCTAATGTGACATTATCTAAGTCGGCGTCTGGATCGACACCTTTCATTAATTCTTTTAATTTTTCTAACATAATTAATTCCCTTTTGAACTTTGATATTATATCAACTTATCCGTTTTCTATCAACGGAGAGCGTCTTCTCTTTCTTTTTTAGTTAAGACTGCTTCACCACTAGCGTGGTTAATAATCATTCTAGAAAGATTAACAATCGCTCTTTCATCTGAGTTACCACGCGCTTTAATAACGAGTTTTCTTGTACCTAAGACAATACCACCACCTAAAGCGGAAATATCATATGATTTCATTAAATATTGAGCGACTTCCATGAATTCTGGTCTATTTCTCTTTTTAGAAAGAACAACGATATCAGTGATGATACGTTTAGCCATACCTTCAACATTCTTTAAAACTTGGTTACCAGCAAAACCATCACAAACGATGACATCAACATCACCAGTTAATGTATTGTTGCCTTCAATGTTACCAACGAAATTGATTTCCTTATCTTCTTGTAAAATTGGGAATGTTTCTTTAACTAAGTGGTTACCTTTTGTTGGTTCCGCACCATTAGATAATAAACCAACACGAGGTTTTTCAATTTGATACATTCTTCTCATTAAGTCGCTACCTAACTTCGCAAAAGAATGTAATTGACCAGATGAACAGTCAATGGTTGCACCTGTATCCACTAAAGCGGTATAACTGCCCTTACCATTTGGTAAGATAGCGGCCATACATGGTCTAGTCTTATTTTCATCCGCTAAGAATCTAAAAGAACCCATGAGAATGGCGCCACTACTACCAGCGGTAATCATGCCAGCGTAGTCTTCATCATCTTTACCGGCTTCTTTCATCGCTTGGACTAATGAAGCTTGTGGCTTATTCATGATGCCAGTATATGGGTTTTCATAGTTTGTAATTGTTTCTTCAGCAGGAATAATCTTTAAACGTGATTGATCGATGCCAAGTTCTTTGATTTTTTCATTAATTAAGCCTTCTGGGCCCACTAAAGTGATTGATAAGTTAGGAAATTCTTTTAAAGCCATAGAAACGCCTAAAATAATCGTTTCTGGTCCTTTATCGCTTCCTAAAGCATCAATGACGATTTTGTATTGTTTTTCCATAATGCTATATGTCCCTTTTCACAAAGGTTATTATAGCATATTTATGTTATATAAATAAATCTATTGTCTACCGTAGAGATAATAGTAGTTATCGTTTGTAAATCTTAAAGCCACTAATTCTTCGTATGGGGCATACATAAGTGTGAATATACCAGCGTCGATAGAACGGTCAACGCCAATATCATCTTTTGCGGTTAAAACGATAACATCAAGTTTGTAATTGATAGATTGTTCACTAACATAATTATCACCATTTACGGTTTCATAATTAACGCCTTGATAAGTGAAGGCTGGGAATTTTTTATAAACTGGTAAACCTTTCCAACCTGTTTCACCTTTTTCTCCTGGAGTCACCTGACTTGGTTGAGCAGGTGCATAACTACTTGTTGCTGGGCTCTTACTTCCTTGAGCGGAACCTGGATTAGACGATGCTACTGGGCTTTGACTTGTATCTGTTTGTCTACCTTTTGGAGAGAACATATCAATTGAGAATGAGCTAACGACCACTGCAAAGAGAGCTGTAGTTAAAACAGCGGTTGGAATAACGACCTTTGGCCATAGAGGAATACGTTCGAACCAAGATTTTTTCTTAACCTTGTACGGATTCTTTGCAAATTTATCGAGCTTCGCCATCCCCCTTTTGCGAAGCTTCTTTTCGATATCGTTCATCGTAGCTCCTTTCTCAGTTTCTCTAGAGCTTCAGCGTAGATTTTTCTCGCTGTAGACTCCGCAATACCTGTTAGTTCCACTATTTCTGGCCAGGTATATTGGAAAACTGCCTTGTAATAAGTAACAATCGTCTCTTTGTTGGTAAGTAGAGGTTCTAATAAATTGAGCATGACATTATAACTGTCTGTTTCCCCATACATCTCATCGATTAAATCGCTATTCGCGGTTTCTTTTTTCTTTCTTAAAAAGTCCAAAGCGGTGTTTCTTGAAATAGTTGTTAAGAAAGACTTAATTTTCGATGGATCTTTTAAGTCAGTACGATGTTCCATGGCCTTAATAAAAGCGTCATTCAAAACATCTTCACAATCTTCTGGTTGTGAGATGTAGGAAGCGATGACGAAGTACATGAGATTTTTATATTCTTCATAGACTTCACCCATGGCTTCTTGATTACCTTGAATGAACGCATGGATCGTTTTTGGGGAAATGCTCATTTGGCACCTCTACTACTTAAGACGAATTGCAGAAAGGAATCTGCTAGAAAAAATTGTATATTTTTTAACTATAGAATACTAGTTTTTTAAATTATTTTGATTAATTCAAGATAAAGAAAAAAGAGCCACTCTTTCGAATGACTCTTATTGATTTAGGTAGAAACTACTTCTTTTCTTCGTCTAAGACACGAATCTTTTCGTTAATTTCTTTAACTTTTCTTTCGTGTTCTTCAACGTATCTATCACTCACTTCTCTCATGGTTTCTAAGACATCAAAGTTATTGGAGATATCATCGGCTTTGTCTTCGGCCATTAAGCCACGACCCGCTGGGATAAGGTGACCAGTAATGACGTTTTCTTTTAAGCCGTGTAAGTAGTCTGTTTTGCCCTTAATAGCAGCATCTGTTAAGACACGTGTTGTTTCTTGGAAGGAAGCCGCGGATAAGAATGATTCTGTTTCCAAAGCGGACTTTGTAATACCAAGGATTAATGGTGAGAAGACAGCAGGATGCTTACCATTGATGAGAGCATCGTTGTTCTTCGCTGTGAATGTATTCACGTTCACACGTGTGCCACTTAACATATCGGTATCGCCAGCTTCAATGACTAAGACTTTTCTTAACATTTGTCTAACGATAACTTCGATGTGCTTATCGGAAATACCGATGGATTGAGCACTATAGACTTTTTGAACTTCTTTTAAGATGTAGTTTTCAACAGCGGTAACATCGGCCACTTCAAGTAATTTCTTAGGAGAAATAGCACCTTCTGTGATCTTACCACCATTTTTGACGAAGTCGCCTTTCTTGACTCTAAGTCTAGCACCGAAGTTTGTGGTGTATTCTTTTTCATCAAGATCGTTCTTAACGGTGACTAAATAGCAACCATTCTTTTCTTCAATCTTAGTAACAGTACCAGAGATTTCAGAGATTAAGGCTTCGCCCTTAGGTGTACGCGCTTCAAATAATTCTTGAACACGAGGTAAACCTTGAGTAATGTCAGATCCCGCAACACCACCGGTGTGGAATGTTCTCATGGTTAATTGTGTACCTGGTTCACCAATTGATTGAGCCGCCATAATACCAACAGCTTCACCAACTTGGACTCTTCTACCAGTTGCTAAGTTACGACCATAGCAGTGGACACAAACGCCATCTTTTGTTTCACAACCGAATAAGTTACGAATGACGACAGATTTGATACCGGCATCAACGATTTCTTTGGCTTCTTTTTCGTGAATCATGGTGTTACCTGGAACAATGATTTCACCTGTTTGAGGATTGACGACATCGTTAAGGGTGAAACGACCGACTAAACGATCTTCTAATTTAACGATGACAGCATCTCTAGCGGAGTCTCTGATTTCAAAGACTTCGAAGCCATGGTCAGTGCCGCAGTCTTCTTCTCTAACGATAACGTCTTGAGAAACGTCGACTAATCTTCTAGTTAAGTAACCAGAGTCAGCGGTCTTTAACGCGGTATCAGCACCACCCTTACGAGCACCGTGGGTAGCAATGAAGAATTCTGACACGTTCATACCTTCACGGAAACATGATTTAACTGGGAGTTCGATAGTAGAACCAGAGGTACTACCCATCAAGCCTCTCATACCGGCTAATTGGAGAATATTGGAGATATTACCACGAGCACCGGAATCGGACATCATGAAGATTGGGTTACGTGTATCTTGTTTGAATTGAACTTCAAGTTTCTTTTGAACTTGGTCTTTGACCTTTTCCCAGACTTCAACGACTTGTTTATGTCTTTCTTCATTGGTCAACATACCCATTTCGTATAATTCTTTTAAGTTCGCGACTTTGTCATCGCCTTCTTTTAAGATTTCTTCTTTGCCTTTAACAGCGTGGATATCACTTAAGGAGACGGTTAAGCCAGCGACTGTGGAATAATGGAAGCCTTGGTCTTTAATCTTATCCAAGACCGCACTGGTCTTTGGATTACCTTGTCTATCATAACGTTGGAAAATTTCGTTAATGATTAAGCCGAGGTGTTTCTTATTGAATGGCTTTAAGATTGGACGAGCAGCGATGAATTCTGGAATATTTGTACCACGTGGGGCAAAATATGTCTTCACCACTTCTTGATCGCCTCTTAATGAAGCCTCACTTACTTCGTTTAAATATGGGAAGTCACTTGGGAAGATAAGGTTGAAGATAACTTTACCAACAGAAGTAATTAAGTAGCTCTTATTTTGTTCTTCAGTGAAATCCTTCTTCATCATTGCACTACCTAATAAGGCAATACGGTTATGTAAGTGAATTTGTTTTGTTTGATACGCTCTAATGACATCATCGACATCTTTAAAGACTTTACCTTCACTAGCGGCATAGAGTTCATATCTTTCCGCTTCTTCAACGTCTTTACGTGCACGTAATTCCTTAGCAATTCTTAAGAAATCTTCTTTTGTGCTTTCAAGAGTTAAATAGTAGTTACCAATAACCATGTCTTGGGATGGTGTAACGATTGGTTTACCATCTTTAGGACCAAGAATGTTATTAGAGGCTAACATTAAGTGTAAAGCTTCTTCTTGAGCGGCTTTAGATAATGGGACGTGAACGGCCATTTGGTCACCATCGAAGTCAGCGTTGAAACCGGTACAAACGAGTGGGTGTAAACGGATGGCACGACCATCAACTAAGATTGGTTGGAAGGCTTGGATACCAAGTCTATGTAATGTAGGAGCACGGTTTAATAAAACTGGGTGCTTAGAAATGATTTCTTCAACAATATCAAAGACGACATCATCATATCTATCGATAATCTTATCGGCTTGTTTATGAGCGTTAGCAACGCCTCTTTTTAAGAGTTCACAAGCGATGAATGGTCTTAATAATTGAATAGCCATTTCTCTTGGTAAACCACATTGATACATCTTTAAGAATGGACCAACGGCGATAACGGAACGACCAGAGTAGTCGACACGTTTACCAAGTAAGTTTTGTCTGAAACGACCTTGTTTACCTTTAAGTGCACTACTTAAGGACTTAAGGGCACGGCCACCAGGACCTTGAACTGGTTTATTTCTTCTGCCGTTATCAATGAGAGCGTCAACAGCTTCTTGAAGCATACGTTTTTCGTTCATCAAGATAACTTGAGGAGAGTTCATATCGATTAATTTCTTTAAACGGTTATTACGGGAGATAACTCTACGATATAAATCGTTTAAGTCGGAGGTAGCAAATCTACCACCATCGAGTTGTAACATAGGTCTTAAATCTGGTGGAATGACTGGAATGACATCCAAAATCATCCATTCAGGTTTATTGTCGGAAGCACGGAAAGCTTCAATGACTTCGAGTCTCTTTGTTAATTTTTGACGGGAAGTAGATTTTGTTTCCTTCATCTTACGGTTGATTTCTGCCGCTTCTTTATCAAGATCGACTTCTTGTAAAAGTCTCTTAATAGCCGCAGCACCTTCAGAGAATTCTGCACCTGTGTATTTGTTAATGAATCTAGCGACGGTTTGGAAATCGAAGACTTCACCATGGTTTTCCATTCTGGCGATTAATTCTTCACTTCTCGCGTAATCGTCACTACCTTCTTGTAAACCCCATTCAGCGGCGTTTTCTTGAATTTCTTTAACCGCTGGGATAAAGACTTCACGACCGTTTCTTTCGTTAATGAATTCACGATATTGGAGTTTTGTGGATTTACCTGGATTTAAGCAGATATGGGCAGCGTAATATGTGACTTCTTCTAAGTGTTTTGGAGAAACATCTAAGATTAAGCCAATACGGCTTGGGATACCTTTTAAATACCAAATATGTGAACATGGGCTAGCAAGTTCAATGTGACCCATTCTTTCTCTTCTAACTTCCTTAGAAGTGACTTCAACGCCACACTTTTCACAAACGACACCGGCAAATCTAATCTTCTTATATTTACCACAGTGACATTCATAATCTTTGCTAGGTCCAAAGATCTTTTCGCAGTATAAACCTTGCATTTCTGGTTTTTGGCTACGATAGTTAATTGTTTCTGGTTTTAAGACTTCACCATGGGACCAACTACGGATTGTTTCTGGGGAGGCTAAACCGACTTTAATCGCTGCTAATCTTTTAACATCAAACATAATCTTTTATCCTCCTTATTCTCCGAAGACGTCATCCGCTGAGCGGCTTGACATACCCACGGCTTCTTCATCAACAATTGAATCAGAACTACTACCATCACCGATTAAGTTACGGATGTTGGAGTTAATTCTTCTTTCTTCCTTCTCGGCTTCTTTAGCAAGAGCGTCCATATCGATGGCGTTACCTTCTTGGTCAAGAAGTGTGACGTTCATGGATAAGGCTTGTAATTCTTTAACTAAAACCTTGAAGGCTTCTGGGATACCTGGTTTTGGTAATGGTTGATCCTTAATGATAGCTTCATAAGTCTTTCTTCTACCGACTCTATCATCGGACTTAATGGTGATGATTTCTTGTAAGACATGGGCGGCGCCATAAGCTTCAAGAGCCCAGACTTCCATTTCACCAAATCTTTGACCACCATTTTGCGCTTTACCACCAAGTGGTTGTTGTGTAACTAAGCTATATGGACCAGTTGCACGAGCGTGTAATTTATCATCGACCATGTGGACAAGTTTAATCATGTACATACAGCCAACGGTAATTCTTTCGTCAAATCTTTCACCGGTTGTACCATCATAAAGAATTGTTTTGCCGGATGGATCCATTTTGGCTTTTTGCATCATATCTAAGATTTCTTCATTGGTAATACCATCGAAAACTGGGGTAGCAATCTTATAGCCTAATTGTTTTAAGGCATAGCCTAAGTGGACTTCAAGAATTTGACCGATATTCATACGAGATGGAACGCCTAATGGGTTGAGCATGATGTCAACTGGTGTACCATCTGGAAGGAATGGCATATCGCATTCTGGTAAGATACGGGAAATAACACCCTTGTTACCATGACGACCAGACATCTTATCACCTTCGGAGATCTTTCTCTTTTGGACGATGTAGACTCTGACGACTTCGTTAACTCCTGGTGGGAGTTCGACGTCTTTGGATTTGCCTTCACGTTTGAAAATCTTCACGTCTAAGACGATACCAGCACCACCGTGTGGGACACGTAAGGAGGCATCTTTACCTTCATTGGTCTTTTCACCAAAGATGGCCATTAATAATTTGCCTTCTGGAGTTGGTTCGCTTTGGCCACGAGGAGTGACTTTACCGACTAAGATGTCGCCTTCTTTCACTTCTGCGCCTGGAACGATAATACCACGTTCGTCTAAGTTAGCTTTAGCAGCTTCGCTGACGTTTGGAATATCGCGGGTGATTTCTTCATCACCTAATTTTGGAATGCTTCTGCATTCGAGTTCATATTTTTCAATGTGAATTGATGTATAAACGTCATCTTTCACTAATCTTTCTGACATGATGACAGCGTCTTCATAGTTATAACCATTCCATGTCATGAAGGCGATTGTGACGTTTTGACCTAAGGCTAAGTCACCGTTATCCATGGCTGGACCATCAGCGATGATTTGACCTTTTTTAACTTTTTGACCAACTTTGACAATGCTTTGTTGGTTAATGCATGTGCCTTGGTTGCTTCTTTCGAATTTTTGAAGTTGATAAACACGTGGTTCAACATTGCCGTTTTCCACGACTTCAATTGTGCGGGAATCGGTATAAGTGACGGTACCATCTTCCACGGCGACAACTGCAAGACCAGAGTCACGGGCAATTTGATGTTCAAGACCAGTGCCAACGAGTGGAGCGTGTGGTCTTAATAATGGTAAGGCTTGACGTTGCATGTTAGAACCCATAAGGGCACGCATTGTATCGTCGTTTTCTAAGAATGGAATACATCCAGCGGCGATAGAAACGATTTGTTTTGGAGAAACGTCGACGTAGTCAACATCTTCTCTATTAGCCATAACGTTTTCGCCTTTATAACGAGCGATGACGTGTTCATCAAGGATTCTACCATCGGCATCAAGGTTGATGTTTGCTTCAGCGATGACATAATCCCATTCTTCATCAGCGGATAAATAAACGGAATCTTCAGCTTCGCTTAAAACTCTACATGTGGCCTTATCCACGCGTCTATATGGTGTTTCAATAAATCCATATTTATTTATTTTCGCGTATGAGGCGAGGTTGTTAATCAAACCAATGTTTTGACCTTCAGGTGTTTCAATTGGACAAATACGACCATAGTGAGAGACGTGAACGTCACGCACTTCAGTAGAAGCTCTATCTCTTGTTAAACCACCAGGACCTAAAGCGGATAATCTACGTTTATTTGTTAATTCCGCGAGTGGGTTTGTTTGATCCATGAATTGTGATAATTGAGAAGACGCGAAGAATTCTCTGATTGATGCACTTAATGGACGTGGGTTGATTAAGGCTTTTGGTTTGACATTGCCTAAATCAGAGATGGACATCTTTTGTTGGACGGTTTTGACCATTTTGGCTAAACCTAAACGGAATTGGTTTTGAATTAATTCGCCAACACAACGGATACGTCTATTACCTAAGTGGTCGATATCATCGGTATCACCGAATCCATCCATCACATTTAAGAAATAGGAGAAACAGGCGAGGATGTCACTTATTGTGACGTAAGAAGCGGTACCATTTAAGTCTGTACCAACGATGTTACAAACTTTCTTTTCACGGTCGTTATTATAAACTTTAACGACGTTGACGATACCATGGTCATCGAGTTTATCATTGACTTTAAGCTTCTTCATGTGAGCGCCTTTTTCAAAGAAGTCTTCATCTCTTAACGCGTCGACATCAGCGGCGGTTAATGTGTAGCCTTTTTTGAAGCGGAGTTCACCATCAGCATCAACGAGGTTTTCCGCGAGGGTACGACCTGTTAATCTGTTATAAACGCCTAATTTCTTGATGTATTTAAAGCGGCCCGCTCTACCGAGGTCATAATGTTTACCATCGAAGAATTTTTGCACTAAGAAATTGATAGTGCCTTCTTCAGTAACTGGTTCACCTGGTTTCATCTTCTTAAAGATTTCCACTAAAGCAGCTTTAGCGGTTTTGATTTTTTGATCATCATCTTTATCTAATGTGGCTTTTAAGGCGACTGATTCACCAAAGAGTTTTAAAATATCACTACTTTCTTCTAAACCTAAGGCTCTTAAGAATGTTGTAGCGTTAAGTTTTCTTTGACGGTCAATACGAAGGCTTAATAAATCTTTTGTGCCACTTTCGAATTGTAACCATGTACCACGACCAGGAATGAGGTCTGCTTCGTAAGTAACTTTACCTGTCTTAATATCTTTTGTTAAAGACATGTATGCGCCTGGGGAACGAACTAATTGGGAAACGATAACACGTTCCGCACCATTGACGATGAATGTACCAGACTTGGTCATTAATGGGAATTCACCCATATAGACTTCAGATTCTTGGATTTCACCGGTGTCATGGTGAGTTAAACGTAACATGACATAGATTGGCGCACTATAGGTGAGATCTTGAGCTTTACATTGTAAGAATGTATGCTTTGGTTCACCAAAACGGATTGAGACATAGTCAATTGATAATGTATTTGTGTAGTTAACAATTGGGAATGATTCTCTAAAGACTTCATCTAATCCTTTTTCTTTAAACTCTTCGTATGATTTTGTTTGAATTTCAACAAGGTTTGGTAAAGGTAATTTGCCAGAAATCTTGCTGTAATCATAACGATTATTGTTGAGTTTATTTAAGTTCTCAATATTTCTAATCATATAATGGCTCCTTTTAATTATTGTTTGCTCTTGGTAGCTCGATAGATGTAATAGCCTTTGTCACGCTTAAGCAAGGTGATGTTACCGAATATAGATTCGATATATTTACTCGCACTAGGCGCGCCTTGTGCTTTTCTTATGACGATATACAAAGAGCCGCCATCAATTAAGTATTGCTTTGCCTCCTCATACATGCGGTAGGTCACTGCCTTACCAGCACGAATTGGGGGGTTCACAACAATTGAATCATATGGTCCTTCAATCTTTTCGTAGATGTCACTTTGAAGGATAGTGACTCGTGGGCTTAATTTTAGTAGTTCCGCGTTACGCTTGCATAACGCAACTGCGCGCGGATTAACATCAGCAAGGGTAATCCTTGCTTGTTCGTGGGCTTTGGCAAGAGTTAAGCCAATCGTGCCATAGCCACAACCTAAATCGAGAATCGTATTTCCTAAGTCGAGGGGTAGTAAGACCTTAAGGAAGGCATAACTACCCTCATCGACATTACTTTTAGAAAATACACCATTATCAGTGAGTAATTTCATAGTGATGCCATTAATTTCAAAGCTGATCTCTTTAATATTTGAAGCAAGATTGGGATCGTCTTGAAAATAGTGACTCATTAGGCGAAATTACCCCCTAGAAAATGAAATTGGAACTTACTTAACTTCGACTTCTGCACCAGCGGCTTCAAGAGCTTTCTTGTGTTCTTCAGCTTCGACTGGGGAGATGTGTTCTTTAACTGGTGCTGGAGCAGCATCAACTAATTTCTTGGCATCCATTAAGCCTAAGCCTGTGATAGCTTGGACAGCTTTGATGACTTGGACTTTGGAAGCACCAGCAGCTTTTAAGATTAAGGAAACTTCGGCTGGACCTTTGTTTTCTTCTTCTTCAGCTGGAGCGGCAGCGGCAACACCGACTGGGGCGGCTGCTGTGACGCCGAATTCTTCTTCGACGGCTTTGACTAATTCATTTAATTCCACTACTGTCATTTCTTTTAATGCAGCAATGATTTCTTCATTTGTTAATTTTGCCATTGTGATAATCCTCCTAAATTGGCATTATTTGTCCGCTACTGCCTTGACAGCGCAAGCGAAGGAGCGGATAGGTGCTTGTAAGCACGATAAGAACATGGAAATAAGACCTTCTCTGCCTGGAAGTTTTGCAACTTCGAGCATGCCGTTAGCGTCAACGAACTTTCCTTCGACGACACCACCTTTGACAACAAGAACGTCTTTGTGTCTTTTAGCATATTTGGCAATGACTTTTGCACCGCCGATAACATCTTTAGAGAAAACGATAGCGTTTGGACCTTTTAAGATGTCGTTCATTTCGTTGTAACCTAATTCATCAACTGCACGTTCGACAAGAGAATTCTTATAAACGTTCATTTCAGCGTTTTCTTTGTGAAGAGCACGTCTGACTTCTTGAATTTGGGCAACTGTTAAACCACGATATTCACAAACGATAATGGTTTGGCTCTCTTTAGCTTTTTCGGTGATAGTTTTCACTGTCTCTGTTTTAGCTGCTAAGACTGCTTGATTCATATTCTTGACCTCCTTTTTCTAAAATTGTTTTGAAGGCTCCAATATACGGTGGGCTTTATAGATACGCCTCGGTAACATTATTAAGACTATTTCGTCCGTTACTGTCTTAGGTATATTGTGCTTTGTTTTAATTAACGACCAGCAAATGTGAATTGAATGGCTGGACCCATGGTCGTATGGATGACAGCTTTCTTGAAGTAGACGCCTTTAACTGAGGCTGGTTGAGCTTTTTTAACGGCTTCAACTAAGGCTGTTAAGTTTTCGGCGATCTTGTTGGCATCGAATGATACTTTAGCAATGCAAACGTGCATATTTGCTTCTTTATCAACACGATATTCAACTTTACCGGCTTTAATTTCTTTGATAGCTTTGGCGATATCTGGAGAAACTGTACCAGTCTTTGGGTTTGGCATTAAGCCTTTAGGACCTAACACTCTACCTAATTTACCGATGTTACCCATCATGTTTGGAGTAGCGACGATGACATCGAAGTCAAACCAGTTTTCTTTTTGGATCTTTTCGAGCATTTCGTTACCACCAGCGAAATCGGCACCAGCGGCTAAGGCATCATCAACTTTGTCGGTAATGGCTAAGACTTTTTTGGTTTTACCATTGCCATGTGGGAGGATGAGAGTTCCTCTGACTTGTTGATCAGCTTGTTTTGGATCGACATTGAGTCTGAAACTAACATCGACAGTAGCATTGAACTTAACAGTGGAGGTTTCCTTCACTAAAGCGGCTGCTTCTTCGATTGTATAGAGTTTGTTTGCGTCAACTTTTTCAGCGGCGGCTTTGTAAGATTTACTTCTGAACATGCCTATTCACCTTAGTCAACGACTTCAACGCCCATATTGTTGGCGCTGCCTTCAACGATCTTCATAGCTGCCTCAATGTCTTCGCAGTTGAGATCTGGGAGCTTGTACTCAGCAATTTGTTTGAGTTGAGCTCTGGTAATTTTACCAACATTGCCTTTACGGCCAGTGGCACTACCTTTTTGGATTCCAGCGGCTTTTAAGATTAAACCCGCTACTGGAGAGGTTTTGATGACGAAGTCACAGGACTTGTCTTCATAAGCTGTGATGATAACAGGAACGATTTCACCTTTTCTGTCGGCGGTCTTGGCGTTAAAGTCTGTACAGAATTTACCCATGTTGACACCAGCAGAAGCGAGTTTTGGACCTGGCTTTGCTTCACCGCCAGGAAGTTCCATCTTCACGACTTTTGCGATTTTCTTCACTTGACTTTCCTCCTTTTGTAGATTTGTCAGTGCCGTGGTATTTTTGAGTGATCGCCACTCTTCCACGGAACGTACTGTTTCACACGTGCGCTTGCGCTCTCTCATGGCGCAAGACAACATGCTCATATATACTATCAAAATACGTATGTACGTTGCAAGCACTTTTTAAAAAATAAGTTTTAGTGTGCGAAAAAATTATACTTGCAAATCATTAATGATTTGTTTTTGTTTGACTTTTATAGACACAAAGTGTATTATATCGGCAGCAAGAAAGCAGAAATATGATTCGTAAAAATAGAAAATTAAACCCATATTTAATGCTCATTATCTCATTCATGGGAATTGTGCTCGTCGGATCTTTTATCCTTTCGATGCCTTTTGTTTTTAGAGACAATCCAAAAAACGAATGGTGTCATGTTGGCACATATCTTGATGCGTTTTTTACTTCTCTTTCGGCGATGAGCTTAACTGGTCTAACCACTTATCCTGAAGGCTTAGTCAACACGCTTAATGGCGTTGGTCAAACAGTGGTCATTATCTTAGTACAAATTGGTGGTTTAGGCATCGTTACAATATTAACCTTCTTATTTAGTATTTTTAAAAGAAAAATTCAATTCCGTGATCGTCTTTTAATCTCGCAAGCTATTGCCTTTAATAACATTGGTGAAATCGTGAGATTCGTGAGACGCTTAATTATTATTACCGCTGTTTGTGAAGTCTTAGGTTTTGGTCTTGGAATACCAGTGTTTTTACAGCTCTTCCCTAACGATTTACCAAAAGCATTTGCTTATTCGTTATTCCATTCAATCTCATCTTTTAATAACGCTGGCTTTGATTTATTCAGTTCAACGAATTCTTTAATTGGTGGATTATTCACCAATAATGGTGGCGCGATTTTAGCGGATAATTGGTTATACTACTATTTCAATATTTATAACGCTGTTTTATCACTTCTTGGTGGTATCTCTTTCTTAGTTATTATTGACGCTGTTTTTGAACGTAAATCACCACGTAGGTGGACATCATTTTCTAAGATGGTTTTAACAATGGCGGGTGTATTAATTATCACTATGTCCGCTGCATTATTTTTAACTGATGGATTAAAGAAAGATAACCCAATGAATCTCTTCCAAGTGGTGATGACAGTCATTAACTGTCGTACCGCTGGTTATAGTGTTTATCCGCAAGCAGAGATTTCTTTACCAGGAAGAATTATTTGTGGTGTCATGATGTTCATTGGTGGTTCACCACTTTCCACAGCGGGTGGTATTAAGGTCACCACTATTTTCATTATTATCATGTCTATTCTTTCTTACTTTAGGGGCAAGCGTATCGCTGTGTTTAAGCGTAACTTCTCTGATGATATTATCGCTAAGAGTATGAGTTTGGTCTTTATCGTTGTGACCATCATTATCTTATCGTTTGTTTTAATTACTCTATTTGGCGTGACTGAACTTAAAGGTTACACAATGAATCCAGAATTAGATAATCAATTAGCGAGTATTTATTTATTCTCTGCCTTCTCGTTCTTCGCTAATGTTGGTTTCTATACTGGTGTCGAGCCATTCCTATCTATTGGGGCAAAAATAGTTTTATGTTTCTTAATGTTACTAGGTCATTTAGGACCAATGACATTTTTCCAATTATTCCAAAATAATTTAGACAAAAAAGCCAATGTGCATTATAGTTTTGTTGAGGAAGATATTTTAATCGGTTAAAGGAGAATTCTTTTATGGCTAAAAAATCATTCGCAGTTATCGGTTTAGGCCAATTCGGTATTAGTGTCGTTGAAGAATTAGTAGAAAACGGCATGGACGTTATCGCTATTGATAGTGATGAAGAAGCGGTCAAAAAGGTTAGTGTTTTACTTCCTACTGTTGCCGTTGCTAATAGTACAGATGAAGAAGCGTTAAAAGAGCTTGGTGTTAAAGATGTTGACGCCGCTATTGTCGCTTTCGGTTCACATATAGAAGCAAGTATTTTAACTACAGTTATTCTTAAAGAATTTGGTGTTAAATCAATCATCGTTCGTGTTGATGATGCTTACTACATGCCAATTATGAAAAAGTTAGGCGCTACTGAAGTCATCATGCCTCAAAAGGCAGCGGGTGTTGCCCTTGCTAATAGATTAGGTAACGAAGACTTTAAAGACTTCTATAAACTTAATGATAAGTTCTCAGTTGTTTCTATCGTCGTTAATAGTGCTTATGTCCCTGAACAATTGAAAGATTTATCATCTAAGGATAAATATGGCGTTAACGTCGTCTTAATCGTTCGTAACGGCCGTTCTTTCGTTCCTGGTGGTAACGACTCATTATTGCCAGATGACACCATCTTCGTTGTCGGTGGCACTAAAGAAATTAGAAACTTCCGTGAAGCCATCAACGGCTTAAAGAAGAAAAGAAAAGCTGCATAGTTTAGACAAAAGTAAAACCAACTCGGTCAGCGAGTTGGTTTTTTGTTGCTTGTTATTAACAAACTTAGATTTTATCAATTTCAGAGAAGTCGACTTCCACTTTAGTTGATCTACCAAAGAAGATTGTTTCAAGTTCAACGACTTTGGTATCACGATTGATGGAAAGAATACGACCTTCGGTGCCTTCTAATGGACCATGGATAACTCTGACGTAATCATCAACACTGTAACGATCGAACATATCAGCGTCGATTTCACCCATTCTCTTAAGAACTGGTTCAATTTGTTCACGAGGAACTGGGAATGGTTTTGTACCTTTACCAGAGGAACCGACGAAGCCGGTAACACCTGGAGTATTACGTACGACATACCATGCGTAGTCAGTCATGATCATTTCAACGAAGACATAACCAGGATAGAGATTTTTCATTCTGGTTTTTTCTGTTGGAACACCATCTTTCATCACTGGGACTTCTTGTTCCGCGACAATGATACGGAAGATTAAGTCTTGTAATCCCATTGATTCAACACGACGTTTTAAGTTTTCTTTGACTTTGTTTTCGTGTGTGGAATAAGTATTAACAACGTACCAAGCTTTTTCACCTAATGTGACATTAGAGGATTCGCCTTCACTTAAATCGGTAGTACTATCTGTAAATTTAATTTCGTCTGCCATAGTAACCCTCCTTATTTGTTGAATGTGTTCTTAAGAACATCAATCAAGCTCTTACCTAAAGCATCTTCTCCCATTAAGAGTAAGCCAGTAATAGCCGCGATAATAACAACGACAATAATTGCAGGCACTAAAACATCTCTCTTAGGCCAACGAACACGTTTGCCTTCTTTGATAACGTCTTGAGTAAATTTCTTCACACCCATGAGAAGACCTCCTTATTTACTAATCTTATGAAGCGTCATCTTATTACAACGCTTACAGAATTTTTTGATTTGAAGGTTTTTTGCACCTTCCTTTTTAATTGTGGTTGTGTAGTTACGTGAGAGGCACTCTTCGCAAATCAAAAGAACTTTTTCTCTCATCTTTAACCCCCCTATCACAATTAACTTTTAATACCTTATCACTCCTGTATTTTTTTGTAAAGAAATTTTAATTATCTTTACATGAAAATAATCGCTCATCATCAGTGCTCCAACACTTTGATAATGATGAAACAAACGATGATAAGCACCATTAAAACACCCATGATAATCGCTATCGCCCAAGGAAAATGAATTGTTTCTCTTTTGTTATCGATAGGATAGGATTCGGTTGGTTCTAATTCTTCATCTTTTCTTTCTTCGCTCATAAATTTCCTCTCACAAAATCGTTCTTGGTGAATCTTTGGAATGTTGAAATAAACATCGTATCAAGCATGACATTGAAAAACATCGTGACCGCTTGAATGAGAATAATTGCTGGGAATGAGGCAAAGCCAAATGCCCACGCTTTCATCACTGAACCAAATAACAAAATCACAAAGAAATCACATAAGAAAGAAGCAAAGCAAATATGCAAAGGACTAATTAATGGGTTTTCATCTTTCCCTTTGTAGAAAATAGAAAAGAGAATTAGTCCAATAAATATCAATCCAGAAACAACTGGTATAAGGATTTTTGCAAATAGAGGTGTGTCGTAAATGTTAGAAAAAAGAATGAATAAGACAACAGCGACCCAAATCAAAGAGAAAGAAGCAATCTCGATTCCAAGAATTAATTTCTTACTTTTCAGCGAGAACACAAACGAGAAAACAAAATAGGAAACAAATCCTAGCAAAGTGTAAATCGCTGTGATTTGTAAGAAAGGTGGATAAGTACGAGGATCAAAAATTAGATAACCAAGTAAGTCACTACCCATGCCCACAAGCGCACCATAGATTGGACCAAGTAAAACTGAGGCAAACATGATGAGTGCTGGGCCACCAAAAGAAAGACGAGCAAAAGGGGCAAAGGCCAAATAATTAACCGCCACAACTTTTTGTAAAATGACAGTTAACGCCATGAATAAACCCGCAAGGCAAATCTTTTTAATTGGGGAGATATTTGTCTTAATTAATGTAAATTTCATATTAACCTCTATTGTAGGTTTTGTTTGATGTAAGCAGCGAATGCTAAAGAGCCAGTAACTAAAATGCAATCATCAGGATATTTTTCCATCAATTCTTTAAGCGCCGCAATGGCGTCTTCTTTGAATGCATAGTCTTCCATATATAAGAAGAATTCCTCTTCTTTTCTTGCTCTTTCATGTGGGAATGTTGTTAAAGTAATGTCTTTACTATATTCACCTAAATAGGCAATCATTCTTTCAATATTTTTATCTCTAAAACAGGCGAATAAAATATGTATTTCACGATTTTGAGCGACGTTTTGCAAAGATTTTACAAGGTTATTGACACCTTCTGGGTTATGAGAACCATCTACAATAAGAAGTGGCTTTTCTTTTAATATTTCCATTCTTACTGGCATATATGTATTAGCCAATCCTTCTTTAATAGATTGTTCACTAACATTGAAGCAATCATTAAGTTTATTAACAACTTCTAAAGCGATACAAGCATCTTTTAAAGAATATGTGGCAGCGGAATTAATTCTTAAATTATCAAGCGTACCATATGCAAAATTAAAGCCTTTATTTTCATACACTACTTTTGCAGGTTCAACCGCTACTGAAAGTTGTGAGTTATTTTCCTTTGAAACTTCCACGATTGTGTTAATAGCTTCTTCATCTAAGATACCAGTAATGACAGGAACTTCTCTTTTAATAATGCCAGCTTTTTGGTAAGCAATTTCACAAATAGAGCGACCTAAGAAAGCAGTGTGCTCTAGGCTAATTGAAGTGATGACAGAAGCGATTGGAGTAAAGATATTTGTAGCGTCGATTTCACCACCCATACCACATTCAATAATCGCAATATCACACTTCTGTTTTTCAAAATAAGTTAAAGCAATAAATGTTTGAATCTCAAATGGAGATAAAGAGTATTTATCTATGAGCTTAGCGTTATGTTCAATGATTTCCACCATTTCTTCATCGCTAATATTTTGTCCATTAACATTAATCATTTCATTAACGATTTCTAAATATGGAGAAGTAAATAAACCAACTTTATAGCCTTGAGCACGATAGATATTAGCTAAATAATTAGCGGTACTACCTTTACCATTACTACCAGCAATATGAATAGAAGGAATCTTATAAGAAAAATTGACTTTGTTAAGGAAAGAGTCAAAGTTTTCACGTTGGTATTCGCCATGACCAACTTTATCGAAATATGTTTTTAAATCAATTTTGCTCATACTAGTCTTCTCCATTCCTAATGCTGCGTTTAATGTCTCTTTGTTTAATCGTTTCTCTCTTGTCGTAAAGTTTTTTACCTTTAGCTAAGGCGATTTCGATTTTAGCTTTGCCTTTTTTAAGATAGACACGAGTAGGAACAATTGTGTAACCATCACGTTTAATCTTTTCTTCAAACCATTTAATTTCCTTTTTGTGAAGCAATAACTTTCTAGTTCTTAAAGGATCGTGATTAAAGATGTTGCCTTTATCGTATGGATTGATGTGCATGTTAAGAACTTCCATCTCTCCACTTCTAATAACGATATAAGAATCATTTAAAGAGCAACCATGGGTTCTGAGTGATTTAATTTCAGTGCCTTTTAAAACAAGGCCACATTCAGTGAATTCACTAAGAAAATAATTGAAGTGGGCCTTCTTATTACTCGTAATGATTTTAATGCCTGTTTCTTCCTTGCTCATCGTTGAACCTCATCGTCATTATTTCTTATCAATTTACTAAACTTACTATTAAAGAACGAGAATAACAAGTAATTGTTTTTCTCATTCAACAAATGTAACCCAAAAATATACAAAACGAAAACAAATATTGTGAATAATAACGTGGAGAATAAATCAAACGTGAATATGAAGTGTGAAATAGCACCAGTGAGCATACCAATGGCTAGTGTTAGTAATAAAACAAATAGATGCTCATTAGTGGGCATAATGTTTATCGATTTATTACCATGAACAGAAATAACAACTGGAACAATGAATAACGCGATTAAAAGAACACCAATGACAATAAAATAAGCGAGAAGTACACCACTATTCGTTAAAATATAAGATGTAGTAAATGTGCAAATAAAGGCTACGATTAAGCCCATAATCATCGCGCTAATAAACTGACAAATCATTTCTTTATTCGCTACCATGTCGCTTATTTGCTGTTTATTTAGATCTTCCTCTAATTCATTGAAATACTTTTCTTTTGTGTATCTCGTGACAGGTAAATAGAAAACAATTGTTAAATACATTCCCTGGATATTTGGAGTGAAAAACAGTGTTGATTCTGAGATACTGTGACCGAATATCGCAAAAAGGCATAAAGAATGAATAAAGGCGATACGGTATTGTTTTTGCTTCACTAATTTAACAACGCCAATAGCAAACGGGATAAAAGCTGAAGCATAGAATAACAAACCGACAATGCCATGCCTTAATACTATTTCGAATAAACCATTGTGCGCGCTTCTGATTGTTGTACCTAGCTGCATTATTTCGTAATACTTAGCAAAAATAGCGTTTCCTGTTTTATATCCACAGCCAAACATAAAGTCAACTGGATCATTAATTAATAGATGGTAAATAGCTGACCATATCCATCTTCTTTCAGTTAATGTGCCATAATCCTTATGCAAAACATTGGTGTCGAAATAGGAAACAATACTTAGTCCTACAGACGTTTTCAGAGCAATAGCTATTGCTAACAAGCTCATTGTGAGAACAATTATGCCTACAAAAGTTGATAACAAAAAAACGCCCTTTCTTTTATTATTACGAAGCGCTGAAACAATTTCATAAAGCGTATAAATAACAATGATGAGAAATCCAATGAAAGTCGATGTTGCTGAATACGTAAATACAATCATAATGAAAAAGAAAAGCATCAATATGTAGTAAAACAAGTTGAACCTTTTTATGCTTAACACAATACATGAGAGAATGCTGATTAAAAGAAGCATCGCCCAAACATTACTGTTGTATAGAAGAAACATCATACCGCCTTTAACATATTCAGTCGGGTTGGTCAAAATCATTACAATATCTTCAAATTCAATAAATATATCTATAACTGCGCAAATAGCAGTTCCAATTACATAAACAAATGGAGCCCATCTCAATAACTTCTTTGAGACAGAATAGCGATTAAACATAAACAGGAGAACATACAAAACAACGCACCAAATCACTACTTGTAAGGAATAGGATAGTTTGTCAGAAACGGAAAAAGAGATTGATTCCACATAAAAAATGCTCGGATTATCAAACACTCTCGTTCCTTGCCACCAAATTGTTGTAATAGAAATTAATCCGAACACAGCTATCACTGAAAGCAATAACTTGTCAAAAGTGACCTTGTTCTTTTTATGCTCAAGGTAAAAATAAAATGCTAAAACAAAGATCACAAATAACGAAAGCATAATTAAAGAATCGTTATTCATACCTCCCATATGATCGCTAGAGAAGAAAGCAAAGTTCTCCGCTAGCATACAAGAGAAAATAATAGCGAACCAAAAGAGTATATATGTCAATGTGTATTTTAATTTGCCCATATGTTGTTAAATATACTTCAGTGACTGTCTCATGGGTATTATACACATAAGACAGTATTTTTCCCACATTTCTTTTGATGTAGAGATAATTAATGTTAGGTATGCACAAATTTCATCTTTCTTGCTATCATAATGGCATGGAAAATAAATACGAAGCATTACAAAAAATAATTCAAGAAGCACGTCAGATTGTTGTCTTTACAGGAGCGGGTATCTCTGTACCAAGCGGTATTCCTGATTTTAGAAGCGCTGATGGCATTTACAATCAAAAAACAAAATTCCAAGCATCGCCAGAAGAGATTATTTCTCATTCATTCTTCAAACAATACACTGAAGAGTTTTATGAATTTTACAAAGACAAAATGTGCTATCCAAAAGCGCAGCCAAACGCCGCTCATAAATACTTTGCGGATTTAGAAAAGAAGGGTAAAAATGTTATTGTAATTACTCAAAACATTGATGGGCTTCACCAAAAAGCTGGTTCAAAAATGGTCTATGAATTACATGGCACTATTCACCAAAACTTCTGCACTAAATGCGGACGCTTATTTGGTTTAGATTATATCTTAAATTCTAATGGTGTTCCACACTGTGATAAATGCGGTGGCATCGTTAAACCTAATGTTGTTTTATATGAAGAATCTTTAGATGAAGATATCATCAGTAGATCAATCAATGCAATTATGACTTGTGATGTCATGATAGTGATTGGAACATCTTTAAAAGTATATCCTGCAGCAGGTTTTATTCGTTACTTCAAAGGCCGCTATTTAGTGGTTATTAATAAAGAGTCCACACAATACGATAATATGTGTGATTTGGTCTTTAACGAAGATGTAATTAACGTTATAAATCATATTAAATAATGAAAACTGTTATTTTTGACCTTGATGGCACATTGCTCGATACATTAGTGGATCTCAAAAACGCTGTAAATCACGCGTTAAATTATTTTAATTTGCCAGAAAAGGACCTAGAATTCGTCAGAAAAGCTATTGGGAACGGCACAACCGTCTTAATTAAAAGATGCACACCGTCCTCGCTAAATGATGATGAAAGAAAGAAAGTCTTTGACGTTTTTAAGAAATATTATTTAGAACATTATGATGACTATACTCATCCTTATGAAGGCATGAAAGAAATGTTAGAAAATAAGCTAAAAGGAAAAGTCTCTTTAGGAGTTGTTTCTAATAAAGATAATGATTTAGTAAATAAGATTATTAATAAAGAATTTCCAGGATGTTTTGATATCATTCAAGGTTCATATTTAGATCATCCAAAAAAGCCAGATCCATATCTTATTAATAAAATAATTAAAGAAAATAATCTTAATAGAGAAGAATGCTTATATGTTGGTGATACTGACGTTGATAAAGACAGTGCCACTAACGCTGGACTTCCTTATTTATTAGTTAATTATGGCTATCGCACTAAAGAAGAAATGAAAAAATTGTGTCCAAATGACACAACTATTGCTGATATAGATTCACTTTATAATGAAATAATTAAGTGGGTTAAATTATAATTGCTCAATTCTTTGTTCAACGAAGTGGGCAATTTTTTCTCTTGGCTGTTTATAAGAGATTGTTAATTCATCAAGCAACATATTAGAAGCATAGTTAAGCATATCTAGATCAACTGGTCCTAGTTTGATTTCGTCATTATTCTCGCCACCAATAGAATGATAAAAATACAATTGACGATATAGATAAGCGATATCTTTTACATCACCAGAGGAAAGTCTCTTTTTATAAGCATCTCTTCTTTGCTTTGTGTTTGTATTAAAATCTTTATCAATTGTCTTAATGAAACGTAATAATTTATCGGCTTCTTTTTCATCCATTATTTCACGGATGATACTATTAGCGGAATCGACAGGAACATAGCAAGTTTCACCACTCGCGCGATTAGCGTGCACCAAAAAATAGCTTTTGCCGTTCATTTCTTTGCTCCCAATAATGGTCGCTAATCCTTCACGACAATGGATAACTTCATCATTTACATTAAAACCTGACATATACATATATATTATGTCATTTTTTTAATTTTAATGTAAGTGAAGGACCAAAAATTTTAATTAAAAGAGGACTTTAAAGGACATGTTCTATTGAACACTAAATGATCTTTTGTGGACTCTTTATCAGTGCAATAATAGCCAGTTCTAATGAATTGGAAATGGTCTAATGGTTGTGTATCTTTTAATGATGCTTCAACGTAACCTTCTAACTTAATCCAAGAGTTTGGATTTAATCTTTCGATGAAGGATTGACCTTTTGTTTCTTCTGTTTCATCGAACACTAATGGTTCATATAAATTAAATGTGGCTTTTAAAGCTGTAGTGGCTTCAACGTAATGAATTGTGCCATTTGGTTTACGACCTTCAAAACCACTACCAGATTTTGTTTCTGGATCATATGTGCAGTGGATTTCAGTGATATTACCATTTTCATCTTTCACTACACTATTACATTTAATGAAATAAGCGTGCATTAAGCGGACTTCATCACCAACCGATAATCTCTTCCATTTGCGGTTTGGTTTTTCTTCGATGAAGTCTTCTTTTTCGATATAGAGATATTTACCAAAAGCGATTTGACGATGGCCGAGTTCTTCATTTTCCATATTGTTAACTGCGTCGCAATATTCAATCTTTCCTTCTGGATAGTTATCAATAACGACTTTTAATGGATTTAGTACCGCCATTGGACGAGTAGCTTTAAGTTTTAATTCTTCTCTAAGGAAATTATCAAGGTTCTCCGCGTTTGTGGTGCTGTTGATTCTTGATAAGCCAGTATAAAGAATGAAGTTTCTAATAGCTTCTGGAGTTAAACCTTTTCTCTTTAAACCAACGAGTGTTGGCATACGTGGGTCATCATAACCAGTGACATAACCACCATCGACTAATTGACGGAGATATCTTTTAGACATCACTGTATTTGTAATATTTAATCTGCCCCATTCATATTGATGTGGGACGTGTGGCATTTCACATTTTTCAACAAACCAATCATATAAAGGACGATGGTTATCAAATTCTAATGAACATAATGAGTGGGTGACACCTTCAATAGCGTCTTGTAAAGGATGAGCGAAGTCATACATTGGATAAATGCACCACTTATTACCTTGTCTATGGTGTGGGACATGTAAGATACGATACATGATTGGGTCACGCATATTAATATTTGGTGAAGCCATATCGATTTTAGCTCTTAATGTTTTTTCACCATTACCGTATTTACCTTCTCTCATTTCTTGGAATAATTTTAAGTTTTCTTCGATTGATCTATTTCTATATGGAGAATCTTTACCAGGTTCAGTTAATGTACCACGGTATTCAGTAATTTGATCAGCGTTTAAATCATCAACGTACGCTAAACCTTTTTTGATTAGAAGAACGGCTCTATTGTATTGCTCTTCAAAATAGTCACTACCAAAGAAGATGTTTTTTGGTTCATAACCTAACCATTTAATATCGTTAATAATAGCTTGGACATATTCCGCGCCTTCGTTAACTGGGTTAGTGTCATCAAATCTTAAATTTGTGTAGCCACCGAATGCTTTAGCGAGTTCAAAGTCATTGATAACTGCTCTAGCGTGACCAATGTGTAAATAAGCGTTTGGTTCAGGAGGGAATCTTGTCACGATGTGATCAACGCGACCTTCTTCCAAATCCTTTTCCATGATTGTTTTAATGAAATTACTGATTTCTTCCATAACTAAATCCTCGCCAATATTTTACTCTTGTTAGATTGGCAATCAATAATAATTGTTATTTAAGCAATTATTTATCCTTGTTTTTTCTTATTAAAGACAGGCCAGAAAGCATCCGCACCATAATCGATACGATTGAGTTTCATTAATTCAATCATATCTTCTTCTTTGATTTCAAAATCAAGTTTCATATTATCTTCAATATGTTCTTTACTTGATGCCTTTGGAATTGAAATTGTATCTAATTGTAATGTGTATTTAATGCATAATTGTGGCACGGAAACATTGTATTTCTTCGCCATTGCTTGAATCTTCTTATCGTTAATCGCACGGCCGTGGGCAATTGGGGAATAAGCTTCCACGACAATGTCGTTTTCTTGACAGAATTTGATAACGTCAATAGGGGTTTCTCCAATGTGCAAAAGAATTTGATTCGCCATTGGTTTAATTTCACAGTTATTCATGATGTTTTGTAGATCCTTAATTAAGAAATTGGAAACACCAATTGCTCTTAATTTGCCTTCTTTATAGGCTTCTTCCATTGCCTTCCAAACTTGAATGTTTTGTTTGTAATATTTAAATGGTCCTCTATATAAGGCCCAAGGTTGTGGGCAGTGAATAAGCATTAAATCGATATAATCAACGCCTAATTTTCTTAAAGATTCATCAATTGAAGCCTTGGCTTTTTTATATGATTTAATTTCCGCTTTTACTTTGGAAGTAATAAAGACTTCTTCTCTTTTTAATCCAGATTGTCTAATCCCTTCTCCAACGCCTTCTTCGTTTCCATATGCTTGAGCAGTATCGATATGACGATAACCAGCCTCTAATGCCATCTTAACGCAGTTGGCGGCATTCTCATTTTTAATTAACCAAGTACCATAAGCTAAAGATGGCGCTTCAACACCATTGTGTAATTTAAAATTTTTCATATTTGAAACCTCTATGGTTTTATTTTGTCACAATAATTAAATTAAGCAAAAGAAAAAGCAAGAAAAAAGGATCTGGGCAAACCCAAATCCTTAGGGGGAGAGTAATGACTACTCGGAAGAGCTAATTAACTTCTGATAATTTGAAGACGTCTAAGCTTGGATATGTTTCAGAAAGTGTAATCACTAATGTGTTTTCACCTTTAATGACGTTAACAACGGCTATATCAGCTTCAGACATTTCGCCACCGAAACCTTGAGGGGCTTCAAGAATTGCTTCATCAGAGGCTGTAACATCAGCGCCGTTTAATTTGATACCCATAGAATCTTTAATGACGTATGGAGCGGCTTCGCCACCCATGCTCATTGGAGCATTACCAACAACTGATAATGCCATATGTCCTGCTTTTTCAGCATTGAATTTATATGTGAGTGTAATTTCACCTTCAGCGCCGTAGATTGAGATGTAAGCACTGCCACTATGGACTGTATTACCACCAGACATACCACCATCTTGGCTAACGTTGACGCCAGCTGGTTTTTCTTCGCCTTGTAATTCTTCAGCGGATTCGGCTTCAACTAAGATTTGACCGGCAACTGGTGCTGGTTTAACGGTAATTTTAACTCTCACAGAGTACATACCATCTTTCTTAACTGTAATATTTGTGATGCCTTTAGCAACACCTGTAACAACACCTTTATCACTAACTGTAGCGGTTGCTTCATTGAGGGAAACATATGAGACACCAGCAAGGTTGTTCTTAACTTGGATGTTAACTGTTTGACCTTCAATAACTTCTAATTCAGCTTCAACGACTTCAATTTGTTCTTTAGCGGCTGGTTTTGTTATTTCGACTTTTGCATCACCAGCGTAAACAACTAATTCATTTAAGAAGATATTTGTATCTGCTAAGAATTCAAATTCTAATGTGTTAGAAGCTGCGATATCTAATTGACCTAAAGAGACTTCACCAAATTCAAGAGTGCTACCCCAGTCACCTGGATGATCTTCAAGTTCGATAGCGTCAATATTGACTGCTTTACCATTGAGTTTAACGCTCATGACTTCTTTTAATGTCACAGCGTTGCTGTTACCCATATTTAAGACTAATTCGCCTTTAACGGCTTTACTTGATGTAAATTTAACTGTTTCTTTATCACCTTGACCGAAGCCACCGATAAATGTTTCAGCTGGTTCTTCTGTTTGTTGGCCCAAGAAGATTGTTGAGCGATTGGGTTCCAACCATTGATGGTTTGCATTGCGAACATACCACCACCGAGTTCCCACCAGCCATCTGCTGAATAGTGATCAGCGTCTGTTGTTAAATCGAATGTAGCATTAGGTGCTGGTCTAGTAACTGTAATACCAATTGTACCTTTGGCATAGCCTTCTTTTGTTGCAGAGATGGTAACTTCACCAAATGCGACAGCGGTAACTAAACCTTTGTCATCGACTGAGGCGATCTTGGCATCAGATGATTCCCATTTCACGCCTTCGATGTCTGCGCTTAATTGGACTGTTTCGCCGATAAGAAGTTGTTTCTTATCTCCTGCAGCGGAGACTTTAATTCTTTGTTGTTGTGCACTGCTTGGTTGTGCTTGAGATGTTGGTTGACTTCCACTTTGTCCAGCTGGTTTATTACAAGCTGTTAAACCCATGCCTAAAACTAGACCGACGGTTAACAAAGGTAGAAAAATCTTTGTCTTTTTCATTTTAAAAATTTCCTTTCTGTAGAAACGACAAATATGAATTGAGGGCAGATAGTTGAACGAAATATTCAACTTTTTGCTATCTTTCGTAAATCATTATAAACCTTTTTATTACTAAAAAGTAGAATATTTATATTATTTATACGATTGTGAAAAAATGAACGCAATAAAAAAGGTGACAAAATGTCACCTTTATTTACTATTGCTTTTTATTAAGCAGCATGATCCGCAACAGTGATGGTTGCGATATTGAATGTGCCAGACTTAACGCCAATTTCCACAGTGTGTTCGCCAGCTGTGAAATCGTAATTGCCTAAAACGTTAAACATGTAACCGATTCTGCTGTCTTGTTGTGTAGAACCAAATCCGGCTTGCCATAAACTCTTGGTGTTGCTAATTGTTTGTTCTGTGCCATCAATTTTTAAAGTAAGAGAACTTGCTAACTTTGTGGATGTATTTGTGCTAACACTACCTGTATAGCCCATGTAAACGATAACGTCTTTATTACCAGCAGTTAAATTAGCTTTGTAACTAACTGTACCATTAGCGGAAACGCCATAATAGGAAGCAGGAGTTTTGTAATCTGTAGCATTCTTAATTGCAACTGAGGAAATTAAATCGCTACCTTCACCGACTTTGAAATAATCTGGGATGTTAGCTTTTGTGCCTTCAGTCATTAAATTGATAATGGTATCTAATTTAGCGGCAGGAATACCCATTAAGCGAAGAGCAAGATATGTCTTTTCTTGGAATGTTTCGCCTGGTAAAGCGATTATTTCATCGATGTATTTTTTAATATCATCACCATTGCTATCTGGAGTTTTGCCAGGATATCTTTGGTTATCAATTGGAGCGAAATTTGAGAAACCATAATCTTGGATGATTTCATTGAATTTAATACCAAGTAAACCGCCAATCATGACACCGGTGATACCGGTTCTATCTGTGCCAATACGGCAGTGATAGAAGACAGGGTATTTAGTTTCATCGGCTAAGATGTCCATGATTTGTCTAATTCTCACGGAGTTTCTAGCTAAGTTGGAATATGGAACAGAGCCATAAGCCATATAAGCGTTTTCAACTTTAACGCCGCTTAAATTAAGGTTATTACCAGTACTATTTGCAACGTTAATTTCTGTTTTAACTTTTAATTGATTTAATAAAACTTCTTTTGCATCATTATCTGGAGCGGTACCTTTCATGTCGAAGTTATTACCCGCGCCACGGTAGATTAAACCTTGTTTGACTTTACCACCGGCATATGTTGTTCTACCACCCATATCACGGAAGTTTGGTAAGTTACCAACATTTAAGTTTCTTGGAGCGTTTTCAGTAACTTTGAATGTTTTAATGTCAGATGCTTTTTCTGAATTATCAGAATACTTAGCAACGACTTTGAAATAGTTAGTACCTAAGAATGAGTTATAGATATCAAGTGACTTAGATGTGGTTGAAAGTTCATAGCCATCACTCAAATCAGATTTTTGACCAAAGATGAAAGCGTATTTGGAAACTGTCTTACCTGTTTCAGGTGTGAAGTTCCAACTGACTTTAACTGGCAATGGGGTTGAAACATTTTTATTACCCATCGCATCACAGCTATCAAGATCAGATTTACCCATGCTGTAATACTCTTTGTTCATGTTTAAGTATTTTAATTGGTTAGCAGTATGGATTTCTTGAACGGTGTTGAGTTGTGCATCATCAAACGCAAATTGACCACCAGCAGGAGCAGGAATGTCACTTGGTTGTGAAGATTCACCTGGTTGTTGAGATTCACCACTTGGTTGGCTTGTTGGTTGTTCATCAGACGATTGAACATTGCTTTCTGCAGGTTTTTGGCAACCAGCCATAGTTAAAGCGAGCACAAGTAATGAACCGAAAAATAATTTTTTCTTCATAAAACGATTACCTCTAGTTTTGTATTCTATACTATTTCTATGCAAATAAAAAGTGACCTTCTTTAGAAAAGGCCACGTATAAGTTGAACAATTTATATTAGTCTTGCTTTTTATTTGGCAAACCCATGAAGTAAATATAACCGAAGCAAATGATGATTGGTAAGATCATATACTGAATTAGGAATTGAATACCACTTGGCCAGAAAGCATTATTCATGCCAGATAAAATAACTAAGAATAAACCAGCAAAGAAGCCAACAATGATGACGCCTAAGAACACTAAGAAGCTAACAAAGCGTAAAGCTGGTTTCTTTAAGATTAATTCTAAAACGGTTAATACTAATACGGCGACAACACCTAAGCCAGCGATGAAGGAGAAAAGACCTGCTACGATAGCAAGACCATCGTTAGATTCTACTAATCCAGCAGAGGTACTAAGCCAATTTTGGATTGTTGTTAAAACCCAGTATCCTAATAAGAACAAGAACACCATCTTCCCAGCATTATCTTTTTTTAATAAAACTAATAAAGGTGCTGCGACGAGTAAAGCTGTACCAATAGTCATAATAACCAATGACACAATCACTGAGATAAAACTGTTACCAAAGCCAGTAGCGGTCATAATAGCAAATCAAGTGGCATAGAAGAAGCCACCAATGACGAAGATCCATTTTGCGGGTTTACTTAATGCATTTAAAAATTTTTCCATAATTAATTAAATCCTCTTTTATACCTTATTAATATACAGCATTTTTATAAATGCGATACAAAAAACGGAACCACCGAATGATGATTCCGTTTATGTTAATTAGTTTGAATTAAGCAGCGAAGACAACTGTGAAGTATTTAACTGCTAAGTTATAGCTATCAACACGTGTGAATTTGATGGTGTTGAGGCCAGCTTTTAATGAAACTGCACCAACTTCGGCATCTCCGATTTTGGAATATGTAACAGAGCCAACTGTTTCACCAGCTTCTTTTGGGAAAATGTCACCAAATGCAACATTTAAGTTAGCACTCATATCGATTTCAGCTTCGTTGACTTCAAGCTTGAAGTTAGCGGAGTTTTCAGAATTCTTGACTGATGCAAATGATCTTGTTTCATTGTTATTGTTGCCATCATACCAATAGTCCATAGCGCCGGTGAGATAGATTTTACCTGTCTTAGCTTCTGGGATATTGATAGCAACTGTCATTGAATTACCATTGCTGCTAAGTTTGATACAGCCTTCTGGTGCACCACCTTTATCAGTGCCATCGAGTGTGGCTTTAGCAGCGGCAACTCTTAAGCCCTTAACATGGCAAACTGAACATTCGATATTTTCATAATCGACGCCTTCGCCTGAAGCAGCAACAGCTGTTGCAGTCCATGTGTGTTGTTTGAGCTTTGGAATGCTTCTTTCTTCTTTGCCACCTTGGTCATTTGTGCGTTCTTCTTTACCTTCGGCTGCACATGTAGCAGGTGTAACTACTTTCCAATCGCTCCAAACAGGACCTTTTGAAGAGGGAGCTCTGGAAGTTGTTTGTGATGTTGGTTTAGCACTGGTACCAGCAGGTGCACTAGAAGTTTTAGCACCATTACAAGCAGTTAATGCCATTGCAGCAAAAACAGCTAATACTGAGAATAATTTTGTTTTCATTATTTTTTCCTCCGTGAAAAACATTTTATCTAACAACTTATGTGTTTAGAAAACTTATTATATTATAACAAGAAATTTTCAATGCGGTTACAAATAATATAACCTTCGCGGTTGTGTACATCCACACGGTTGTACATAATACGTTCTTTATTTGGTTTAAGATAGATGCCACCAGCTTGCTCAACAATGACTTGTGAAGCAGCAGTATCCCATTCTTTTGTGCCATCGCTTAGACGATAAGATAATTCACCTAATCCTTGAGCGATACGGCATGGCTTTAAAGCAGAACCCCATTTTTCGATTCTACCAATTCTATCTTTATGTTTTTCGAACATTTTTTCTTCTTCTGGTTTGGAGTGGAAGACACTCTTATAAACGGTTAAATCATTCAATTTATCGTTGACGTGTATGCGTTTGGTCACTCCATCCTTGCGATAGAAGGCACCTAATCCTTTAGCGGCGAAATAGACTTCACCAGTTAATGGAACAACAACAACTCCAACGACCGCTTCATGTTTATAAGCAAGCGCAATGTTTGTGGTAAAGCCACCATCTCTAGCGACAAAGTCTTTTGTGCCATCGACTGGATCAACAATCCAAACAAAGTCATTTTCTAATCTCTTTGGATTGTCTTCACTTTCTTCAGTAAGGAAAGCATATTCAGGATACTTCTCGTGTAAATATTCTCTAATTACTTTATCAGCGTTTTTATCAGCGAGTGTGACTGGTGAATTATCATCTTTAATTTCCACTGAGAAATCACTGTTATAAATCTTAAGAATACCATCAATAGCTTTGACACCTGCTTCAATAGCAGCGTTTAGTTGTTCTTCCCACATATTAGATTCCGCCTTTCCTAATTGTTTTAGCACATAGTTCAATTAGTTCTTCAAGGATTCCTTCCTTAAATTGTTTGACTGTAAAACCAGCAGCAAATGTGTGTCCACCTCCACCGAAATGGGTAGCGATTTTTTGGACATCAAACATACTGCTACGTAATTCGCATTGCATACCACCGTTATCAGTTTCAGAAGCAACAAACCAAATTGGATGGTTAATTACATAACTGATTAAAGAGGTATTAGCGCATATTTGAGCGGATGTTACGCCTAATTCTTCTCTATCTTTTTTAGAGGCAAAGGCATAGACGATACCATCGTTTCTAATGGTTGTATGGTTGTAAACAAATCTCTTAATACTGAGTGTCTTTTCAGGCACAGTGTTATTTGTTTTGTTAATTAAAATTGGATCGACGCCTAATTTACAAAGGTCACTGACGATATCAAACATTTGCACGAAATTGTTGGCAAATTGGAATCTACCAGTATCAGTCATCATGCCGAGATAAAGCGCACTTGCGGAAATAAAATCAATTTCGAATTTATTCTCTTTAGCGAATTTATAAACTAATTCGCATGTTGAAGTAGCCTTATCATCAATTACTTCAGGGCCTTCTTTGAAAGTAAAGTTATCGATATGGTGGTCAATCTTTGCAAAGTCTAGGGCGCTGTGCGCTCTTTGATCTTCTAATCTTCCTAAGTCATTACTGTCTACAACAATCGCTAAAGACTTAGTAATGATTTCATCGGAAACAGAGTCCATTTCACCGAGAATATCAAAAAACTTTTTTAACCCACTACCAACAGCATAGACACTTTTTGTTGGGTACTTTGCTTTTAAAATATTTCTTAGAGCAATTTGACTGCCATAACAATCACCATCTGGGTTGAGATGACCGAATATCACAATCGAATCATATTGCTCAATCTTGGAGATGATCGCTTCAAACATTAGAATTCGTTATCCTCTTTTAGTTCTTCTTCGGACTCTTCATTTTCTTCATCAGAATCGAAGTCTTCTTCTTTTTCAGGTGTCTCTTCTTCGAATGGTTTATTGTATTCTGCTTCTTCCTCTTCTTCTTCACTATCGTCATCAGAAGTTTCGACATCGGAATACACTTCGCTCATATCGATGTGGACCTTTTCAAATTTTTGACGTGTTCTGAGGTCCCATTCATTTTCGCCTAAGGTGACGAAACGACCATCAAGCATTAAGTTTGTGTAGAATCTTGAAACTTTAGCAGTTGCTTCTTCTTCACTTAAACCTGCTTCTTTAATGCAGTAGGCCCAAATGTCCGCAAACTTGCTTGGTTGGGTTTGTTGGCTTACGTATTCGTAAGCGTACTCTAATAATGATTTTGGCATAGAAAATGTCCTCCCTACATATGTATTGGAGCGCTGACACCGACAAGGGCAAGCGCATTCTTTAACACTATTTTACTTGCTTTAACTAAAGCAAGACGTGAACCACTGAGTTCTTTATTGTTTTGATCAATAACACGGCATTCATTATAGAAAGCGTGAACTAGTTCCGCTAAGGTGTGAACATAGTTAGTGATCTTATATGGGGCTTTATCTTTAGCGGCATCATTAACAACATTTGCAAAATCCGCTAGATGTTTTAATAAAGCCATTTCTGATGGTTGATTTAATAATTTAGCACTTTCATCAAGAGGAATGTCCTTACCTTGTTCAAGAATGGAACATAATCTTGCATGAGCATATTGAGCATAATAAACAGGGTTATTTGAGCTTTGTTCTTTAGCTAAATCCATATCGAAATCTAAGTGAGATGATGGCGCACGCATCGCAAAAAAGTAACGCATTGCGTCAACGCCAACTTCTTCACAAACATCTCTTAATGTGATAGCGTCCCCTCTTCTTTTGCTAGCTTTATATTCTTGACCATCTTTCAAGAATCTCACCATTTGGATTAATTCAACATGAAGAATATCTTCCTTATAACCATGCATCATTAATGCAGATTTCATTCTGTTGATATAGCCGTGATGGTCAGCGCCTAAGACATCGATAAGAGCGTCGAAACCACGAGACAATTTATTAACGTGATAGCAAATATCAGGTAAGAAATATGTGTAGTCACCATTGCTCTTTTGAACGACACGGTCTTTATCATCGATAAAATCAGATGTCTTTAGATATAAAGCATCATCTTGTTTGTAAGTATATTTGCTAAGGAAATCGAGTTCCTTTTCGATAGCGTTATCACTTCTAATAGCTTTCTCTGAAGAGAAAACATCGAATTTCACTCTGAATAAATCTAAGTCTTTGATAATTCTATCGAGTTCAATCTTAACGCCTTTTTCTTTGAAGAAAGGAATAGCATCTTTCATCTTTAAAGCTTCATCGCCAATTTCATTTTTAATTGATTCAGCGATTTCATAAATATCATGACCAGCATAACCATCCGCTGGGATTTCTTCTTCGATACCGAATAAGCCTTTATATCTTGCTTGAATAGATAAGGCAAGGTTAGTAATTTGACTACCAGCGTCGTTAATATAGTATTCTTTGGTCACATCATAACCAGTAAAATCTAAAATACGAGAAATGCTATCACCAATCGCTGCGCCTCTAGCGGTACCAACATGTAATAAACCAGTTGGATTAGCACTGACAAATTCAACGTTAACTTTGAAGTTTTTCTTTGGTGAACGACCATAATTATCTTCTTCGCTAATGATCTTACTAACGAATGCTTGTAAGGAATCATGTTTCATGAAGAAGTTGATAAAACCTGGACCGGCAATTTCGACTTTATCGATACCGTCCATGTTAATTTGACCAATAATCATATTTGCAACATCACGTGGAGCTTTAGCAAATAATCTAGAAAATTTCATGGCGGCATTAGTCGCATAATCACCATGAGCTTCATCTTTGCTCTTCTCAATAATGATGTCGTTTAAGCTAACTTCTTGACCAAGGGCTAAAACGGCAGCTTGTATTTTGAGTTTAAGATTTTCAATAATGTCCATTTTATTCCCCTTTCTTTTTAAGCATGACAATGGCGTCCGCTTTAACGGCGAGACCCGCACCAATATCATCAATGCCTTCGTTTGTTCCTGCTTTAACGGAAACATTTTCTATTGAAGTATTTAATAATAACGCTAAGTTTTGACGCATTTCCATAATAAATGGAGCAAGCTTTGGTTTTTCTAATGTTATTGAGATGTCGATGTTGTTTATTTCATAATCTTTTTCATTCATCATTTCGACAACTCTTTTAACAATGATTGATGAATCAATGTCTTTAAATTCAGGTGTTCCTGGGAAATGCTTTCCTAAATCACCTAACGCTAAAGCGCCTAAGATTGCTTCACTAGCGGCGTGATAAACAACATCCCCATCACTATGCGCAAGCTCGCCCAATTCATATGGCACATGCACACCAGAGAGCATGAGCCGACGACCATTAACTAGTCTATGTATATCACTAGAAAAGCCCACTCTCATATTACTTTTTCACATTAAAACGGAAGAACATGATATCGCCATCTTTTGGATAATATCCTTTACCTTCTGTTCTAATCTTTCCCGCTTCTTTAACAGCGTGTTCACTTCCAAGTTCATGAATGGCTTCATATGGATATACTTCCGCACAAATGAAACCTTTTTGGAAATCAGTATGAATTACACCAGCACATTCAGGCGCTGACATGTTGTTTTTAAAAGTCCAAGCACGGCATTCATCCGCACCGACTGTAAAGAATGTTGATAAGTTGAGCAACTTATATGTGGCTTTGATAACTTTTTCTAAGCCAGATTCTTTAACATTAAGTTCTGCTAAATATTCTTTTCTTTCTTCTTCGCTTAATTCGGATAAATCACTTTCGATTTGAGCGGAAACTGGAATGACTTGATTGCCTTCCGCGAGAGCATATTTCAAAACGTCTTGATAATATTTGCAGTTGTCTAAATCCATTAAATCGTTCTCACCAACGTTAGCGACATAGATAATTGGTTTATCTGTGAGAAGATGATAATTGACTTTGCAGTACGCTACTTGATCTTCGGTTAGTTTTGCTTTTCTAGCAGGTAAACCTTGTTCAAGTGTTTCTTTGAGTGGATTTAAAAGACCCATTTCGTAAATGGCTTCTTTATCTTTAGCAATCCTTGCTTTTAATTCACTCTTTTCAATACGTTTCATGACGGTATCCAAGTCCGCCATAACGAGTTCTAAATTAATAATTTCGATGTCTCTGATTGGATCAACCGATTCCTCAACGTGAACAATATCAGCATTATCAAAGCAGCGAACCACTTCGACAATAGCGTCGCATTCACGAATGTTAGCCAAAAATTTATTTCCTAAGCCTTCACCATTTGATGCGCCTTTGACTAAACCAGCGATATCAGTAAATTCCACAGTAGCTGGAATCTTCCTTTCTGGCTTAAAAATATTTGTTAAGAAATCTAATCTTTCATCAGGAACGTTAACAACGCCAGTATTTGGGTTGATTGTGGCAAATGGATAGTTGGCAGCTTCAACGTGTGAGTTAGTAATTGCGTTAAATAACGTAGACTTTCCCACATTTGGTAAACCAACAATGCCTGCTTTTAATCCCATAATAATGTTTTCCTCTTTTAGTGCGCTACCTATTATAAGGGAAAAAAGAAAAATTACAAAACAAAATATTATTTGTTTTATTGTTTAAGAGCGTCAATCGGATTAATTTTATTAATTCTTCTGCTCATTACAAAGCTAGAAATCATCGCCACTGATACCGCTAAAATAAACATTGGTACAAAAGCAATCGGATTAAAGGAAAAATGGAATCCAGCATTAAGTGCGGTACCTATTTCCATATTGGCCACGACAGTTATAAAAAGTAGTTCAACACTAGCTACTGCAAATGATAGAAGGCACTGAATAATTGAATGATAATATAGAAACTTTTTGCTTTCCTTTTTATTAACACCAATACACCTTGCTAACGCTATTTCTTTTTTACCTTCAAGGATGTAGAGATAGTTACAAATTGTTAATAATAAGACAGAGATTAATGTGGCAATGAAAGAGAAAACAATGAGCACAATTGTGATATAAAAGCAAACAGTATTAACACTCTCATTTACATCAGAAAGAGGGTTAACAACATTGTAATCTGGAAAAGCTTTTTTGAATAAAGAAATACTATTATTAACATCCTTTGAATTTTTAAGAGAAAACGCTAATGTTGTGGTTTGTAATTCATAAGCACTGATACCGATTTTGCATTGGTAAAATAGCTTAGTCCAATTCTTGTGATGATAGATGATGTTTTTATAAGAATCCACTACACCGGTAATCTTTAAAGAGACAACTTCATAATCGCTAATCATTCCACCAGTATTGGTGATTAATTCCTTTTTTGGAGTGGTAATAAAGATAGTTTCATCAATATCGTTAACATGGCATTTTTCCATAAAACCACGTGAAACAACAATTTCATCTAATCCAACTGGTTCAGTGCCTTTTTGCAGAGTTTTTTCATCAAATACTTCAAACTTAACGCCGTTTTGCAGACTTTTTGCGTAATTACCACTTAAAACGCCATCTGGTAAGTCTTCCTCATAAAATCCGTCTTTATTTTTAGAAGTATGCTTATCAACAATCTCATATATTAGATCTTCATCTTTAGAAAAATACATCGTTTTGCTAAAGCCCATCATTAGTGTCTCTGGATAGATTAAATAACCAGAATCATTACCAATAACAGGTGTTAATAAATTGCTGTCGTTTGAAAGAATATAAGGAATATGCCAATTAGGTATATGGGCAATTGTGTTCATAAACACTAAGATACGATTTCTATCATCCATTTTCTTTTGATAATATAGCCATGGATAATATGTCTCGTTAGCGATTTCAAATAAGTAATTATCAAATTCTTTTTCTTCATTTAATAGGTTAAGCAAATCATATGTCTTTCCTTTGGCTTTTAAATAATAAATTTTCTTCATTACCCAAGGCTCTTTATCTTTCACACTTAACGCATCATTGCTTGGAAAACTCATCCTTTCTTCAAACATGTATTCATTCCAAGAATGATTGCTATGATAAATTTTTAAATCACTTTCTACAGTAAAGCCAACGATGCGTAAAAGCTGTTGATCGCTATACTGCCATTCATAATTATTGAAATTGAAATAGACTTTTAATTCGTTGTCCATTAAATAGTTACTTAATGAATTAATGTTTCTTTCAATTTGTAATTCAAAGCAAATATCTCTTAATGTCGAATAATTTAAAGAAACGATTATTTCATCATCTAATAGTTTTTCAACGGGTTTAGGGTAAACAGTTGTTTTAATATCTTCAATCCATTCAAATTCATTGATATGGCGCGCACTGAAACCTGGGATAGAGCTACGGCGATTACCATTTTCGATTACTAGCTCATTAGTGTCCACGAAAAATTTTTCAAAATTACAGTAATATGTAACACCAATATCTTCTATATATTCTGGGTAAGTTTCTTTAATATCTTTGACTTCATAATAGCTAGCGGCGTATTGCCCCATAACACTGCTGCTTTTATCTTTTAAGGAAACCACCATTGAATTATCATCAACTACTTCTTTATAGGCTTGTTTGATATTGTCACCAATTGTATTTGATAAAGCAAAAGCAAGGCCAACACCAATGAGGCCTAAAGAAGTCATCATGTAGCAAATGCCTGTTCTGATTTTCTTTTGTTTCATCGTGTGGAATGTATGATTGATTAGGAAACTATCAGGTATTGAAGGTTTACTTTTAGGAACACCATTTTTAAGTACTGGCAAATGGTAATCTTCTTCATCAGCATTTTGCCTCACAGTAGACGCTATTTCTCCATCATCCATTTTAACTATTTCATCAGCATATTTTCTTGTTAATGTTTGATCATGAGAAACTATGATGACTAAAGCCTTTCTAGAAATCTTTTTTAATAGATTCATAATCTCGATACCGTTTTGTTCATCAAGAGCGCCGGTTGGTTCATCCGCTAAAATATAACGAGGATCGTTTATTAATGCTCTAGCAATAGCGACTCTTTGTTTTTCACCACCACTTAACTTATTAACAACTTGTTTTTCTTTATTTTCTAACCCCACTAGATTTAACAGGTCTTTGCATTTTCTTATCTTCTTTGTCTTAGATAATGAATATAAAGTTTCTAATGGAAACAACAAATTAGTTAGAACTGTCTCATTATCAAATAACTTAAAATCTTGAAACACAAAGCCATACGAATTTAGTCTTAACTGACTTAAATCGTTATCGCTTAATACTTCTATATTCTGCTTATCAACTTGAATAGAACCTTCATATGGTATAAGTCCTGCAATGCAGTTCAATAATGTAGTTTTACCAGATCCAGAAGGCCCATATATCACGGAAATGCCATGATTAGGAAACTCGTGATTTATTCTCTTTAATACAGCCCGTGTGCCGTATTTTTTATTCAGATTCTCTATTTTAATCATTGGTATTAAGCACCTCCTTTAATGAAATCTTTTTAGAAAACATAATTGGTAGGTAAGTCGCTATTAAACAAATAAATAGCGCTGAAACTATAATTATTAAAGGGAACAAGAATGGTTTACCCATAAATGATTTAAAAGGTATATCCACGATATCGATAAGCGTTGTGAAATGTTCAATTAATGAATTAAGCGGCTTTTCTATAAAAGTAGTAATAATAAAAGATAAGACTAGAGAGATAATACCTAATAAAAAATTCTCGAATAGATATAAGGCTGCAACATCGTCCATTTTAGCGCCTAAACTTAATAAAACCGCTGATTCTTTAATATCTTCGTTATAAGAAGCAAAAGAAATAATACCGATAATCATCATCGTACCCACTAAGGAGATAACTAGGAATACTTCCATGCCTACACTAGCAGCGTCAACTAATTGAAATAATGTTTCTTCGATAGTTAAAGCGTTTGAATTAAGAGAATATTTATCATTTAATTTCTCTTTCATCTCCTTTAACTTATAGACATCTCCACTATTTTTAAGAAAAACTTTATGAGAATAAGAAGTAATAAATTCGTTATCTTGAGCGAACATTATTCTTTCTTTCCAACTTATTTGCCCTTGATATTCAGATAAATTATTAAGAAATGTCTCATTTAGATATTTATCAAGAGCGACATATGGATAATAGATTTTTGGAGTATTCAAAAATGTTAACTCTTTAACAACACCAACAATTTCCACTAATCTATCGTATGTAAAATAATCAGTAATATATGGTTTTTCTAAATCATCAGTGTAATAAGTAACGGTTTTGTTATCTTTTAAATGAAGATAAAGATGAAGAGGATCGCTCTTTGTTTCTTTTTTCAAATAGTCATAAGCAGTTTGATTTATAACTACTTGATTAAGAGTGTTAAATGAAGGTATCTTCCCTTTTACTAATAGTGATTTATCAATCGAAGAATCAATAAAAGAGTAGACAGGTGTATATGTTAAGCCTTGTATTTCATCTTCATTGATAAATGTTTCCAAAGCGGGAGAAACTAGATAATCATAAGATAAACAATAATGTAAAAAGTCGTATTCATATTTTAATTCTTGTATCTCTTCTTCGCTTGAACGTAATGTCTGAATCAAAGTAATTGGAGATTCATCACTTTTGATTTTGTTTTCTTTACTAATAGAAGCCACACCATAATCAAATTGCTTCTCTGTAGAAACACTTATTGAATGATGAGCACCATTAGAAAAACCAAAAATAATCATGCTCGCTACTATGCCAATCATCAAAGCGAATAATGAAAATATATTTCTTTTAAATCTTTTAATGAAATTAGAAGCAATTATTTTGTTATACCAATTTGGATTGCCACTGAGATTTCTTTTAACTTTATTATCATTTCTTCCACTTATTAATCTTACTTTTTCATCATAGATAACCTTTCCATCCTTCATATGGATAATGCGGTCACTATATTGCCTCGCTAATTGTTCATTATGAGTAACCACGATTACTAAAGAATGCTCACTAGCCTTTCTTAATGATTCCATTACTAATAAAGCATTATCTTTATCTAACGCTCCTGTTGGTTCGTCCGCTAATAAGACTTGCGGTTCATTAATAAAGGCTCGCATAATAGCGATTCTTTCTTTTTCTCCACCAGATAATAAAGAACATCTTTTATTTAGTATTACTTCATCTATTGAAAAATCATCAATTAAAGAAAGCACTTTTCTTTTTGCTAACGAAAAGCTATCTCCTTTTAACAAACAAGGAAGCATAACGTTATACAAAGCTGTTTGATTTTCTAAAAGATGATAATGCTGAAAGATATAGCTAACAATGTTTTTTCTAAAAAGAGTTAGTTTCTTTTCTTTATATTTAGCAATATTGTCTCCATTAAAATAGACTACCCCATTACTTGGATCATCTAATTTTCCTATTAGATTTAATAAAGTGGATTTGCCACTTCCTGATTTACCTAAAATACTCACTAATCCTGTTTCAGGAAAAGATAAAGTAACATCTTTTAAAACGTATTTGTTTTCAGTTTTGTTAACTTTGTAGCATTTAGAAACACTGTTTAATTCAATTAAGGCCATAAAAAATCCCTCTATATGTTTAGTAGGGGGATTTTTCTAATTTTGTCCGAAAAAATTTTAATGATCTAATTTTTGATCATATGGCACATCTTCCATTTTGACCGCTGCTGGGACTTTTGGAAGACCTGGCATTGTCATTATGGCACCAGTTAATGGAACGATGAAGTTAGCGCCTGCTGATAGTCTTACTTCACGAATAGTAACTGTGAATCCTTTTGGAGCGCCTAAGACTTTTGGATCATCAGTTAATGATTGCGGTGTTTTAGCAATACAAATTGGAGTCTTATCAAACCCTAATTCAGTGAAGTCTTTGATTTGTTGTTCCGCGACATCGGTATAAACAACTTCACCCGCACCATAGATTTCTTTACAAATTGTTTCAATCTTGGCTTTGATTGGAAGATTAACATCATATAAAGGATGATAATGTGATTCTTTTGTTTCAAGAATATTCATGACCGCTTTAGCGAGTTCCGCACCACCTTTGCCACCATCAGCGAAGGCTGAACAATATGCATGAGCATAGCCATTTTCTTCACACCACTTGCTTAAGAAAGCGGTTTCGGCTTCAGTATCAGAAGCGAAATGGTTAATGCAAACTACTGCAGGGACCCCGTATTTTTCAACATTCTCGATATGTTTCTTTAAATTGCAGACACCATTTTTAAGAGCTTCAACGTTTTCATTAGCGAGTTCTTCAAATGGTTGACCGCCATGCATCTTTAAAGCTCTAATAGTAGCAACAACGACCACTGCATCTGGTTTTAAACCTGCTACACGGCATTTAATATCTAAGAATTTTTCTGCACCCAAGTCAGCACCGAAGCCAGCCTCTGTAACTACAACTGGAGCAAGTTTTAACGCCATCTTTGTAGCAATGATTGAGTTACAACCATGAGCAATATTAGCAAATGGTCCACCATGGATAATTGCTGGGTTACCTTCTAATGTTTGAACGAGGTTTGGATTAAGTGCTGTAATCATAAGTTTCATGATCGCGTGGCTGATTCTTAATTCTCTTAAATAAACTGGTTTGTTATCAAAATTATAAGCAACAATAATGTTATTAATTCTCACCATGAAGTCATCAACATCTTTGGCTAAGCAAAGAATGGCCATTAATTCACTAGCGACTGTAATAACGAATTCTTCTTGCCTTGGAGCAACTTTAGTTTCACCTTCTGAAACAGTTACTCTTCTAAGCGCTCTATCGTTCATATCAAGCGCTCTCTTCCAGAGAATTCTTTCTGGATTAATATTTAATGGGTTACCTTGGAAAATAGAGTTATCGATGCAAGCAGCAATTAAGTTTATAGAACTTGTAAGAGCGTGCATATCACCTGTGAAGTGTAAGTTGATGTCTTCACTTGGAACAACTAAGGCTTTGCCACCACCAGTAGCGCCACCTTTAATACCAAAGACAGGGCCTAATGATGGTTCTCTTAAACACACTAATGATGGAACGCCAATATAACGTAAGCCATCATGCAAGCCAATTGAAGTAGTTGTTTTACCTTCACCAGCTTTAGTTGGTGTAATTGCGGTAACTAATACTAATTTACCGTTTGGACGATCTTTTAATTCGTCCATAATTTTTAAGCTGATTTTAGCCTTATCATAACCGAAAGGTATGATGTACTTTTCATCAACATTAATCATTTTTGCTACATCGAAAATGTTTCCCATATTTGCACCTCTATTTGTTTTTATTTGATATCTATTATGCTATTCAAAATAAATTTTGCAATAGTTAATCCTGCTGAAGAAGGGACCATCATTGTGGAATATAACTTTTCTCCATTCTTTTGTGGTATTTCTTCAGAGATAACTGCGTTAATTAGACTTAAATCTAATCCCGCCTTCTTGGCTTCATATCTAATCTTTTTCGCTAATGGATCATTACGAGTTTGATTCAATTTACTAATGCGAACTTGTTCTGGATTAAAGCGATTAGCCATGCCTAAAGACATAATTGCAGGAATGCATAATTGTTGTGCTTTTTTAGCAATGAATAATTTTCCATCAACATCATCAATAGCGTCCACGATAAAATCAAATGGTTGGTTTGAATCATAGTCTTGGGCCTTACCGAAAAATGTTTGTATTTCTGCTTCTGGATTAATAGCAAGAATTCTTTCTTTAGCAGCATCAACTTTGTTTCTTCCGATATCTTTACTGGTATATAAGATTTGTCTATTTAGATTGGAAGGATCAACTTTATCCATATCGATGATAACAAAGCGTTTAAAACCAGTTCTCGCTAAAGCTTCAAGAGCGGTACCACCCACTCCACCTAAGCCATATACTGCAATGATTTTATTTTGGATTTTATTAAAAGTTTCTTCGCCCAATAAACCAATTGAACGGGCAAATATATCTTTATTCATGTGTTGCCTCTTTCAAGAGTTCTTCTCTATTTAAAAATTCTTTGCATGGTAATTGATGCTTAAAGAATGTTACTTGCCTTTTAGCGTAGTTTCTTGTTCTCTTTTTAATGAGTTCTTTACATTCTTCTAAAGTGCATTTACCTTCTAAATAATCAATCACTTCTTTATAGCCAATTGCCGCTTTTGCGGTTAACGATAACTCGTATTTATTTAATAATCGCTTAACTTCATCCACTAAGCCGTTATCAAACATTTGGTCGACACGGGCATTAATATTCTCATACAATTCTTCTCTATTTGGATTGATAAAATAGAATCTAACGTCTTCATCTTTGAAGAATAAAGCATGTTCTTGCTTATCAATGCTTTCAGATTTATTTGTTTCGTGAGTTCTAGCGATTTGTAGGGCTCTTATGACTCTTTTACGGTTATTCATATGAATGGTTTCAGTTGCCTTGATATCGACTTGCTTTAACATTTCATAAAGTTCTTCGTTGGATAACTGTTCTAGATCAGAAATATCCGCTTCTTCTTCATCTTCAAAAACATAATCATATAAGGCGGCTCTAATGTATAAACCTGTGCCACCACAAACGATGATTGTTGGATAATTGTTTTTTAGTTCTAAATAAGTCTTTCTAAAATCTTCTTGATATTCTTTAACGGAATAAGTTTGGTTTGGTTTAACAATATCTAAGAGATAGTGCTTCTTATATTCTTCACTATCCTTTTCCACTTTCGCAGTGCCAATATTCATTTCATCATATATTTGAAATGCATCAGCGTTAATAATTGGAGCGTGATAAAAATCCGCTAATTTAATAGCCAATGAAGTTTTACCACTACCAGTTGGTCCAACAATTACTATTAACATGCTGCTATTATAACAAAAAATGCGATTTTATTCGCATTTATTTAATTATAGTTTCGATTGTTTTTAATAATTCATACAAAGCTTCTTTGCTCGCTTGGTAATTAACTACGATTGGATGATTATCATAAAGAGCTTGTAAATTATTAGCTTCTTCATATTTTCCTTTAGCCTTGAGGTTAGCGACGTTGTGTTTTAATTCAATCACGTCTTCGCTATTTTCCAGTAAGGACTTATATTTGAGATATTCCTGCATCTCAAGGGTTTCATCAATGCTAGCCTTTAATTCTTTAGCTTTTTCTAAGACTTTATCCATTAACAATTTCTCCCATTAATGAATACGTATGAGATTCGTTAATTTTTACTTTAACAATCTTGCCCACCATTGATTCATCACCTTTGAAGTGGACTAACTTGTTTTCTTCTGTATAACCAGAATACATGTCTTTATCGGTTTTACTAACGCCATCAACAAGAACATCGAATGTTTGGCCCACTAAAGACTGACTATGCTTTTCAATATGGACTTCTAGATGTTTCACTAATTCCATAAATCTAGCGGATTTTGTTTCTTTAGAAACGTTATCTTTAATTTTCGCAGCGGGTGTACCTTTTCTTGGCGAATAGATAAATGTAAAAGCGGCTTCATATTTCACTATATCAACGATTGATAAAGTGTCTTTAAATTCTTCATCTGTTTCATTTGGGAAACCCACGATGATATCTGTGGACAACGCTAATCCAGGAATCTTTTCACGCATTTCTTTAACTAAAGCAAGATAAGTTTCTCTTGTATATCTTCTACCCATCGCTTTTAAAACACGGTCATTACCGGATTGAACAGGTAAATGAATGAACTTCATGATATTTGGATATTTAGCAATGACATCAATCATTTTTGAGGAGAAATCCCAAGGATGTGATGTGGTAAATCTAAGTCTAGGAATACCTAATTTCGCTACCGCTTCCATTAAATCCGCGAAGTCTTTGCCTTCATCAAGATCTTTACCATAAGCATTAACGTTTTGCCCTAATAATGTAATTTCTTGATAACCATTATCGATTAATTGTTGGCATTCATTGATGACATCTTCAAAGTGTCTACTTCTTTCTTTGCCTCTTGTATAAGGAACAATGCAATAAGTGCAGAACTTATCACAGCCATACATGACATTAACATAGGCTTTATATGTGTTATTGCGGCAAGCAGGTGTAATTTCAATAACTTCACCTGGTTTACTTTCGATAGCGACCACTCTTTCTTGGTTCACTCTTGCTTCATAAACTAGAGAATATAATTGAGCGATTTCATGTGTACCAAAATATAAATTAACTTCTTTAAATGTTTCCATTAATTTATTTAAGATTTCTGGCTGTTCAACCATACAACCACATATCGCTAAAACTAATTGTTTATTCTTTTGTCTTAAGTGTTTAAGATTACCAATTTCACCATACACTTTATCTTCAGCATTTTCTCTAACAGCGCATGTGTTAATGATGATTAAAGATGCTTCTTCTGGTTTATCTGTGTAGATGTAGCCAACATCTTCTAATAAGCCACGCATTGTTTCTTCATCTCTCACATTAGCTTGGCAGCCATATGTATGGATGTAGTACTTTTCGCCTTTAACGATGGCTTCTAATTGTTCTTTTTTATCAAATGTAGCGGGCATGAAAACAGTGGCAGCTTTTTTACGAGATGCCGCTTTCAACATATCAGGAGTGTTAATAATTTTTGTTTTCATACTAATTACTTTCTACATAATAAATTGGGAATATTTGCTTTGCAAGTCCACTGATATCATCGACATCAAGAACAACTGCAGAGAAGACTCCCCTGCCTTCATCTGGAGTTTGAAATTTACTTTGTTTGCCGTAGATAATCTTTTCTACGACAGTTTCTTTAGTGCAGCCTAAGACACCATCCACAAATCCAGTCATGCCAACATCACTAATGAAAGCAGTGCCATTTGGTAAGATATGAGCGTCGTTAGTTTGCACATGTGTATGTGTACAAAGAACAGCGCTGACTTTACCATCTAAGGCAAAGGCTAATGATTGTTTTTCACCAGTGGCTTCAGCATGGAAATCAATAATGTGAATAGTTGCAGGTTCTTCTTCGCTTAATAAATTAATAATTGAATAATAAGGAGCGTTTACTTCCTCATTCATGAATGCACTACCGAGGATGTTTGTTACTCTAATAGAAACACCATTAACTTCAAATACCACACTACCTTCGCCTGGGAATGGTCTTAATAAATTGTATGGTCTTACTAAACGATCAACTTGATCAATATAGCGAAGAATTTCGCTTTTAGACATGTAGTGATTGCCTAATGTGATAGCGTCAACACCTGCATCGAGTAATTCGAAATATTGATTTCTTGTTAAACCTTTACCATGTGAAGCATTCTCACCATTAGCAATAACAAAATCAATATCGTATTTTTCTACGTAATAAGGAATTTTTTCCTTAAGCATGCGTCTGCCAACGCGACCGACAACATCACCGATAAATAAAATTTTCAAATTGTAATCTTTCTATGAAATAGGGTTCAACTATTTCGCGGTTTCGATAGCGCGATATTCGCGGATGACTGAAACTTTGATTTGACCTGGATAAGTCATTTCATTTTCGATACGTTCTTTGATGTCTCTAGCTAATTTGAATGCACCAACATCATCGATCTTTTCTGGAATAACCATGACACGTAATTCACGGCCAGATTGCATCGCATATGATTGATAAACACCATCGTATGACTTGCAGATTTCTTCAAGTTGTTCGATACGTTTGATGTAGTTTTCTAAGATTTCACTTCTAGCACCTGGTCTAGCAGCGCTTAATGTATCAGCGGCTTGGACTAAGTTAGCGATGATGTATTTAGCAGGAACATCGCCATGGTGAGACTCAATAGAGTTAATAACGACATCACCTTCACCATATTTCTTGGCTAATCTAGCGCCGATTTCAACGTGGCTACCATCCATTTCGAAGTCAGCGGCTTTACCGACATCGTGTAATAAACCAGCGCGTTTAGCTAAGTTTTGATCTAAACCAAGTTCCGCGGCCATGATGCCACATAAATAAGCGACTTCAACAGAGTGGTCTAAAGCGTTTTGACCATATGAGGTACGATATTTTAATCTACCAACATAGTCTAATAAGTCTTTGTTGATTCTTGGTAAACCAAGTTTGAAGGCCACTTCTTGACCAGCTTTATGAATGCTTTCGTCGACTTCTTTCTTTGTCTTTTCAACGATTTCTTCAATTCTTCCTGGTTGAATACGACCATCTTTAATTAATGCTTCAAGTGATAATCTAGCGATTTCTCTTCTAATTGGGTTGAAGCATGAAACTGTAATAACTTCTGGAGTGTCATCGATAATTAAATCGACACCTAATAATTGTTCTAAGGAACGAATGTTGCGGCCTTCACGACCGATGATTCTACCTTTCATTTCATCGCTTGGAAGAGCGACAACTGAAACAGTTCTTTCACTGGTCACTTCTTGAGCGTAACGAGTGAGGGCTAAACCTAATAATTCTTTAGCTTTAGTATCACATTCTTCTTTAGCTTCCTCTTCTTTTTGCTTAATGAACGCAGCGATTTCTTTACTGACTTTAGATTCCACACGATTGAATAATTCATCACGGGCTTCTTGAGTGGACATTTGGGCAACCTTTTCAAGTTCGACGATAATACTATCAATCTTTTCTTGTAATTGGGCTTCTTTACGGTCCATGTCTTTTAAGCGTCTAGATAATGTTTCGTTCTTTTCATCTAAAGCGTTTTCTTTAGAAAGAAGAGCGGCATCACGACGATCGATGCTTTGCTCTCTTTGTTGAAGAGATCTTTCTTGTTGTTGCAATTCTTGTTTTCTTTCGTGGATTTCACGATTTGCTTCTTGTTTTAATTCATTGACAGCTTGCTTACCATCAATTTGTGCGTTCTTGGTAATATGTTCGGCTTTAATTTCAGCATCACGAATAATTTTCTTAGCGTTATTCTTAACAATATTGTTGCGAATAAAAGGCACTAAGAACATTAATGAGGCACCGGCTAAAAGACAAACCACACCAATAACAATTCCTAACCATACTGGCATAATGGATCTTCCTTTCTAATTAAAAATGAGTGAGTCTACAAAGTAGACTTTTACCTAAAATGCTCCCTACTATAGGTAAACTATAAGCATTTTTTTATAAACAACAGGCAAAGCCTGATAGCAAAGTTCTCGAGTGAGAATATATAGGTAAGTATCTTTCGAGGATACAAAGTAATTATAGCCCCAGGAAGAAATAATGTCATTATTTTTATGGTCAGAAATGAAATAGATGATATAATAAGACCATAAGAACGAATCCTCTAAACACTTTTTGGTAGAAGTTTAAAGGGATTCTTTTTTTAAACCAACTTGATTAGTAGGAATAAAAAGAGGCATATCACAAAAAGAATCAAAAGCATTTTGAATTCATTTAATAGTTTCAATGCTTATCACCTCCTTTCACTAATGTGAATAGAGGTATTCGTTTAGAGTTTTAACGTCTTGTCTTTGACGAGCATAATGTTATAATGAAGCCATAAGAAGGAAGTCCTCACAACACTTATTGGTTAGAAGTTATAGGGAGACTTCTTTTTTTACTTTAATAAGATTTTTATTAAGCAAAGAAGAAGGCATACCAAAGCGATTTTGATGATTATTAAGTAATCTCTATGTTCACTCTTCAATGCAAATCACCTCACTCTCTAGTGTTAGATTATGAGGTCTTCCTTCCGAGTTTTAACGTCTTGTCTTTGACGTATTATAAGCACACTTAAAACAGCTGTTTAGTATTAATAAATTCGATAAAAACAATCAAAGATTATTCAACAATGCCGTTTTTGATTTTTTCTAATAAATCTTTAGCGACATCTTCATTGTCTTTTAAATATGCCTTAGCAGCGTCACGGCCTTGAGCAATTTTGCTGCCATTATATTCGAACCAGGAACCACTCTTCTTGATGAGGCCTAATTCGACTGAACGATCAAGGATTTCACCTTCTTTGGAAATGCCTTGGCCATAGATAATATCGATTTCACATTGTTTGAAAGGTGCGGAAACTTTGTTTTTAACAATCTTAACGCGGCAAGTATTACCAACGATTTCGTTTCCGGCTTTAATTGCTTCAGTACGACGAATATCAATACGAACAGAAGCATAGAACTTTAAAGCGCGACCACCTGAGGTTGTTTCTGGGTTACCATACATTACACCAACTTTTTCACGTAATTGGTTAATGAAGATAACCGCACATTCTTTCTTGTTTAAAACACCAGCAATTTTACGCATTGCTTTAGACATTAATCTTGCTTGTAAGCCAACAGAGCTATCGCCCATTTCCCCGTCTAATTCCGCTTGTGGAACTAAGGCTGCAACTGAGTCAACAACGATTAAGTTAATGCTACCTGAACCCGCTAACATTTCAACGATTTCAAGAGCTTGTTCACCATTATCTGGTTGGGAAAGGATTAATTCATTAATATCAACGCCTAAGTTTTTAGCATAGACTGGATCGATGGCGTGTTCAGCATCAATGAATGCTGCTCTACCACCATTCTTTTGACATTCTGCAATAGCGTGTAAAGCTAATGTTGTTTTACCACTACTTTCAGGTCCAAAGATTTCAATGATTCTACCTTTTGGATAGCCACCTACACCAATAGCTTCATCAATTAATAATGAGCCAGATGGAATTGCGTCCACATCAACATTGTCTCTATCGCCTAAGCGCATGATTGCACCTTTGCCATAGAGCTTTTCAATTTGCTTCAATGTTTCTTCTAATGTGTTTTTTAAGTTTTCTTTTTCTTTTGCCATAATAGAACTCCTTCTAATTATTTATGTAGGCGACTAATTTCAATTTTGTCCGAAATTTTTTATCGACTTTTCTAGTAGCGTAAACGCTAAAAAAATTGCATCTTCTTGAATTTTACTTCTATTTCCTTCTAATTGGTAACCAAGTGCTTCAGTTTTGTTCTTATTTGAAATGCCAATGTAAATCTCTCCAACTGGTTTATTTTCCATTGCACTTGGTCCAGCGTTGCCAGTAAAAGAAACACAGTAATCTACATTAAGTTTTTTTCTGCCTAATTCCGCCATTTGAAGAGCAATCTCTTTAGAAACGACTCCAAATTGATCAACGTCTTTTTGAGAGATACCAAGTAAGGCAACTTTTTCTTCGGTAGCGTAAGTCACTAAACCACCTTTATAAAATTTAGAAGCGCCTGGAACAGAGGTAATCTCTCTAGCAAATAATCCGCCTGTAAAAGATTCAACAGAACCTAATGTCAAGCCGACTTCTTTAAATAGAGCGCTGATTTCTTCTTTATTCATCTTATTTATCTTCCTTGAAGACGTGACGATTTTGAACGACATAGATGATGCCAGAAATTAATGAGGCCGCTGTTGCTAGATAAACAAAGATATCTGCAATGTGTAAACCAATAGGCCAAGAAGCATCAAAATATCTAAATGGGAAGCCGTTAAGTAAGACAATACCAATGGCCACCATTTCTAAAACTGTTTTTAATTTGCCAAAAATATTCGCGGCAATAACTTTTCCTTTACTTGCGCCAATAAAGCGTAAGGCATCAACAACGATGTCACGAGCAACAAGAATGATGACACACCAAACGCTAAAGCCAACTTGGTTTAATTCTCCTGGAATATAAGGAGCGAACACACTTGGTGCGGCTAAAAAGATAACGAGTGAATTAATTAATAATTTATCTGCTACTGGATCGAGGAATTTGCCTAAATCAGTGACTTGGTTATTCTTTCTTGCAAGATAGCCATCAAGATGGTCTGTATAGCTAGCAATAACAAAGAATATAAATAGAATTAAGAAGACTAAATTAATACCCGTGTTGCCTAATTCGAATGTTTGCCAATGATTGAAGCCATTGATAACACTTAATACAAAAAGGGTAATAATCATGAGGATAATCATGATAATTCTAGTGAATGTAATCTTTGTTGGTAAATTCATTTTGTCTCCTTAAGTGAGTATCCGGTCCTATAAGCCATGTTCTGTTTTGACAACCATTTATCTAAGCTAAGCTTACAAGGATCAATTCAGTTCTCTACCTTATCTCCCCTACCAAATTTGGGTTTCTCGCTTGTGGGGTTTACCGCGTTCCACTTTATTATTTCTAATAAACTACGTCACTGTGGCACTTTCAGGGATTCGACCATGGTTTCCTTTAGGCATCCTCCCGCCGTTACGTACTCCTACGTACCTAGCGTTATTTTTTCCGCTAGCGCAATCACTACGAGCGTCGCAGCTCGTGCGAGCATGGACTTTCCTCTACAAATGCAGCGGTTGTCCAGACCGGAATTTCAACTATTTAATGGTGTCAGGATTGAAACCATGTGACCATAGAAATTTTTCTAAGGCATTGATCTTCCTAACTAATTCGATATTGTCTGTGGTGACATTATCGCTGGATTTAATATTGGTGAAACGAGCTTTATATTTTTCTAATTCCACTTCGATTTTTCTTTTATCACTTTCGAGAAGCTTATTCTTTTCCTTTAATGACTCATATTCACTAGTGGAAATGATGACATTAGATTCTACGACTTTATAATCTTGTAAAATCATGTCTAAGAACTTATCTACTTCCTCAGCATCATAAGCATTTTTATGGGTGAGAGGAAACTCGTGATTTAAGATTGTTTGAGAGTTAAGAAAAAGCTTTACTGCCATATTTGCTCCATTTCTTATATAATATAAAAGAAATATACATAATTCAATCTTTTTTCTTTTGAAAAAAGAGAAATTAGTGGTATACTATTCAAGATTTATGAAGAAATTTGAAAAGTTATTGAAAGGTCACAAATCACTAGTCTTCTTAGACTTCGAAGGCACTCAATTCTCTCATGAGATGATTGCTATCGGCGCTATGCATGTGGTAATTGACCGTCATGGTTATATTAAGAAAAGTAAGAAACCATTTAGAATTTATGTTAAAGCTCACAACAGAGTGGGCAAAATCGTTACTGATTTAACTGGTATCACAGAAGATATGCTTAAGCAAAAAGGCGTTAGCTTTTACACTGCAATGAGTGAGCTTAAGAAATACTGTGGTATCGGCTTTAAGAAATCATCTTTTATCACATTTGGTAATCATGATATGAAGATTCTATCTTCTTCTATCTCTTATAGTTTTGATTTCCCAAAAGAAATCGTTCAATGTATTCAACAAAACTACATCGATTTCAGCGCTTTCATCTCTGAATTCATGAGAGATGATAAAGGCAATCCGTTATCTCTTATTAAATATTGTGATGCTTTTGGTGTGAAACAAGCTGGTCCTGCTCATGACCCAGCAGTTGATGCTGAAAACTTAGCGTGGTTATATGATGCCACAATGAGAAAGAGTTCTCTTTTAGTTGAAGAATATAAGAAAGTTTTAAAAACATTCAATCATTTCCCAGTTCCAGTTGCTAATACATTAAAGAAATTAGCGAATAACGAGAACGTCACATATCAAGAATTCGAAGAAGAAATTAAAAAATATATCGAATAATGAAATATCCAAACGGCAAGCCATATAAAAAGAGTGAAGAAGTTAATAAGGCTGAAAAAGGCCATCGTTCCCTTTTGAGTGCGGCTAACCGTGGTATGTCATTAGAAGAAGATATCAATCTTTCGAATGATTTTTATCGTGAAACTGGTCGCGCTTTAATTAATAAAAGACCAACTCCTATCAATATTGTTAAAGTTGATTATTCTCATGGTGCGAGAATTACTGATGCTTATTTTGAAAAGCAATCCACTACTGACTATAACGGTGTTTACAAAGGTAGATATATCGATTTTGAAGCAAAGAACACAAAATCCACTACTTCATTTCCATTAAGCAATATCAGCGAGCATCAAATTGTGCATTTGAAAAATGTTATCAAACACGGCGGCATCGCTTTCTTTGTCATCTCTTTTCAAATTCAAAATGAAGTCTATTTATTAGATGCTAAATTTGTTATCGAGTTTTATGAACACGGAAAAAGAAAATCAATTCCTTATGAAGTGTTTAAAGAAAGTGGCTTATTAATTAAGCAAGATTATTCACCAAGACTACATTATTTAGATGCAGTTGATCAATTATATTTCAAATAATTATTTTCTTTTATTGCTACACATGTCGCTTATTTTGCACTTTTCGCAAGATGGATTTCTTGCAGTGCAGAAATAACGGCCAAAATGAATTAATTGATGATGTGACTTAATCCATCTATCTTCTGGAATAAGTTTTTTCAGTTTCATTTCAACATCAATCGGTTCATCATCTTTCTTAGCTAGATTAAGTCTTTTACTAATCCTTAATATATGTGTATCTACTGGTAAATCTGGAATTTGGAATATTTCAGCGCGAATCACACCAGCAGTTTTATTTCCCACTCCTGGTAATTTTTGTAATTCGTCTTTATCAGAAGGAACTTGATAATTAAAATCTTCAATTAAACTTTTAACAATTCCTTTAAGATTTTTTGCTTTGTTTTTGTATAAACCAATTGGCTTTAAAATTTCTTCAATATCTTCTAATGGAGCATTATTAAGTGCATCAAGAGAAGGATATTTTTTGAATAATACTGGTGTTACAGCATTAACTGATTTATCAGTTGTCTGTGCGGATAGCATGACAGCGATAACTAGCTCATAATCTTTAGAATAAAAAAGTTCACATCTTGCGGATGGGAACAGTTCATCTAAATAATCTAATAAAAGCTGAACATTAGTCTTCATCGTCTTCATCTAACCATGGGGTTTTAGCAATACGGATAGTTTCTTCTAAATTCTTAGTCCATTCATCATCAATGGATGTTTTACCTTCCGCTTCAATTTCAGCGCGTTTAGCCCATGATAATAAAATCTTATCAACGGATTTTAATGATTTCTTGCCTTGATTGATGGCTTCTTTCAAAGCATCAATAATATTTTCATCAGTGTATCCCATTGACACCCATTCTCTAATTGTGGATATTTCCATTGGGGATAAAGAACGTCCTAATTCTCTTTGGAAATTTTCAAAGATGTTACTTAATTGTTCTTTAATTGTTTTGTTACTTTTTGCTTCGTTTTCTTTTGATAACGCTAATTGGAATTCTCTAAATAATTTTTCTTTTAACGGATCTAAAGATGTTGTGGTTTTACCGTCCACCGTCTTATATTCCATCAAGCCACGTGTTAATAAATCAGCGATTAATTTATCAATTTCTTTAATATCAAGAGACATCTTTAAAGATAATAAGTCAGCGGTAATAAGGGGATTACCTTGATTAACTAAGCGGTCCACCATTAAAACAAGAACGACTTGGCTCTCGCTCATTTTGAGTTTTTTGTAGTTATCTAAAAGAAGGACTTGAAAGTCAATTGCTTCACTAATCATGCTATTACTTTATCACACCCACTAGGTTTGCTATATCAAATTGTTGAAAAATTTCGTTTTTTTCTTTTTGATCAACGATATTGTCATCAATTTTATTTAATTCACTTCTTATTTTCGCATCTGTAATATTTTTTAATAAATTAAAATTACTATGCATTGCTTTTAATAATGCTTCATCAATATCTAAATGATGCATTAAATGGAATCTGATTGCTCTTAGTATTCTTAATGGATCTTCTTTGATTCTTATATCAGGATCACCAATCATTTTTAAGATGTGATTTTTTAGATCAATTTGACCATTACAATAATCAATGACTTTTAAATCTTTATCCATATATAAAGCGTTAAGAGTAAAATCTCTTCTTTGATAATCGATGCTTAAATCTTTAACAAATTCGATTTTGCTTGGATGTCTACTATCTAGATAAGAAGATTCTTTTCTTAATGTTGTGATATCAAACTTCACACCACTTTCATCTTTATATTTTAAAGAACCGAATCTCATGAATGATTTATCAATTGGTGATAAAAAGTCGATGATTTGTTCAGGAGTAGCGTCACTAACAGCGTCCATATCCGTTAAGTGCTCCCCTAATAAATAATCTCTAACCGTGCCACCCACTAAAAAGAGCTTATAGCCATGCTCTTCAAATTGTTCAGCGAGTTTTTGATAATTAATAATTTTTGGATCCATAATTCAATAATAATTATAGAGCAAAGAAAAAACCAGCGTTACCGCTGATTTTAATTCTTGAGTTTTAAGCTCGAACTATTTGTTGAGTTCAGCTTTGAGAGCTTTGGAAAGTCTGAAGCTGACAGAACGTGATTCGGCAATTGTGATACGTGTATGTTTCTTTGGATGTGTGCCGTCACGTGATTGACGTTTCTTTGGTGTGAAGACGCCGAAGTTTGTAATGTTAACTTCTTGACCTTCTAACAAAGCTTTTTCGATTAAATCGAAGCAAAGATCGATAGCTAATCTAGCATCTCTCTTTGAAAAATGGCCTTGGTCCGCAACAATTTGGACTAAGTCTCTCTTGTTGAATTTTTTCATGACTAAAATCTCCCTTTAATTTGCAAATGTCAATCTTTGCAAAACTCATTATAACACGGCAAAAACAAAAAACTAGTATTTTTTTTCGTATTTGTCGAGATTTATTCTTTTTGAGAGCCTGAGCGTTTCTTTAAAACAATTCTAATAGGCGTTCCATCAAAATTGAATGTATCTCTCAATCTATTTTCGATATAACGCTCATATGAGAAGTGCATGTAATTAGGATCGTTCACAAATAGGACAATTGTTGGGGGTGCACTGCTCACTTGAGAAGCATATAAAATCTTCAATCTTCCACCATTGAAATTAGGTGCTTGATTCATGACTTGAGCATCTTGCATAACTTCATTTAATAAGCTTGTCTTGATACGTGTGTAATATGCTTCATGCACGCTATCAAGCGTTTCAAACAATGTATCTAATCTTTGTTTCTTCAAAGCGGAAACGAAGACAACTGGAGCGTAATCTAAAAACTTGTATTCTTCTCTAATTATCTTCACATAATCGGACATGGTATTGGTTTGCTTATCAACTAAGTCCCATTTATTAACGACAATGATGATTGCTTTATGTAAATCAGTAGCGTATTGAATAACGTGTTTATCTTGTTCTGTGATACCTTCTTTGCCATCAAGCACTAATAAAACAATTTCACTTCTTTCAATTGCCTTAAGAGCGCGGATCGCGGAGTATTTATCAATTGATTCGTAGATTTTTCCACGTTTCTTTAAACCAGCCGTATCAATAACTAAATAGTTTTTACCGTTCCTATTGAATGGAGTATCAATTGAGTCTCTTGTTGTACCAGAAATATTGCTAACAATGACTCTATCTTGATTAAGAATAGCGTTTGTTAAAGATGATTTACCAACATTAGGTCTACCAACAACGCAGAATGTGACTTTATCTTCTTCTAATTCTTCATTGTTTTCAGGTAGATATTTTACGATTTCATTGAGGATGTCACCGATTCCGATGCCATGTGCACCAGAAACGACATGAGGTTCTCCTAATCCAAGACCATAGAATTCTTGAGCATCCGCCATATGGGAGCCTTCATCTATTTTATTAACTGCTAAAATAATTGGTTTTTTAACTTTTCTGAGAATGGTTGTCACCACTCTATCATCAGTGGTAATACCGAGCTTGCCGTCAGTCACAAACACTATCACGTCTGCCTCATTTATGGCAATTTCAGCTTGCATACGGATTTGTTCTTGGAATGGCCTATTAACAATTTCAATACCGCCAGTATCGATTAATGAAAATTTATGGCCTAACCATTCGCATTGTCCATACAATCTATCACGTGTAATACCCATTTCATCATCAACAATCGCATGTCTTTCACCAATCATACGATTAAAGATTGTCGATTTACCGACGTTAGGTGAGCCAACGATTGCAACGATTCCTTGAGCCATTATTTTTTCTCCGCGAGTTTTTGATCGATGATTTTGTTTACTTCTTCAACAACTTCATCAATGGATAAATCAGATGTATCTAAATGAATAGCATCTGGTGCAGGTTTAAGTGGAGCAAAGGCACGATGTGAATCAATGTAGTCTCTTTTTTCAACATCGGCAACGATATCTTCATATGTGCATGGAATGCCTTTTTCTTGGTTTTCTAAATAGCGGCGTTCCGCTCTTTTTTCAACTGATGCAACTTGGAAGATTTTGACTTCAGCGTTTGGTAAAACATATGTACCAATATCTCTTCCATCCATAATGACAGAATCCTTTTCCGCCATCTTTCTTTGGAGTTCAACTAAAGCAAGACGAATATCTTTATATGAAGCAATATAAGAAACATTGCCGGAAACATCTGTGCCTCTAATTGGTTTAGAAACATCGACACCATTACATAAAACAACGTAGCCTGGTTTTAATTCAATATTTACTTCTGGAATTAAAGCGACACAAGCGGCTTCATCTTGGCAGTTAACACCTTTTTGTAAACAATACCAAGTGAAAGCACGATACATCGCGCCTGTATCAATGTATGTAAAGCCTCTCATAAGAGCGACTTTCTTAGCGATGGTTGATTTTCCAGCAGCGGCAGGACCGTCAATAGCAACAGCGACTTTCATATTATTTTCCTCCGAAAGCAAATATAGCAAAAATGGTAATACCAGCGATTAAAGCGACACCAATAAGAGACAAACAAATAATCATTACTAGCTTTCTAGTAATAACACGCTTTGGTTGTTTCTCTTGTTGCTCATCGACTTTACCTAAAACTTCATCCAAAGGAAGAGTGGATGATGTGTTCATCTTATCGTTAACAACGCTTTTTTCTCTATATTGAACAGATTCAGGTTCGTTGCTAATCGACTTGAATTCGTTAATTGATTGACGATATTTTTTATATTTTTCTAATCTTGTTTCGCTCATAAATAGTCCGATCTTATATATTCTAATTTAATTAGAATTCTTTTTGAATAAAAAATGACTATTTTTGCAAAATAATGCCTTCCTATTGAAAATAGTTGCCTTTAAGGTATAATTTTCTTATATAACCCAAGGAGGCATTACTCATGGCTAAGAAAAGAGTAAAAATTGATGCTGCTTCATGCATTATGTGCGGCGCTTGTGTCGGCTCCTACCCAGATGATTTCAAATTCTCTGATGAAGGTCCAGCCACTCCAATTACAGGCGAAGCTGATGAAGACGCAGTTGGCGTATGCCCAGTTGGTGCAATCTCTGTTGAAGAGTAAGATACAACAAAAAACTAGGCCTTGATTGACCTAGTTTTTTTGTGCTCTTTTTATTGCTTTTCTTCCGCTGCTGGTTGTTCTTGTTTGGTTTCTTCTTTTTTAGTGAAGATATTTCCCACAAACCATTTTTGGAAAAATTCTGATCTTCTCATAAAGATAAAGATCAATCTATTGAATAATATTTCATAAATAGCAAAGCAGATTGCAACCTTTAATAAATTAAATGGAAAATAGATTAGGCTAACAACACCAATATATGGCCACGCTCCTTCCACTCCTGTTTTAAGACCCACTAGTTTTGCTAAATAGTCATAAACTTTTAAAGCCATTCCATCTTCAAAGCAAGTTGATAAACGTGGAGGGTTTGCGTATATCGTCATATATGATGGAGTAATGAAGATAGCGTTTAATAACGTCATCGTGACCGCTACTAAAATGCTGATAACAAAGTAAGCAATAATACGGAAACCAATACCTTTTTTAAACCATTTCAAGCGACTGGTTATAAACATACCAACAATAAACATGAGTGATGCGATAATCGCAGTCAATTCACCTAAGAAATTGCTTGATGTTCCAACAAATAATAGCTTTAGCCCTGTTTTAATAGCGGCAACAAGTGCACCACCTGGTAAACCATATAAAGCATAGCCAATGATTGTGACAATTTCGCTAATCTCAATTTCTAACCATGGAGCAAATGGGTCAGGAATCTTAACGAACGCCATTAATACTGCACCTAATGCTGACAAGACAGCAAGAGTGGCAATTCTAGTGATTATTTCACTAGGTTTTCTTATCTTGTTCATAAAAAATAGACCTTTCCCAAGGCCTTAAAAAACTACTTCTTTCATCCAGACTTTACTGTCGCCACTTGAATTTCACAAGTTCCTGCCCTATTAGGCTCGCGGGGTTTACCGCCGGTCGCTTTTCGCTGCCCTGAAGTGATTACTATTATATACTCTTATTTAATAAATAAAATACTATAACGCTTTATTTTTTATTTCCCCATATAGACGTGGGTATTTTGTGGGTGTTTCCCCTACCTTTTTAATATATATAAAGGAACGATTTTCTTTTGATTCAGGTAATTGATCTTCATAAATATAATCAATCTTACCTTTTAATTTCTTTAATGCGCCTTTAGATTCTTCGATTTCTTGTTCGAAGCCTGGACCTTTCATTGCAATAAAGATGCCACCCACTTTAAGCATTGGTAAAGCGAGTTCAATTAAGATACGTAAATGGGCCACCGCTCTTGCAGTTACAACCATATATTTATCACGATTATTTTTGGCAAAATCTTCGGCACGGGTACTAATTCCGGTGATGTTTAAGCCGTTTTCTTTGGCGTATTTATTAATGAAATCTATTTTCTTAGAAGTGCTATCTAAAGCAATGATATGTGTCTTTGGAGAAAGTATCGAAAGAACTACGCTTGGGAAGCCTGCACCCGCTCCAATATCGACGATATCGAGATCTTCAAACTTTTGATTATTAAGTAATAAGGCACAATCGAAAATCATTTTCTCGACAAATGAATCTTCATCTTTAATCGCAGTGAGATTGAATTCTTCATTTGTTTTTAAAACATGATGCATAAAGTCAAATAGTTTATCGGCTTGTTTATCATCACATTGGATGCCACGTTTATTTAATTCTTCTAAAAATAATAACTTATCCATTATGAGTCACCTTCCTCACGTTAAAAATCAAAACACTAACATCGCTAGGATTTACACCAGAGATACGTGATGCTTGTCCAACTGTTAAAGGTTTAACTTTATTTAGTTTTTCTCTCGCCTCTAACGCTAAACCATCCATATTTAAGAAATCCATATCACTTGGGATTTTCATTTCTTCTAACTTAGCCATATTCTTAGCTTCTCTAATTTGCTTAATAATATAGCCTTCATATTTAGCGATGATTTCAACTTCTTCAATAGCGAATTCATCTAAAGTAATATCTTTTAGTTCTGGAATAAATTGAATTAAATCAACATAAGAGACTTCTGGTCTTTTTAATAATTCAAAAGCTTGAATACCACCAGTTAATAAATTGGAATTAACACTCGCTAAATAATCGTTAACATCTTTTCTACTACCAAGATAAACACTCTTGAGTATTTCGATGGCTTTATTAATGTTATTAACTTTATTTGTAAATCTTTGATATCTATCTTCTTTAATTAAACCAATATCATGACCGATTTCAGTTAATCTCATATCAGCATTATCATGTCTTAAGATTAAACGGAACTCCGCGCGAGAAGACATGAGTCGATATGGTTCTTCAGTTCCTTTAGTAACAAGGTCATCGATCATGACACCAATGTAAGCTTGATCTCTTCTTAAAATTAATGGTTCTAAATTATCAATTTTACGAGAAGCGTTAATACCCGCCATTAAGCCAAGAGCGGCAGCTTCTTCATAACCGGATGTGCCACAAATTTGACCACCGATAAATAATCCTGGCCATTTTTTGATTTCTAGATTTGGACCATATTCTTCTGTTCTAATAGCGTCATATTCAATCGCATAAGCATATTTCAAAAACACAGCGTTTTCAAAACCTGGCAATGAACGAACCATTTCTTCTTGTACATCAGTTGGCATGGAAGTTGAAAAGCCTTGTAAATAGATGGAGTCAGTATAACGAGACTCTGGTTCTAAGAATAATTGATGTCTTTCCTTATCAGCAAAAGTCACAATTTTAGATTCAATTGATGGGCAATATCTTGGGCCTACACCAGTCACCGCACCACCAAACAAAGCGGAGTCTTTTAGGTGCGCTCTAATGATTTCATGTGTCTTTGGTGTAGTGTAAACCAAATAACATGGTTCTTGCTCTTCAATAGGAATGAATTCAGTTGTGTCATAGGAGAAAGCAAGACGTCTATTTGTGCCTGGTTGAATAGAGGCTTTACTAAAGTCAATTGAGTCTCTTTTGATTCTTGGAGGAGTACCTGTTTTAAGACGGAATATATTCACTCCAATGCTCTTTAAAAACGGAGATAAACCGATGGAAGGTTTTTCACCATCTGGGCCTTCATCTTTGATTTCATGGCCACGGAAAATCTGGCTCTGCATATATGTACCAGTTGTTAAAATTACACATTTTGAATGGAGTTTTGCGCCGTTTTCCAAAATTACCCCTTGAATTGCAGCGTTTTCTACGATTAACGCAGTAACCATTCCTTCCTCAACAGTAAGGTTTTCATTTTGGGCAGTTAATTCTGACCAATATTTTGGATATTCTAATTTATCTTGTTGCGCTCTTAAGCATTGGACACCAGGTCCTTTACCAGTATTGAGCATCTTCATTTGTAAATAATGATGATCAGCAGCTTTGCCCATCATGCCACCCAAGGCATCGATTTCTCTAACGACAATTCCTTTCGCGGAACCACCGATAGAAGGATTGCATGGCATGTTACCAAGCATTTTCTTATTTAAGGTTAAAAGTAATGTCTTCTTATTTAAGTGAGCACAAGCAAAAGCGGCCTCTAAGCCTGCATGTCCACCACCAACAACAATTACATCGTAATCAAACATTAACCGACACTACCTTCCATATCCATTTTAATAAGTTGATTGAGTTCAACCGCATATTCCATTGGGAGTTCTTTACTGAATGGTTCAATGAATCCCATGATAATCATTTGAGTGGCATCTTTTTCGGAAATACCACGTGACATCAAATAGAATAATTGGTCTTCAGATATTTTACTCACAGTCGCTTCATGTTCAATATATGAAGTGTTATTCTTAACTTCATTATTTGGTATGGTATCACTATAAGATTTCTCATCTAAAATCAAAGTATCACATTCAACATGGCTACGGCAGTTAGTAGCGTTCTTCATCATTCTGACAGTGCCACGATAGTTAGCGGTGCCACCACCTTTGACAATTGATTTAGAAATAATTGTAGAAGATGTATTTGGCGCTAAATGGATCATTCTTGAACCAGCATCTTGATATTGATCTTTACCAGCAACGGCAATAGAAATACATGTGCCTTTAGCACCTTCACCCGCTAAAATGACGGCTGGATATTTCATATTTCTACCTGAACCAACATTGCCATCAATCCAGTCCATAGAAGCACCTTCGTAGCAGATAGCTCTTTGAGTAACTAGATTAACGATATTTGTGCTCCAGTTTTGAACAGTTGAATAACGGCATTTAGCGTTCTTTAAAACCACTATTTCCACAACACCAGAGTGTAATGATTCTTTTGAATATGTAGGAGCGGTACAACCTTCGACATAATGGACATCCGCACCTTCGTCAACGATGATTAAAGTTCTTTCAAATTGACCTGACTTTTCATTATTGATTCTAAAATATGATTGTAATGGTTTTTCTAAATGGACACCTTTTGGCACATAAACGAAAGAACCGCCTGACCAACAAGCACCGTTTAAAGCGGAAAATTTATTATCCGTAATCGGCACGACTGTACCAAAATATTTTTTAAATAATTCTGGATATAGTTGCAAGCCCATATCAGTAGAAAGGAAAATAACACCTTTTTCTTCTACTTCTTTAAGCATGTTATGGTAAACAACTTCAGATTCGTATTGAGTGGATACACCAGCAAGATATTTTTGTTCGGCTTCTGGAATACCTAATTTTTGGAAAGTATTTTTAACAGTTTCAGGAACTTCTTCCCATGATTTTGTTTCTTTATTTGCCATACGAGTAAAGTATGTATAAGAATCAAAATCTAATAATGATAAATCTGGACCATAAGAAGGCATTGGCATTTTTTCAAACGCTCTTAAAGCTTTAAGACGGAATTCAAGCATCCATTCTGGTTCGTTTTTTAATTTAGATATTTGTCTAACAACATCTTCACTAAGACCGATTCCAGTTTTAACTATGGAAGTATCTTCATCTTTAAAACCGTATTTATAATCTTCTTGGAATTTAACTTCGTCTTTTGACATATTATTTATCCTTTAGAATCTCTTCTGCAGCGTTCCAACCAATGGTCGCGCATCTAATTCTGGCAGCTTGTTTACTAGTGTTAATAAAAACAATTGCCTCATCTAATAAAGATTCATCAAATTCTTCTTCACGCATCATATGATGGAAAGCATCAATAATCTTTCTTCCTTCAGATATTTCTTTTCCTCTTAATAAATCACACATGATATCTGTGCTTGAAGTAGAGATTGTACAAGCTGTACCATCAAAGCAAGCATCATCAATAATGTTATCTTTGACTAATAAGAAAATATCTAAATCATCAATGCAGTTATCAGAATGCATATGAACTTTTTCATAGCCATCATGAGGTGGTTGATGTTTATTTTGTGGATCAGAATAATGGTCCATGATGATTGATCTCATCATATCGTTAGTTAAAGTAGGCATCTAAAATGTCACCTCCATTAATAATTGCATCGACGAAAGTATCGATGTCTTTTTTATCTGTATATAAGTAAGTCGACATTCTGCATGTCGCTTTTGTATCTAAGTAATTATCCAACAATTTAGCGCAGTGTTCACCAGAACGAATAGCAATGCCTTTATAGTTAAGTAAAGTTGATTCATCTTGTGGGAAAACACCTTTGATATTGAATGTTAAAATGCCGTTTCTAGCATCTTTATTGTAGATAATGATATTATCGTAATCTTTGAGCTTTTCAATAGCGTAATCGATTAATTCTTGGTCATGTTGATGAATGTTATCAATGCCAATTTCTTTAATGAATTTAACTGCTTCACCAAAGCCTAAAATACCAGCGATATTAAGTGTTCCCGCTTCGAATTTATAAGGTGGTAAACGATAATCGACACTACCATCTTTTTTGAAAATAGAATTCATGCCACCACCGGTGACAAATGGATCCATATCTTTTAATAGTTCATATTTACCAACTAATGCTCCAACACCTGTTGGGCCACACATTTTATGAGCGGAAAAACCAAGAAAATCAATACCAAGGTCCTTAAAATCAGTTTTTAAGTGTGGTACAGACTGGGCTCCATCAACGACCATAATCGCACCATTTTCATGAGCAATCTTGGCAAATTCTTTAACATCAGCAACATAACCTAAGACATTACCAACATGGGCTAAAGAAACGATTTTTGTATTCTTGGTTATGACCTTTTTTAAGTTCTTTGCTAATAACTTACCGTCTTCGATATCCATATATTTAATGACCGCGCCAGTAAGATCAGCAATTCTAAACCAAGGGAGAACATTTGAAGCATGTTCCGCGACAGAAAGAATAATTTCATCGCCCTTTTTGAGATATTTTAAACCATAGCCATACGCTACTAGATTTAAAGCGCCTGTTGCTCCATCAGTAAAGACCACTTCATTAGTGTCAGCATTAACTAAAGAAGCAACTTCTTTTCTAGCTTCTTCAATCATGACATCAACTTGGTAAGATAAGTCATAGTCACCACGGTGTGAATTACTATTAAATCTATAATAGTAATTATTCATCGCATCTATAACGCGTTGTGGTTTGAATGTAGTCGAACAGTTATCAAGGAAAACAAGAGGCTTATTTTGCATCTTGATATCGTTATTTAACATTGGAAATTGTTTTCTAATTTCTTTAACGTCGTACATCTTACATTCTCCTTTCAATGAGAGAAGAGATGTGATTCTTAACGTCTTCTTCTTTGAAACCTTCAAGAATTGGTTTTAAATAACCCCAAGTGATAAGTTCTTTAGCAACTTCTTCGCTTAAGCCACGAGATTCTAAATAGAATAAATGCTCATCATTGATTTTACCAACGACCGCACCATGGCTAGCTTCTAAGTCATTTTCATCAATTTTTAAAATTGGTTTAGCAGTAGCGTCACTTTCTTCATCAAAGACCATAATCTTGCAGTTTTGTTGCGTTTTACTTTTAATAGAACCTTTGAAAATATGTGAAACACCAGAAACGGTAATTTTGCCTTTATCTTTGCAAATTCCAAAGCAATCAAATTTACCATACGTTTTTGGTGATAGATGATCGATTGAAACATCCACCATTTTACGATCTTCACCCGCTACTAAAGAAGCAATCTTATAACGGCATGTAGCGCCTTCTTCCACTAAATTGACTTTGCAGTGCAAATTAAGTGTTTTAGTGGAGAAATCTGCAAAGTAGCCATCAAGTGTCGCATTATTCTTGACGATAATATTGATATTTGATGACTCCATTTCTTCTTCCGCGATGAAAGATAAACGGACATTACTGTCTTGATTAATGACAATATTTAAGCCGGCGACATTTTTAATATTATTTAATAAGATATCGCACGTAGAATTAACCTCTATTTCGATATCTACATTCTTCTCAGATAATAGTAAACCATCGATGATATATTCACCGTTTGAAAGACTATTTTTAATGTTGGAAATAAGTGTTCTTCCCATATTATTTAACGCTTTCTTTAACAGCACATGTACCGATGGAAACTTTATTCATTTCGACATCTTCTTTTTCGATGTTTACACCATATTCAGTCTTGATGAATTCATAACCTGTTTGATCAATGCGTTTGAAGATTTCTGGACCACCATCTAAAACGATGCGACCGTTAATCATAACGACCGCTCTTGTTGGTTTAATGAGGTCATATAAACGAGCATAGTGAGAAATGACTAAGAAGCCACGACCTTCAGCTTGTTCTTTTTTAATAACATCAGCAACAACTTGAAGAGCGTCGACGTCTAAACCAGAATCGATTTCATCAAGCATAGCAAGTCTTGGTTTAAGTAATTCTAATTGAAGAATTTCATTTCTTTTCTTTTCACCACCAGAGAAACCTTCATTTAAAGATCTAGTCGCTAAATCAAAAGGCATTTTTAATTCTTTTGTGGCTTGATCTAATATTTTATAAAAATTGTATGTAGAAATAGGTTTTTCTCTTCTAGCGTTAACCGCTGCTTTTAAGAAATCAGAATTAATAACACCAGGAATTTCGCTAGGTGATTGCATGCCTAAAAATAAACCAATTTTTGAGCGTTCATCTGGAGACATTTCTAAGACATTTTTATCGTCAAAATAAATGCTTCCCTCGGTGACTTGATAACGAGGGTGTCCCATGATAACCGCTAAAAGGGTTGATTTACCATGACCATTAGGACCAAGTAAGGCAACTGTTTCGCCTTCAGATATTTCTAAGTTAACGCCTTTGAGGATTTCTTTTCCTTCGACGTTAGCGTGTAAGTTTGTAATTTTTAGAATAGACATATTGGATACCTCAAATTCCGTCAGTAATTCTACATAAGGGGTATGAGTTATTCAAATGATATGATAATATTTTCAACTTTTAGGGCAAAATGAATCGCTAAAATCGCTTTATGTGAATAAACTTGTTGCATAAAAATAATAGAATATTTATAATATTCGCGCTGTTATTTGAAAAAGGAGAGTTAAAAATGAAGAAAAGTAAACTATCAATAACACTAGTTACTGGCTTCATTGCAGCTATGGCATTGTCTGCTTGTAGTAATGTCACATCATCAAAGAATGCAGTCGTTACATTTACTCCTTACGGTAGTAAAGAAAAGATTGATCTTCTTACCGATGATATGTACAACACTTACCGCAACACAACAAATGGCGTTTCCAAATTCTATGACAAGATTTTAGAAGTTTTAATTCGCTATGAATTCAAAGAAAAGAATTTCTCTGAAGGTGAATTAAACTATTCCGAAATTGAAAAATGGTCTGAAAACCAAGTCAAAGAACAAAAGGATAAAGCCAAAGACAACGCTAAGAGCAATGGTACCAGTTACGACAAAGAGTGGAAATCTATCCTCGAAAGCAATAACGTTGAAAACGCGGAAGGTTTAAAACAAAAATTCATTTACGAAAAAGAAAAAGAAGTAATGAAAAACTGGTACGCAGATAACGATAAGAATGCTGCAGACTTAAAGGATGAATTCTTAGGTATCAAAGCTGATGGCACCGCTGTCCAAAGCGATGTTAAAGCTGCTATGCCATATCACATTCGCCATATCTTAGTGAAAGTTGATGAAGCTAGCGATGCCGGTGAAAAATTCTATAAAGGTACAGTTAGTGAAGCTCAAGCCAAATTATTAGCCAACACAGTGACAACTTTAGCCGGTGGTCAATACACCTTCTCACAAGTTGCCAGCATGTATAGTGAAGATGGTTCCGCCTCTAATGGTGGTGACGTCGGCATTATGACAAACGCTGCTACTTCTGGTGCATTAGGTATGGTCAATGAATTCCAATTAGGTTTATACGCCTATGACAATTTATATGATGCCACCAACGCTGCAAGCCCAGCTGCTGCCGCTATTAAAGAAGGTTTAGGTATCACTGACGAAGTTAAGAATGCTTTACCAGCCAATGTTGTCGAAGTTCCATATGAAGCTTTTGTTAATATGGGTAAATATGCTGAAGCAACAGGCGATAAACAAGGTAACAAATTAGCCGGTGGTTCTACTGCTTTATATCCACGTAACATCATTTGGAATAAATATTTCAACTTACACAACGTCTTCGTTATTAAGAACGCTAAGAAAGCTGATTACTCAACATTAGCTAATCCAAAAGATGAATTCGCGACATTAGCAAGTGACACTGTTTATGATGCTTCTTTACCAAGATTCAACGCTCAAGGTTATTTAACCGCTGACGACGCTGGTAAGAACATTATCATCGGTGTTCGTAGCCAATACGGCATTCACTTCATGGTGATTGAAGAATCCATGTATGACTATCAAAACTTAGCCACATACTACGATACAAAATTACCAACTGATGCTGATTTCGATACAAACACTAGATCATATGTCAACTATATCGAAAGTGCTAACTTAGAAGACTATAAGAAACGTGCTGATGATGTTAAGAGCAAGATCACATCATTCGATGCTACATATGACTATCGTTTATACAATTACCTTAAAACACAAGTGACCATCAACTTCTCTGGTGCCGCTCAAGGTTTAGGTGAAAAGATTAACGCTTATATTGATTCTCAAAAAGAAAACAACGCTTATAAGCAAGAAGATGGTTTAAAGAAAGTCTGGAGAACTTATACAGAATTATTAGAAGTTCAAAAGGACAACCGTGAAACCGAATACACAACCACAAACGTTTATGGTGTTGAAAAGACATTAACACGTCTTGTTCCAGAAAAGATTGCTGATGATTTCTTCGCCTTATACGAAGGTTCAACAGATGCCGCTATCTACGGCAAATTCACTGAAGAAGGAGACTACCACTATTATGCGTAAAAACATTTTAAAAATTTCTGCAATCGCATTATTAAGTGCCTTTGCCCTCACTTCTTGTAGTGATGATGTTATTGCTAAACCAACCGGATATGAAGACGACAACTCTCCAGTCGTTAACATCGAAGGCTATGATGGCAAGATTTACAACAACACATTCACAGATATCTATGATTCCATTCGTGATGGTTCTCTTGCTCAAGATGTCTTAGACGAATTACTCTATCAATATTCCGTGAGTGTCTTCGGTAATTACAACAAAGTTACCGCTAGTAAAATTACAAACAATCCTTATGGCGAAACAACATTAAAAGATGCTGTTAATTCCTATAAGAATGGCGACAAGAAAGCCGCCAACGAATTCATTAAGGCTCACAGCGCTTACTGGACCAAAAACAAAGCCGGTAACCGTGTCGATGACCAAAATAAAGAAGTCGATGAAAACGCTGATCCAAGTGAATCCGAATATGCTCGTTTAAGTCAAAAATGGGAAACCATTGAAAAACGTATCGCTGAAAAAATGTATGCTGCTGTTTCCGGCGGTTCATACAGTGACAGAAACGTCTTCTTTGAAGAAAAATACTTACGTTCATTAGCCGCTGATATCGAAAACAACGTTCGTTCATTAGCCGCTAACAATGACTTATTCGAAGGTATCTTAACTTCCGCTGTCGAAGACTACGATGTCTTCAATGTTGAAACAGCTGATATCGATGGCAATCCAGATTACATTCTTCACCGTAAGAATTATCAAAGCAATTTCGAACTTAATGAAGCAGAAGCTGCTGATCAAGATGCCACATATATCGAAGATAAACTCATCCCAGATATCTATCGTCAACTCTTAGTTGAACAATATATCCTTGATGAATCTTACGATACATTAGGCCGTACATCCGCGAGAAGCGTTGACGTCTTAGCAATCGCTAAGAACGCTAACTACGCTAAAGGTGCTGTCAACTTAATGAACACATTCGTTAACAAGACCATCTTCAATGATGCTCGTACAGATGACATTACTCTTGATTCATTCAAAGTTGTCTCTAACGCTTGGGTCGGTACATTCATGGATGATCCAAACCCACAAACAAATTACGCTTCAGAATATGCTTTAATGAATGAAGCAGTCAGCGATTACTTAGCCGATAGCACCAATAGTGCTTCTGGCAAATACTTCCAAGGCACAGCCTTTGGTGACATGGTTGAAGAAATGGATAAGATTTCCGCTAACCCAAAACTTTCTGAAAATGAAGGCACCTACACAAATAGCAATGCCTACACAGTCGAAGTCGGTAAGCAAATCAAGAAACGTGAACTTCAATTAAAAGACTACACATCCACAGGTTGGTATGTGAAATCAGTCGGTGTCTCTGGCTTACCAGAAATCATCAAGAATCAATTATTCGATATTAACGTTGCTAACGCCCTTAACGGCGATGCTTGCGTTGAATACTCATTCAAAGATGGCAAATGGGGTACAAACGAAGAACCAGGTAAAACCAATCTCATTAATGTTGTTGGTAAAATCAAAGATCAATATTTCTTAAGAAATACCAGCAGAATTAAAGATAACCCAGTTCAAAGTGATATCTTATTTGAAAGCGATGGCACATACTACATTGTCTTAGTCCAAGACGCTATCAGAAGTAAAAACTTAAATAAAGCTTCATTAGCGGACTTAAGTGGCCAAGAATTAAAAGATGCTGCTGAACAACTTGAACGTTACGTTAACGAAATCGTTCAATTAGTCGCTGATAACGATACATATCAAACATTATCCAAGAAACATTGGATTAAGAAGATGGATATCAAGTATCATGACACCAAAGTCTACGACTACTTCAAATCCACATTCCCAGAATTGTTTGACTAATTAAAAAAACACAACTAAGGAGGCTCGTCCTCCTTTTTTTGTGATATTATTACCTTAAGAGGAAATAATTATAATTATGGAAAAAGATGTTTTTTGTAAAATTGTCGCAGGTGAAATACCTTGCTACAAATTATTTGAAGATGAAGACGTATTAGCCTTCCTTGATATTTCTCAAGTTACTAAAGGTCATGCCTTAGTTATTCCTAAAGAACACTACGACACCTTCTTATCAACACCAGATAAAATTATGCATAAGGTGTTTGATGTCGCTCAAAGAATCGGTCAAATCGATATTCAATTCTTAGGGGCTAAAGGTGTTAATATCTTAACTAACTGTTATGAAGCCGCTGGTCAAACCGTTAAACACTTCCATGTTCACGTTATTCCACGTTATGAAAGTCATGATGGTTTCGAACTTGAGATGAAATCCAATGTTGAAGGATTAAATCTTCCAGTCATCGCTGAAACTATTAAAAACAATCTATAATTACTTTATAAGTAAGAAAAAAAGAATGGCGGTAATTCGCCATTCTTTTCTTACACATGAATAACACTACTTTTTAGGCTTATAGAACGCTCTATTATCAAGTGGGAAGACTTTATTCGTGAAATTACCTTCTTCGACGTCAGAGAGGGCTTTATTAACCACAACCATCTTACTATCTAAATTATCAATTAAAGATAACAATAAGGCTTCTTTTGTTATTGGCATGACTGGGGAGCCGAATTCAAGCTGTCCATGATGAGACAAAATCATGTGCTCTAATAATAATGGCGTTTCACCTGTGAGATTTAATTCTTGAGCGGCTTTTCTTAATTCCGCGGCCATGATGCTGATATGACCTAATAATTTACCTTCTAAAGAATATTTATAAACAATTGGTCCTTCTAATTCGATAATCTTGCCTAAATCATGTAATAAGCAACCTGTGACCATTAAATCATGGTCAGCGTCATATATTGGGCATAGATACGCCGCTAAATCTGCCATTGAGACAGAATGCATTAATAAACCACTACTATATTCATGATGAATAGATACGGCAGCGGGATAAGAGAAAATCTTTTCACCAAATTTATCAATCATATATTTGATAAGTTTTTGGCAGTCTTCATTTTTAATAGAATCAATATGAGCGTTAAATCTTCTAATTAATTCTTCTTTAGCAACAGGTGGCGCTTTAACAAACTTTTCCACGTCTATTTCGTCAAGTGGTACAAGTTCAGCGCTTAAAACCTTTAATTGAAGTTGTTCTTTATATTTATTTGTTTCACCAACAACACGAACGACATTACCAACGATAAATAATTGTTCATCTAGAGGAGTAGCGTCCCATTTCTTACCGATGATTTGACCACTGGCATCTCTTAATTCCACTGATAGATATGAACCACCATTAGCGTTAACACCTTTAGAGACATTTCCTAATAAGAATTGTCCTTCAATGCGTTCATGGTCTTCAAATTCTGCGATCATTTTCATTATTCAAAATCCTCCAATTCTAATACTTTCTTAATATCTTGATATTTGTATCCTCTATTTATTAAATAGGAATATAGCTTTTGCTGTAATTGATAGCCTTCATATTTTTTAGCGTATCTCATCTTAGCTTTTTGATAATCCTTATTTAATAAGGTTACTTCCTTTTTGCTATCTGCTTGTTTTATTTCATTAGATACTTCTTTAGCAACATCAATGCTATATCCTTGAGCGATTAAAGCGTTATAGACGTGCTGTTTTTTAGAAGAATAATTATATTTTTCGTATTTCTTTTCTAATCTATCTAAGATGGCTTTTGCTTTTTTCTTTTCGTTAGAGGAAGAGAAACTAGCTTTATTAATTAATGATTCAGGAATGCCTTTATCTCTTAAATGCTTTTTAATTTTGTTTTGTCCAAAATGTCTTTCGTTATCCCAGGCAATTAAATCTTCCATAAAGGCTTTATCGTCTAATAGATCATTTTCTTTTAATTTATTAATGACTCCTTTAGCGGCACTATAGTTATCTTCTTTTTTTAATAATTTAGTGAGTATTTCTTTTTCGCTGTAATGCTTCTTGCTAACTAGAGATAAACCATAGTTAAGCAATGTGGTCATCGCAGTGATTTCCATTAATTTATTAATTTCTTTGTTACTGATTTCTTTACCAGCATATAAATAAGAAGAAACAAAAGCTTCTTTAGAGATCTTTAATGGTTCACCTTTAAAGAAAGATAAGGTCACATGGTCCTTATAAATCTTGATATTCTTAATTTTCTTATTACCAGAATTTGCGGATGGCACGTTTATAGACCCTCACAATGTTGTTATAAAATTTATCGATGGAATAGATATCAACAATGCGATACGCTCCTTCGACTATTTCTTGTCTTTGTTTTTCATTCATTGCGAATATTTTTTCGACTTGTGTAATAAATGATGCGTTATCAGTAAAGAAGAAACCAGTCTTACCATTAATGATAGTGCCTGTTAAGTTACTATCAAAACGAGCGAGGACAATCTTACCTGCCGCCATCGCTTCCATAAATGTTAAGCCTTGCGTTTCAGTAATCGAAGCGGATGTATAAATATCAGCAAGATGATAATAGAAAGGAACTTCTAGACCGCTGACACTGCCAAGGAATTCGACAAGATTATTAACGCCTAATTCTTCACAAAGCAATTCTAAATCTTCACGGAATGGACCATCACCAACGATAAGCATTTTAATATCCACTTCTGGATGCTTTTGATGATATGAAGCAAAACCTCTTACCGAGACATCCATGCTCTTTTCTTTAGCGATACGACCTAAAAGAAGGAATACTTTAGTGGTTGGTTTAATATTATGTTCTTTTTTAAAAGCATTGATCTTTTCTTGGTCGATATTCTCTTTTTTAAACAAGGAAAAATCAATACCAGTAGGAATGACATTTATATAAGTATCACTACCAATAGAACGCATATATTCTTTAGTTTTTTCACTAGGTGTGATAAATTCAGTCATACGACTCGCTAAATCACGTGAATAAGTTCTCACGAATCTTTTAGCAAATCTATCCATGATGCCATGCACTGCATAATATGTATAGTCTTCATAAGAAGTGTGATATGTATAGACAATTGGTACTTTAAGTTTTTTAGCGGCGCGTCTTGCCAACACACCAATAGTAAAATCAGTTTGATTATGAATGACATCTGGCTTAAATTTCTTCACTATTTGCACTGGCTTATTAGCGAAAATATTAGTGAAACGATAACCGTACATCTTCTTTAAATAGATGCCTGGAACATATAAAACATCGCCGATTTGATATAGTTTGCCGTCCGTTGGTCTAGGAGCGACCACTAAAACATCATGGCCATGTGCCTTTAAACAATTAGCCAAGTTATATGTTGAAGTTGAAACACCATTGATAAATGGAGGATAAGCATCAGTAAATATCGCAATACGCATATTAATCTCCATCTAAATCGTCTAATTCGACTTCATCATAATCATTTTGTGAAATATCCGCTGGGGCATTCTTACGACGTTTCTTCTGTGGCTTTTTCTTTCTCTTTGGTTTAAGTTTTTCTAAAACCGATTCACGAGAAAGCCTTGAAGTTTCCACAAGGGAATTAACTTCTTCATAACGCTGGATATAAGTTTCTTTTTGCAAAGCAACAAATGTTTGTCTGTTTGGAATATCTCCACCGATATGGGCTTCGTTTTTTGGAGCGGAACGATAGAATGCCGCGACAAAGCCACCAATAAGAATTGGTATAACGAAAGTTGAACTACGCCAAACAAGTAATGAGGCACGACATAAGTTTCGACTTGTGTGAGCGTCGGCGATAACTTGATCACCAAATAAAGCGATTTCTTCTGGAGTTGCCGCCATATAGAAGAAACCTTCGATTGGTTGCTTTTCATTTAAGAACAAGTTATAGAAGACATATTCAGAAACACCCGCACTACCTGGAATAGGAACTAAACCAGTGATCATTTGGTGGTAATTACTTAAGAAAATACAATCCCAGAAACTAGCGTTTGGACTTTGGTTACCTAAAGCTTTGCCTACCCAGAATGGAATACAGAACTTCAAAATCATATAGGCGGTAAATGAAACAATAACCAAAATCAAGAAAGGAATATTAGTGCTTAAACGTCTAAATTCAATTTTGAAGTTTTCCACTTGAATACGAAGGTTTTCTCTAGTCTTATCTGGGTCTTTTACTAATCTAATCTTATGGAACAGTGTTACAACAGGTCCCATAACGAAATTATGGAAACCATGCCAATAACCCATTAAGAAGACAATAGCGATAACACCTAAATTCAAAATAAAACCGATAATTGTTAAAGGCCAGATAGGTAAATTAAGTGGCACGTCTTGAATTTTGATACCAGTATTAAATTCACCCAAAGAATTAATAAAGTCGTATTTGATAATAAATGAAATGACACCAAAAACAATTAACACCGCCTGATAAACAATGGAATACATTGCGAGGATAGAAACCGCACTTGAGACTTGCACACCTTGTTTCTTATATGTGTAAGCTTGCATGATTTGACCACCACTAGCACCAGGTGTAATCGCATTATAGAATTGACCGATTTGGTCAACAGCAATCGCTTGATGGAAATGATATTTTTTAGTAAACAAATGAGCGAAACAGAAAAGAATAAAGCTTCTCACTAAAACACATCCCGCCATCATACCGATAATAATCCATAAATAACGCCAATCAGCGCTCATTAATGATTTACCAATCGCAGAAGCATTGTCTTTAATAGAGAAGAAAATTGCTAAACCAGTAGCAATAAGAACTAAGGAAATATTTAAAATATATTTGATCGTGGATTTTTTACTTTTCTTTTCACCACTTTCAACTTGTTTTTCGTGTTCTAATACTTTATTTTCTAATTCTTTGTTTGGCATAATTTATAAAATTATACCACATTAGAGAAGATATAACTCCCTTTTTGTTGTTTTTCCCATTTTTAAGTAATGGGAATGTAACAAAAAACGCGACGAGCGCGTCTTTTGCATAGGAGAAAACTTACGGCTATTTATAGATTATTAATGACACCCATGAACAATGGATAGCCATTAGAATTTGTAATTGAATAGGCGAATGGATGATTAACGTTGAAATATTCAGTTTTATTTGGCACTGGCTGTGTTTTTGAAGTCACAACAATAGTAGTATAGGCGGCAGCTTTTACACCATCGTTATTAATTTCCATACCTGCTTTATGAGTGGAAGAAGAAATATAGAGATTTGCTTCTTTTGTCATTGAACTTAAATCTGGCGTTTCAAATGTTGCATTTGACAAACCCAAATTCGTTAAAACACTCGTTAAATCGTAATCTTGCTTAATCTTGAATATTGGTAAACTCCATTCAATATCTTTTTGTTCATATTCATTAAGTTTTTCAAAGTTGAGTAATTCTTTAAGTGCGATCTCATTTCCTAAAACTTCACTATAATTTGCATCTTCATTAGGTAACAAGATGTTGAGTTTGATACCTTGTTTATAGTCCAAAGAGGCGATACGGTATGCATCTTTTTTGTAAAAATGGCTTTTTTCAACTTTGCCCTTCATGAAAGTCACATTGTTTTCATTCTTATCACCATAGAATTTAGAATCATAATTATTTTTCTTATCAAATAATCCCTCTTGAGCCCATTGAGATTTAAGATAAATGGTGTTTAATAAAACGAATTCAGTATTAATGTCGAAATTAAAATCTTTTGGAGAAACATCTAAGAACTTTTCTGTTTTGTAATTAATCCAATCAGAGATTAATTTGCCACCTTCACCAACAAAATCCACACTATCGAATAATTCAGCGTAATAATATTCAGTCATCTTATTGATGTAGTCATCGTTGAAGGTGCTTACCTCTTTAGACCATAAGGATTGAGAGACATTTAAAAACGTTTTATCAGAAGGAACATCAATCGCACAGTTTAATAGCATGTTTTTGATTTCATCAAGATGATTAAAGCTATTATCATAATGTAATAACTTGCCTAATTCTTCTTTTGTTTGCCCGTTAGCCCCATCATAGAGCATTGAATAACATGTCGTGATTGATAAAGGTGAGAAAACTTGATTTGCTTTTTTATCTAGTGCTTGATAAAAATCAATTGCGAAGCTTTGTAATGATTCAACATATTTTTCATCACCGCTTTTGATTTTCTTCGCGTTGAATGTTTTATTAGGATTATTAACTTGGTTTTTAGGTTTAACATATCCACCAGCGGAATTAGTGCAGCCGCTGAGAACTAATAAAGTGACTAAAAGGGAGACTGATTTTTTCATAAGCTTTTTACCTCTCACTAATTAAGACGAATAAGAAACAAAAAGTCGCTATAAAAAACAAAAGATTATTGACTGAGTTCAATCAATAATCTTAAAAAGGGAGATTCACTACGTCGTCTAACATCTTCACTATTGAATCTATATAGCGAAGAAACGCTGTAGCCAGTTTGAGGAGGTTTTGCCATCTCACTATATAAGACTACTTAGGAAGGCAAAACTGCTAAACTTTTTTATTTTATGTCTCTCTTCTTGAAGATGGCAGCGCCACCGAAGAAGAAAGCTGCGGCATAGATAAGGTTACTACCAATGCCAGCGAAGAATGTGTAGGTATCCATTGTGGAAACACCATCAACATTATCCGCCACCGATAATGAGTATAAAGGATTTAGAACCTTTAAAACATTGCCAATTTTTCTAAAAGTTTCAAGACTATCTTTCGCTACTTGATAAGCCTCTTGATCGCCACTCATTTGTTGAGACAAAGCAGTAGCTTCTGCTACTTGAATAACGGTGCCCATGATGACAGCGAGATAATATCCTCCCATAATCAGTAAAAATATGATTGGGATACATGGACCAATTGATCTAAATAATGTCGCGAAGAAGACAGTAACGGCCACTAAAGAGGTATAAACTAGTAAGCCTAATAAAATATATTTAAGAATATACTCTAAAGATAGTTTTGAACCTGATGTAATGCCAAATAAAGCCTCACCATTTACATCAAAACCACCGAATATTGTTCCTAATACAGTGCAAAGAGTTACATAAGAAAGTAATAACATCATGGCGAGAATTAAACCAGATAAATATAAAGATGTATAAATCTGGAATTTAGAATGTCCAGCGATGATTTTATTTCTGATCGTGCCATGCGAAAATTCTAGGCAAACAAAGATAATAATGTAAAGCGGAATGGCAAGACCAAAGTTTTGAGCGGGTGAGAATGAAAGCATTAACATTGATTGACCTGAAACCAATTTAAATGCGTCTGTTTCTGTCGCTAATAATTGTTGAAGTCCAAAGAATATTAAAGTTTCAAAAAGAGCTAAACCACCACCAATAATGAGAATGATTCTAAATGCTAAATCTTTGGAAAGCTTATAGAAGAATGCTTTTAATAGACGTCCCATATTATTTGCCCTCCTTGATTAAGTTTAAGTAATATTCTTCCACTGATTCTTCAGAGGAGTTAATTGATAAGATGGTGATATTAGCAGCATTAAGTTCTGCAACTATATCGTTTACTTTAAGGTTTTCGAAAATCTTAATTTCACCATTAGATGAAACTTTATAATCAGTAACGTTGTGAGTCTTAAGGATTGCCTCAGTTTCCGCAATCTTATCAACTTTAATCATTAATGATTTGCGGCATCTTGATTGTAATTCACTAGCGGTAATTTCTTCGATGATCTTGCCATGCGAAATAAAGCCATAGCAAGAAGCAATCTTTTCAAGCTCTGAAAGGATGTGAGAAGAAATTAAAACTGTAATACCGTCTTTTTGATTTAATTCAATTAATAAGTCTCTTAATTCGGCAATACCTTCTGGGTCTAAACCATTCATTGGTTCATCAAGGAACATGAGTTTTGGTTTGCTAACAAGGGCTAAAGCGATGCCTAATCTTTGACGCATACCTAAAGAGAAATTTCTAACTTTTTTATTTCCAACGTCTTCAAGATGAACTTTTCTTAACAAAGAATCTCTATCTTCTTCGCTAAGGGAAATACCTGTATAAAGTTCAAAATAACGAAGGTTTTCTTTAGCGGTCATTGAAGGCACTAAGGATGTTTTTTCCACAATCGCTGAAACGTATTTTCTTTTTTCGTAGATTGCAGGATCAGTGTTTTTAACACCAAATAAAGTAAACGAACCACTAGTGGGTTCCGCTAAACCGGTGAGCAAACGCATAATGGTTGTTTTACCACTACCATTTTCACCAACGAAACCATAAATAGAGTGTTCTGGAATATGCATATTAACATGGTCAATAACGAGCTTATGACTGTATTGTTTACAAAGCTCATTTGTTGTGATTATATCCATGATTATTTCCTCCTTAAACACTAATATACATTTTTATACATAATAATTCAATACAATTTGAATAAACTGCAATACATTAAAATGTATAACAAAGTCTCATATATTATATATTAAATTAATAAATATGCGCATAAAAAAAACTCGAACAAAATCGAGTCTATTTTACACGTTGGTGCGGCTAGCAGGAATCGAACCTGTACGGGTTGCCCCACTAGATCCTAAGTCTAGCGCGTCTGCCAGTTCCGCCATAGCCGCAAAAATTAAAGGAGGGGACGTGCCCCTCCGATAATACTTAGTTGGTGCCGTCTATCGGAATCGAACCAACAACCTACTGATTACAAATCAGTTGCTCTGCCAATTGAGCTAAGACGGCATTTATGGTGGACACTGTAGGGATCGAACCTACGACCTCTTCCGTGTGAAGGAAGCGTTCTCCCGCTGAACTAAGTCTCCAGCGCTCAATTACTATAACAAACTAGTATTTATTAATCAACAAAAAAATCACTTAAATAAGTGACCTTGTATATTTACTGGTGGGCCCAAGAAGACTTGAACTTCCGACCTCGCCCTTATCAGGGGCGCGCTCTAACCAACTGAGCTATGGGCCCATCTGCCTTTTAGACAGCGGTAATAATATACAACAATGAAATATTAAAATCAATGTCTTTTTTAAAAGATATTACGCGCACGAAAAAAAGGAAGCGAATTTGCTTCCTCTTTTTCTTCTGTAGTAAACGATTAACGTTTGCTGAATTGTGGTGCTTTACGAGCAGCTTTGAGACCGTATTTCTTACGTTCTTTCTTACGGGAGTCACGTGTGACCATACCGTTAGCTTTTAAGACTGCACGATCGCAACCGGCTTCTAATAAGGCTCTAGCGATACCTAAGCGGATAGCGCCAGCTTGGCCTGTGAAGCCACCACCTTTAACTTCAGCACGCACATCGTACTTGCCGTCTGTGCCTGTTAATGTTAATGGTTGTTTTAAATCGAGAATTAATGTCGCATAAGGCATATATTCTTCCACTGGATGGCCATTGACAACAACTTTGCCTGTACCAGCAGTGATGTAAACACGGGCGATAGAAGATTTTCTTTTGCCTGTGCCGTAATATTGAAGATCAGCTTTCTTTGCCATTGTTTAGGACCTCCTAGTATTTGAGCTCAAGAACTTCTGGTTTTTGAGCTTCTTGTTTGTGTTCTGGTCCAGCATAGACGAAGAGTTTCTTGATCATTTGACGACCTAAGCGACCCTTTGGAAGCATACCATGAAGGCATCTTTCAAGCATTTCTACTGGATACTTTTCTAACATTGTACCGGCTGTACGTGTTCTAAGACCGCCAGCGTAGCCAGACACATTGTAGTATTTTTTGTTATTAACTTTATCGCCAGAAAGAGCAACCTTTTCAGCGTTGATGATAATAACATAGTCACCACAGTCAACATTTGGAGTCCAAATTGGTTTGTTTTTACCAGTTAAAACTTGGGCGACTTGTGATGCTAATCTTCCTAATGGTTTATTCGCGGCATCCACGACATACCATTTTCTTTGGATTTCGTTATTTTTTGCAATAGTAGTTTGACGTTGCATAACTTTAAATCCTCCTTTACCAAACTAACTTTGACCTTACCGGGGACTTCGCTAATTTAGCTTTTGTGCCGATAAAAATCATACGTGTTTACGCGCAAGATGTCAATTGAATATTTATGAAATAAGTTTCACATTGTCGTTGTAATAACAAAATATCTATGTTTTAATAGTTGTGTTAGTTGCTTGCGGCCTAGCCGATAAAGCCCAATTAAGTAGGCTTTGCACTAACTTTTTTTGTTATTTATTAGGAACTCTTCTATCTCTTTCAAGTCTTCTTCCGACAAATGATATTTAGCTAGTAATTGACCTCTAGTTTTTATTGAATCGTTTCGAACATATTTTCTTATAAATGCATCTTTTTTGTTACCACTTGGATTATGACGCAATTTTATGTATCTTCCAGAATGCGTTGGACTAGATGTTAATTCCATATTTTTCCATCTCTCCTTATTAGACTCGATTTCCAAACTAGGGTGATATTTCGTACGTTTATTTTTGTAAAACCAATAAGTTCTTTTTTTCATAGCAAATTTAAGCCTCCTATATGTTTTAGTAGGAGGCAAAAGTCAATTTTGTCCAAATAAACAAAAAGAAAAAACGATAGCCATCAAACTATCGTTATTCTATAAATGAAATTATAGGTTAATAATTACTTGACGTTGTGATAAACGTTTTGAACGTCTTGTAAGTCGTCTAACATATCACATAATTCATCAAATTTGCGTCTTTCTTCTGGATCAGTGATCTCAATTGGATCATTGGCTAAGAAGGTTATTTCCGCAACATCGAATTCGGAGATACCCATACCACCTAAAACTTCTCTAGCTTGAGCGAAGGCTGCTGGTTCAACAAGGACTTCGATCTTTCCATCTTCTGCTGTGACTTCACGAACATCGACATCAGAGAGAATTAAGTTTTCTTCAACTTCATCTCTATTGGTACCGTTGAAAACGAATAAACCTGTTTGTGTGAAATTGAAGATTGTTGAACCTAAGTGACCACCTTTTTTGGTGATAGCGGTTCTAACTTCGATAAACGCACGGTTTGTATTATCGGTTAATGTATCGATGATAAAGAGAGAATTACCTGGACCAAAGGCTTCATAACGACCTTCGGAATAGCTTTCGGCTTCGCCGCCTTTAGCTTTTTGAATGGCTCTATCGATAACATCTTTAGTAACGTTTTGGCCTCTCCATTTTTCAATTGCAGAACGGAGTGCTAGGTTCATTTCAGGGTCAGGAACACCATTCTTTGCCGCCATATAAATTTCTTTACTAGCTCTCATAAAGAGGGCGCTTCTTTTTGCAGCGGTCGCGGCCATCGCTTTTGCTCTTACTTCATGTGCTCTACCCATGATTTAAAACTCCTTTTGCTTTTTCGCGGTTAAAATCTTATCACATGTTCATATGAAATTGAACATAAATATTATCGATTATAAATAACATCCACTAAATAAAGGCCAGATGCTGGGGCTTTATAAGCAATTATTTCTCGATTTTTACTATCAAGATGTTGATTAATAAAACTGATATTTTCTTTGCCATTAGCGACATTGATACTAGCGCCAATCATGTTTCTAATTTGATAACGCATAAAACCGTTACCAGTAAAAATAATCCTTAATAAATCTTTTTCTTTTATGACTTCGATATCATATATTGTACGGATGAAATTGCCTTCATCTTCTTCTTTAGATGTGAAATCTTGATAATTATGGGTGCCGATAAATTTATTAAGTGCATCTATAAATAAGTTAATATCCAATTCCATTGGATAGATAAACGCTAAATCGTATGAAAATGGATCTTTATTTGTTAAAAGAATACGATATTCATAAACCTTTTTAATGGCGTTATATCGAGCGTGGAAATCGTCATCAACTTTTTTAAATAAGATGATTTTAATATCATCTGGAAGCATTTTATTAATGGCGTAGGCTAATTGCTTTAAGTCTTTTTCTTTATCGCTAACAAAATGGAAATATTGCTTTAATGCATGAACACCAGCGTCAGTGCGTCCACTACCCTGGATATTGATTGGTGAATCATAGACTTTAGAAAGAACTTCTTCGATTTTTTCTTGTACACTAATAAAACCAACTTGCTTTTGCCATCCATAATAATTAGTGCCTCTATATGAACAAATACCTAAAATTTTCATATTAGAAACCTTTACCGCCTATTTGACCAAAAATAAGATTAACAATATCAACTGGTTCTTTTCTATCAAAAACAAATAAAACAATAATGCCAGCGAATATTGCACCGATAAATAAGAAAGCAACAATATCTCTCCAGGAGAATCTTAATAAACGATATCTAGTGCGTTTAGCTTTTGGATCATATCCTCTAACAATCATCGCGTTAGCGAGTTCTTCGCTTCTTTCTAAAGCGGAAATGAATAATGGAATGATCAGGGAAATGATCGATCTAAAACGTTTAAATACACCACCATGGTTAAAATCTACACCACGACTTGCTTGTGCTTTCATAATTCTTTCAGTTTCATCTAATAAAGTTGGAATAAATCTTAATGCAATCGATAAAGTCATAGCGATTTCATGGACTGGGAATCTAATTGGCTTTAATGGTGTCATATACCATTCAAAAGCATAGGTCATATCCATTGGTTTAGTCGTACTTGTTAATATCATTGTTAATGAAATCATTAAGATTAAACGCATGATGATATAACCAGATTGACAAAAAGCATCCCATTTAACTTCTAAAGAACCAACTTTAAAAGCAGTTGGTAAATAATAATTGTTATTAGGGATAAATATATAAATGGCCATCAAAAAGATAATTAATATCCATAAGCCACTTAATGATTTAAATAATGACCATAGACTAACTCTCGAAATGAGCATGATAACAATTAATATCAATAAGTAGAGACCACTCATGATTAAAGCGGTTGACCACATTTCAAATTGGAAGAAGATGCCCACCATGAATAATATCATGAGGAAAATCTTATTTCTCGCATCTAAATGATGGATGAATGTTTCTCTGAAGGAATAACGGCCAAAAGTCATGCTGCTCATGCTTTATTCCTCCACTTTTTAATTGCCGCTACTAAATCGGCATTGTTATGAATCTTGGTAGGATCAATACCCATACCTTTTTCTTTTAATTTTTCTGCGACTTTAATGACCGATGGAATATCGAGTCTATCGTAGCCTTTAATAAAGCTAAATAAATCACTTGGCGCTCCTTGGAAAGCTAACTTACCTTGCTCCATCATAAAGACTTTTTTAGTGTACGTGTTCACTAAATCCATATCATGGGTAATGATAATAATAGTTTTTCCTTGCTTATGGAATTCACATATGAGTTCCATTAATTCTTTGCTACTTTGAGGATCAAACCCAGCGGTAGGTTCATCAAAGACTAAGATATCTGGATTAATTGCGAGAATACCCGCCATAGCGACTTTTCTTTTTTCACCACCAGATAAATCAAAAGGTGCTCTTTTATAATATGATTCATCTAAGCCGACTTGTTTAAGAGCTTCATGTGCTCTATTTAGTGCTTCTTCGCCTTTGACGCCAAAGTTTTTCACGCCATAGGCAACATCCTTTTCCACTGTCTCTTCAAATAATTGATATTCAGGGAATTGGAATACTAAGCCAACATGTTTTCTAAGTCCTTTTAAAGAACGACTTTTTCTATTTTTATACGAGATAACATAATTACCAGTTTGTACTTCACCTTCATCAGGGAATATTAAAGCGTTAAATGTTTGGGCTAAAGTTGATTTACCACTACCGGTTTCACCAACGATAGAAATAAAATCATTATCTTCAATTTCAAAAGAGACATCGTTTAAAGCTAATGTCGCATTCGTGGCTTTCTTTTGATATGTGTAGAAGACATGATTTATTTTGATGCCCATATGTCCTCCACTAATTGGTCAATACTTTCCGCTTTAGAATCAATACCAATTTCTTTTAATTCTTTTTCGAGACGATAAACAAAAGGCATGTCTAATTTAATGCTAACAAGTGTTTCTTCATCTCTTAAGATGTCTTGTGGTTTACCTTCTTTAACTAATTTGCCTTTTGATAAAATCAAAACTTTATCACTTAACATCGCTTCGTCAATATCATGAGTGATGGAAATGATTGTTAATTCTTTGTTTTCTTTATGGATGCGGTCAATAACTTTTCTCACTGTAGACTTGCCTTTAGGATCAAGCATTGATGTTGCTTCATCCAAAATAAGTATCTCTGGTTTTAAAATAAGAGCGCCCGCTAAAGCGACACGTTGTTTTTGACCACCCGAAAGATTAATAGGTTCTTTCTTTAAATAATCAAGCATGTTGACACTAGCGGCGTATTTCTCAATTTCTTCTTGCATCTTATCGCGAGGAAAACACCTATTTTCTAAACCAAAGGCAATGTCATCTTCAACTGTCGAACCAATGAATTGATTATCTGGATTTTGGAATATTAATGATGTCTTGGTTTGTAAGTCTCTAATTGTTTTCTTATCCACTAGGATGTCATTAAAATAAATTTCACCTTCGTTTTTGTCTAATAGTCCAACAATGAGTTTAGCTAAGGTGGATTTTCCTGAACCGTTGTGTCCTAAAATAGAGACAAAAGTTCCTTTCTCCACACTAAAAGATATATCGTCAATAACTTTGTTACTGCCGTCATATGAGAAGCTTAAATGTTTGATTTCTAGTTTGCTCATGCTTGAAGATTATAGCACGCATCAGGAAAAATGAATAACCAATAAGGTAAATTCATTTTGTTTGTCGCTCTAAATATCAAGAAATCCAAATAATGAAGCAACCTTAGTCTTTAGGCTATTGAAGGTTGCATACAATGTGGAACGACTCATTAAATCTAACGCCATAATTTCATTTAGATAGTACCCTCTTGCAAAGCATTTTATTAGTACCATCTCTTTGTTTGTGAATTGTTCACGATGTTGATTAGCGTAATTTAATAATTCCTCACAGAGTTTATTAGCAATATCACTTCCATCATTTTCTCTAATGATTTCGAGGTTAATTTTCCTTTCATCCTCTTCATAGTCAAAAGACGCAATTCCATTAAATACTTTTGCTTTGGCTTTATACGAATTTTTAAGAATGTAATCAGAAATTGATTGCTTTGTCAGATTCAACCAAAAATCATAAAAAGCACTTTGTTGTTCATCGTACTTAATTAAGACATTCTTAAAACTAGACATACATACTGCGACAAGTTCGGCTGATGTGATGCCTGTACCTTGATTTTTATCAAGGGTTTCTTTACACAAAATCCAAGCGTATTTCTCGTAGCGTTTTTTAATCATTAAAAAAGCTTCGTGATTACCTTGTGCGACTAGAGCGTGTAAATGTAAATCTAATAATCTGTTTCCGGTTTTGTTGAAGGCCATAAACTATATCTCCTTTAATAGATATTTATTTATGCACCTCCGCTAATAAAATGCCTGCGGCTACGGAGGCGTTTAATGAGTTAACATGCCCGAATTGGGGAATCTTAACAATGTAGTCTGAATTTTTTAATACTAAAGATGAGACGCCTTTGCCTTCACTACCGATTACAACTACGACTGGAAAATCGTATTTGATTGAAGAATAAGAAATTGTGGCGCTGCCATCTGTAGCAACAATCCAATAGCCTTCGTCCTTTAATGTTTTAATAGCTTGATTGAGATTGTTAACTACGGCAACTGGCACATAATTAATGGCCCCTGCACTAGTTTTAGCAACAGTGGCATTTAATGATACTGAGTTGTGCTTTGGAAGGATGACACCGGATGCTTCAAAAACATCAGCGCTTCTTAATATCGCTCCCAAATTATGAGGATCACTAATATTATCAAGCATGACGATAATCTTTTTTTCTTTTTTTCTCGCTTTAAAGATGATTTCTTCTAAAGATACTGTTTGGTATGGTTTAAGTTCAGCGGCCACCCCCTGATGGACACCACCTTCACTCATCCTTTCCATTTCGCTATGAGAAACAGTCACGCAGTTAATCTTATTTTCCTTAATGAGATTAATAATCTTTTGGTCGTTAAAACTAGTAACCAAAAAAACCTTCAACACCTTTTTAGCGTTGATAGCTTCAATAACTGGATTCTTTCCGTAGACGAAATTGATATCTTTATTCATGCCTAATGAATTTCTTCAATACAATTAATGTATTCCAAAGTGCTTAAAGCTTCAATAATTTCTGTGTGTGTCTTGTACTTTTTTAATTCTTGAGAGTTAATTGTTAAGGAAATTGAATAGACACCAAGACCGGTATTGTTATAGGCAGGATTAGCTTCAATATCATCAATTCTTAAGCCAAGTTTACGAACGACACCAGTGAAATTTACTAAGTCATTTCTATTTTTAAGTTCGAGATGAATTTCAAAGTGGTTGCTTCTGTTCTTTAAGAATAATTCGAAGCGTGGCATTAAGTTTAATGAAATGTAAACAACGATAAAGGCAATGATACTAACGGTGTAGAAACCCGAACCAAAGCAAGCACCCATAATGGACATTAACCATAATGAGACAGCAGTTGTTAAACCTTTAATTTGACTCTTTGATGAATATAAGAGAGTGTTTCCTGAAATAATAGCGGCGCCTAAAATGACTGCGACTGTAACCGCTGGGAAAATCGCATTGAAATTGACAGCGAAATAGACATCTAATAAAGAAGCAATACATGAGAATAAGGAAACAATTGTAAATGTTCTTAAACCCGCAGTATGTCTTTTTCTACTTCTTTCTAAACCGAGAATAAAACCGATTAATGTGGCAAGTAATACACGGATTAAAATTGTCCAAATATTAAATTCGCCTAACCAACCATTGCTTAATTTGTTTAATGGATCCATTGCTACAAAGTCTTGCATAAGAAAACCTCCTATTTGCGATTAATAAATCTTCTATTATGTGAAATTAATGTTTCTTCACTATATTCTTCAGCCGCTTCTGTAAAGGCTGCTTCGTTTGCTTCTTCAACTTCTAATGGTTTTATCTCTTTTGAGATGTGATTAATTTGCGCGGCTAATAAATCAATTTCTCTTGATGATTCATTAACCACTTGATCTTTAACTGTGCTTTCTGGAGCAACTTGATCAATTGTTTCTTTACCATATGAACCAGATAGATATAAGCCAAGTTTAGCACATCCTGGACCAATTAATTCATAAAGGATGGATGACGCTAAGATGATTGTAGTTAAAGCGGTTGCTTCGGCTTCTAAGCCAAAAGAAGAGAAAGTTCTCGCACCCATTGCCGCTAAACCAATAGCAACACCGGCTTGAGGAATAAGAGCAAGGCCTAAGAAATTTCTTGTTTTCGCAGGGGCTCTAGTAATCAAGCAGCCAAGATATGCCCCACCATATTTACCAGCAATACGAGCAAAGAAATAAACTATTGCTACGACGATAAGTGGCACAACCGCAATTGAACTTGTGCTCGTAAAAGCGCTAAATGAGAAATTCATGCCACTTCTTACAAAGAAAACAAGCATAATAGGTGGAATGAAATAATTAACTTGTGCAAATAATTTTTCTTCGTTTTTTGCCGTATTAGTGTAGACCATACCAATAGCCATACAACCTAGTAATGGACTTTGGCCAAATAATGAACATATGCCACAGAATAATAATAAAACAGCTAAAACTATAATTAGTCGATTATCTGTTGTTCTCTTCGAAGAAATTAGGAATCTTAAAATAAAGCCAAAAACAAAGCCAATTGCTAAGCAAATGATATTTTCAATAATTGGCCAGCCAACTTCCATAAAGCCCACCGAACCTTTAGAAATACCAATACAAATAGCAATAGCGACACTATAGAGCAACAATGTCACAACATCATCTAAAGCGACAACTTCTAATAATGTATTAACATAATGGCCTTTTGCTTTAGTTTGTTTAATTGTCATCAATGTTGATGCTGGCGCGGTCGCACTACTGAGGGCGCCTAAAACTAATGAGAAGGCAACGCTTAAGCGGAAAACAAAGAAGCATAAGCAGAAGACAATAACAAAAGCGGCAAGGGCTTCAAGAACGGTGATAATCAATACCTTCCAGCCTGCTTTTTTAAGTTCGCTTATTTTGAAGAACTGTCCAGCGGTAAAAGCGATAAAGGCTAAAGCGATATCACTAACAAAGTCAGTTCTTGTTATAAATTCTTGAGGAATAAGGTTAATCACTGATGGACCAATTAAAACACCAGTAATGATATAAGCAGTAACATTAGGTAATTTAAGTAATTTAGTGAGCCTTGTCATTAAAAAACCACAAATTAAAATCACACCTAGCGCGATAATGACACTACTAGCGGTTTTCACACTGCCAGTAATATTTAAAGCATCTAGTAATTTTTCAATCAATGATGGTTTTACTTCGTTCAATTACATGACTCCTTTTGTAGTTAAAAGTTTTCTGATTTCATCAGATTTAGCAAAGTCTTTATTTTCTTTGCTTTGTAAATATTCCTCGTATAAACGCGAGATATTATCATCGAACTTTACGTAAGTAATGTCAAGACCTAAAACATAGAACATATCTGTTAATGTCTTAAATAAATCATTTAATACTTTAAAATCAGTTTCTTTAGTTCTAATTTGTTGATTGATTTCTTTTAAAACATTATAGAGTTCTGCTAAGGCATTCGCGGTGTTTAAGTCATTAGCCAAAGCTTCAATGAATTTACCAATATATGTTGGTTTACCTTCTTCTATATTAATCTTATTACTTTGTAATTTCAAAGCGGCTTGTTTATAAGCCATTTGCATCTTTTGGGCTTCTTGTTGAGCTTCTTTAACTGTTTCCTCAGTAAAGTTAACAGCTTGTCTATAATGGGCGTTTAAGATGACTAAACGCGTGACAAGTCCACTATATTGGGCAATCATGTCTTTTGCTAGGACGACATTTCCTAACGATTTAGACATCTTTTCATTGCCAAAATTAATGAAGGCATTATGCATCCAGAAATGAGCAATTTTACTATGATGTGTGGCTTCTGCTTGGGCGATTTCGTTTTCATGATGTGGGAATTTTAAATCATAGCCACCACCATGGATATCAATGTGATCACCTGGGAAAATTGTATCAATCATGACACAGCATTCAGTGTGCCATCCTGGTCTACCTTTGCCCCATGGAGAATTCCATTTAATACCTTCTTCAGTCTTTTTCCACAAAGCAAAATCTAGTGGGCTTTCTTTTTGTGAATTTTCTTCTACACGTGCGCCTACGCGTAAATCATCTACATTAATACCACTTAATTTGCCATAGTCTTTAATATTCTCAACGCGGAAATAGACGTCTCCATCTTTTTCATAAGCTGCACCGATTTTCACAAGATTATCAATATAGGCAATAATCTTATCCATATATTCGGTAACACGTGGGGTAATAGTTGGAATTTGAGAGCCAATACCTTTAACGGTCTTTTCAAATTCTTGAATGTAGAAATCAGTTAATTCCTTTTCTGATTTACCTTCTTGCTTTGCCGCTTTGATGATTTTGTCATCAACGTCAGTATAGTTACTAACATAAGTGACGTCATAGCCGACATAAGTTAAAAAGCGTCTTAAAGTATCAAAGACCACCACTGGACGCATATTACCAATATGGGGATAATTGTATACTGTTGGACCGCAGACATACATACTAACCTTTTTATCTTGGATAGTTTGGAAATCTTCTAATGAATTAGAAAGGGAATTATAAAATTTGATATTCATATGCTTTACCTCTTTAAGAGACAATAAGGGGCGAGTATTTAAGTACCCGCCCCAAATAGTTTAATTATTTCTTAACTGGAAATTTTTCTCTCTTAGCATCGTAGGATGTGTGGAGCAATTCTTCAGCGAGTTCGCTACCAGGTTCACCCAAATAATCTTTGTAGAGTTTTTGGATGTCCTTGTTGTTGTGTGATTGACGAATGACGAGTCTTTCATCTTCGCTATACAACACACTAGCACGTTTGGCGCGGTATGTTTCTAAAATGTCATCACCTTCGTTAGGTAAGAACATTGGCTTAACGAATGGTTGACCACCACCGTTAATACATCCACCTGGACAACACATGACTTCGATGAAAGTATATGGAGAAGTGCCATTTTTAATTTGGTCTAATAACTTTCTAGCATTAGCCATACCAGAGGTGACTGCCACTTTGATTTCAGTACCATTGATATTTAAAGCAGCTTCTTTAACGCCTTCTAAGCCACGGACAGCGGTGAAGTTGATTTCTTGATATTCTTTACCAGTTAGCCAGAAATAGGCTGTTCTTAAAGCGGCTTCCATAACACCACCGGTGACACCAAAGATGACACCAGCACCACTATATTCGCCGAGTAAGTCATTGTCGAATTCTTCATCTGGCAATTTGTTCCAAACGATACCAGCACGTTTAATCATCTTCGCTAATTCACGAGTTGTTAAAACGGCATCAACATCATCTGGCATTTCTTTTCTTTGTCTTTCATATTTCTTAGCGGTACATGGCATGACGGAGACCACAAAGATATCTTTTGGATCTAATTCATGTTGTTTAGCGAAATATGATTTGATGACTGCACCCATCATCATATGTGGGGACTTACATGTAGAAACATTTGGGATGACTTCTGGATAGAAGTATTCCATGTAGTTAATCCAACCTGGGGAACAGGATGTGATTTGTGGAAGTGGCGCTGTCTTTTTGGTAATTCTATCAATTAATTCATGCGCTTCTTCCATAATTGTTAAGTCAGCAGCAAAGTTTGTATCAAAGACACGATAGAAACCTAATCTTCTTAAAGCGGCAACCATTTTGCCTGTACCGGTTGTACCAATTGGTTCACCGAATTCTTCAGCGATAGCGGCTCTAACTGCTGGAGCGGTTTGAACGATAACTTTCTTACCGGCTCTGAAGGCTTCGTCAACTTTAGCGATTTCTTCGTTTTCATATAAAGCACCTGTTGGACAGACGTTAACGCATTGACCACATTGTAAGCATGGGCTTTCAGCGAAACTTCTGTTTTGAGCAGGACCAACGATAGCGTTGAATCCACGGTTTTCGAAACCGAGAATGGAAATACCATGTGCTTCTTTACATCTTTCGATACAACGACCACATAAGATACATTTAGCGGTATTTCTCATTAAGCCTGGGGCTAATTGGTCGATAGTAGCTGGTGTTTGTTGACCCATATATTTTTGGTCACGAGCACCAACGATATTAGCAACTTCTAATAATTCACATTTGCCTTGTTTTGGGCATTGTAAGCAGTTCTTTTGGTGGTTGGAAAGGATTAATTCCACAGAAGCACGTCTTGCTTCGATGGCTTTTTGGGAATTGGTAATGATTTCCATACCTTCGTTAACTGGGTAAACACATGAAGCAACTAAGCCACGAGCACCCACGACTTCAACTAAGCAAACACGGCAGGAGGCCAATGAGCATTTGCCATGGTTGAAGGCACAAAGAGAAGGAACGACGTAACCACATTTTCTTGCAGCTTCTAAAACTGTAAGACCGGATTCAACTTGGTAAGGTTGACCGTTAATTTTAATATTAACTAATGCCATGGTTATTTCCTCCTACTTCTTGATGATTGCACCAATACGGCAACCACTTAAACATGAACCACACTTGACACACTTTTTAGGATCAATGACGTGGGCAAATTTACCTGGGTTAACATTACCATTTGGTAAGTGAGCAGGTTCTGTACCAGGAGCGATAGCGCCAACTGGACAGTTTCTCATACAGAGACCACAACCGATACATTTGTTTGGTTGAATGAAGTATTCCATCATGTTCTTACAAACGTGAGCTGGACACTTGTGATCAACAACGTGAGCTTCGTATTCTTCTGGGAAAGCTTTCATTGTGGAGAGAATTGGGTTTGTGGCGGTTTGACCTAACGCACATAAGGAGTTATTTCTAATAACATTAGCTAATTCCTTAAGGTCATCTAAGTCTTTAGGTTCACCTTTGCCATCACAAATCTTTGTTAAGATGTCTAAACATCTCTTTGTGCCAATACGGCATGGGGAACATTTACCACATGATTCATCGCAAATAAATGTCATATAGAATTTAGCGACGTCAACCATACAGTTGTCTTCGTCCATGACGATTGCACCACCAGAACCCATCATACTGCCAGCAGCGACTAAGCTACCGAAGTCGATTGGTGTATCTAAGTCTTTTTCGGTTAAGCAACCACCGGAAGGACCACCAGTTTGAATGGCTTTGAATTTCTTTCCGCCTGGGATACCACCACCGATATCATAAATTAATTGTCTCAATGTTGTGCCCATTGGAACTTCGACAAGACCAACGTTATTGACTTTACCACCGAGAGCAAAGACTTTTGTACCTTTGGTGTCAGCTGTACCAATAGCAGCAAATTTTTCCCAACCTTCTCTTAAGATGTAAGGAACGCAAGCTAAGGTTTCGACGTTGTTAACGACTGATGGATGGTTCCATAAACCTTTAACTGCTGGGAATGGAGGACGAGGACGTGGCATACCACGTTTACCTTCGATAGAGTTAATTAAGGCTGTTTCTTCACCACAGACGAAGGCACCAGCGCCTAAACGGATGTGGCAGCGGAATGAGAAGTCTGTACCTAAGACGTGATCACCTAAGATACCAATTTCTTCTAATTCTTTGATAGCCTTAGCTAAACGTTTAACGGCGATTGGGTATTCCGCACGAACATAGAAGTAACCATTTTGAGCGCCGATAGCGTAACCAGCAATCATCATACCTTCGATAACTGCACATGGGTTACCTTCGATGATGGAACGGTCCATGAATGCGCCTGGGTCACCTTCATCACCATTACAAATCATATATTTTGGTTCATCAGTTTTTGGAACGAAGGACCACTTTCTTCCGGTTGGGAAGCCAGCGCCACCTCTACCTCTTAAACCTGATTTTAAAACTTCATCAATAACTTCTTCACGGGTCATGTGTAAGGCTCTATTTAAACCTTGGAATGCACCATTACCAATCGCTTCATTAATGTCTTCTGGGTTGATTTCACCATTGCCATGTAAAGCGATGTCTCTTCTTTGTAATTTGTAGAAGTTAATATCGTGTTGTTTTTGGACGTGTTGTTTTGTTTGTGGATCAACGAAGAGTAATCTTTCAACAACTTCATTGTTCTTAATGTCTTTTTCAAATAATTCTTCAACGTCACTAACTTTGACTTTAACGTATAAGGTTTCTTCTGGGAAAACTTTAACGAAAGGACCTTGGGAACAGAAGCCGAAGCAACCAACGATGTTAGCGGTTACTTTATCTTCTAAGCCGTTAGCTTTGATTAATTCTTTGAACTTGTCGATGATGACTTGTGAGTCTGCGGATAAGCAGCCTGTACCACCACAGACGACGATGGCTTTATGGCCTGGTTCGCAGTGGAATTTCTTTTGTAAACAAGCACCACACTTTTCAAATCTCGCTTGGAGTTCTTTTTCACTTTTAATTTGTTCCATTATTAGTTAGCCTCCCTTGCGCGATATTCTTCGATAATGTTTTTAACGTTATCAACTTTAACTTGTGGATAAACCTTACCGTTGATGCTCACAGCTGGAGCAACAGCGCATGCACCGATACAACGGAGCAAGTCTAATGTGAACAAACCATCTGGGGTTGTTTCACCTGGTTTAATTCCTAATAATTCGCCAAATTTGTCGCATACCAATTGACTGCCTTTGACGTAGCAAGCAGTACCTAAACAGACACCAATGACATATTTGCCCTTTGGGACCATTGAGAAGAACGAATAGAAAGTCACAACACCATAAATGTCACTGACTGGGACACCAGTTAATTCAGAGACTAATTCTTGGACTTCGAGAGGAATATAACCGTATTCCTTTTGAATGTCTTCAAGAATCATCATGGTTGGAGTTGGTTCGTCTTTATAGCGTTCCACTATTTCGGTAATTTGTTTTACAGCTTGTGGTTGTAATTTTGCCATAATAGCCTCCTAATGATTACATAAAGTAATTCAGCGATATTATTTTACGCATATGTGCGATAATAAACAACAAGAAAAATCGCATTTATTTTAAAAATAAAAAGCTAGGCTTTACTAATGACCTATTTTTTTCATCAATTAGCCTAACTTTATTAAAGTTGAATATTAGTTGCCTTTGTAAGCATCGACCAAGATTTTCTTCATATCTTCGACGATTGGCATGCGTGGGTTGGCTGGTGAACATTGATCTTCATAAGCAAGTACTGCGACTTCATCAAGTTTAGCCATCCATTCTTTTTCATCAATGCCACATGCTTGGAAGTTTGGATCTAAGCCACATTCTTTAATTAAAGCATTTACAGCATTCGCTAATGATTCAACACCTTCTTCTGGTGTTTTAGCTTTAAGACCTAACAAACCAGCAATTTCTTGATATTTCTTATCGGCGTTATAGTGGTTATATTTTGGCCAGACACTTAATTTAGTAGGCACTTGTCCATTATAACGAATGACGTGTGGTAACAAGATAGCGCAAGCATAACCGTGGACGACATGGAATTCCGCGCCTACTTTGTGAGCGAGTGAGTGTGTCATGCCTAAGAAAGCGTTAGCAAATGCCATACCAGCGATAGTAGCGGCGTTATGCATTTTTTCTCTTGCTTCTAAATCATTTGGACCGTTTTTCACAGCACGTGGTAGATATTTAAACACTAGTTGAATAGCTTTTAAGCATAAACCATCAGTGAAATCATTTGCCATAACTGAAACATAAGCTTCAATAGCGTGAGTCAAAACATCAAGACCAGTCATCGCTGTCGCGGCTTTTGGTAAATGGGTTGTAAATTCAGGGTCAACGATAGCAATTGTTGGAGTTAATGAGTAGTCAGTTAAAGGATATTTCTTGTTATTTGCTTTATCAGAAATAACCGCAAATGGAGTAACTTCACTACCTGTACCTGATGTTGTTGGGATACAGATTAAACGTGATTTCTTACCTAATTCTGGATATTTGAAGGCTCTCTTTCTAATATCCATGAACTTTTGTTTTAAATCATCGAAGTTAACTTCTGGGTGCTCGTAGAACAACCACATACCTTTAGCAGCGTCCATAACAGAACCACCACCTAAAGCAATAATGGTGTCTGGTTCGAACTGTTTCATCATCTCCGCGCCTTTTCTAACGCTAGAGATATCTGGATCTGGTTCGACACCGCTGCATAATTGCATGATTGGTTTTTCTCTTCTTTGATTGAGCATTTCTTCAATCTTACTTAAGAATCCTAATTCAATCATTGATTTATCAGTGACAATAAAGACCTTATGCATTTCTTTACAATCTCTTAAATATTGAATCGAATTGCGTTCGAAATATATTTTGGCAGGTACTTTAAACCATTGCATAGTGTTTCTCCTTTTACCAACTTGTTTGATATTTAATAAGTTAACCGCACTGATGTTACCACCAATGGAGTTATGGCCATATGAGCCACAACCAAGGGTTAAAGATGGTAGGAATGAGTTATAAACATTACCGATACCACCGAAAGTGGAAGGAGAATTCCAAATAATACGAATGGCTTTAACTAATTCACCAAAATCATCCGCCATTTTCTGTTCTTTGCAGTGGATCGCAGCGCTATGACCTAAGCCGTTAAATTCCACCATTTCTTTGGCTTTTTGGAAACCTTCTTTTTCATCTTTTACACAGAAATAAGCAAGGACGGGTGATAGTTTCTCTCTGCTAATTGGTTCTTTTGGACCAACTTGAGTACAAAATACACCGAGGATAGAAGTGTCTTCTGGAACATCAAATCCGGCTTGTTTTGCAATCCAATGAGCGGATTGACCAACGATGTCAGGATTGAGTTTTCCTAGTTCAACATCTTTATCGCCTTCAGCGTAACCAAACATATATCTAGAGAGTTTGACTTTCTCTTCTTTATTAACAAAATAGACTTTGAAACGTTTGAACAATTCAATGGATTCATCCCAAATATCTTGGTCAATAATCGCTGCTTGTTCTGAAGCACAAATCATACCGTTATCAAACGATTTAGATAAAACGATATCGTTTACTGCTTGTTCAACATCACATGACTTATTCATATAAGCAGGAACGTTACCCGCACCAACACCCATAGCTGGTTTTCCACAGCTATAAGCCGCTTTAACCATGGCATTACCACCTGTGGCTAAGATTGTAGCGACATCTGGATGATTCATTAATGTATGAGTGGCATCCATGCTTGGATGTTCAATCCATTGAATGCAGTTCTTTGGTGCACCAGCGGCTTCCGCAACTTCTTTCATTAAGACCGCTGCTTGTTTACTGCTTTGTTGAGCGGATGGATGGAAAGCAAAGATAATTGGGTTTCTAGTCTTTAAACAAATGAGTGATTTAAAGATAACAGTACTAGTTGGGTTAGTAACTGGGGTAATACCACAGATAACACCAACTGGTTCAGCGATTTCAGTAATACCAGTCACTGGATTATTGCTAACCACCCCAACTGTTTTAAGCGAACGCATATTGTTTTGAACATATTCACAGGCGAATAAGTTTTTAGTGGCTTTGTCTTCAAAGACACCACGATGAGTTTCTTCAATAGCCGCTTTCGCTAATGTGCCGTGATGGTCAAGACCGGCGACACAACATTTAGCAACGATGTAGTCGATTTGCTCTTGGTTAAGATGTTCAAATTGTTCTAGTGCTTTGACACCTTTGGCCACCAAATCATTAATTTCTTTAGTTACTTCTGGAGCAACTACTCTTTCTTCAGGCATAATTAAGCCTCCCTCTTGTTATTTATACGATGGAAAAAGACCGCTAAAGAACGGGCTAAGTCCATATTTTCAACAATGATATTGTCTGGATGATCTAAGTGAATTGGAACAAAATTCCATATCGCTTTAATACCACTATTAATTAGCTTATTTACAATTTCTTGAGTTACATCCTTTGGAGTGGTCACAATCGCAACTTCCACACCTAATTCCTTAATCTTATTATCTAAATTAAAAATAGAATAAATTTGTTTACCTTCAATTGATTCACCAGTAATGGATGGATCAATATCAAAACCCGCAACTATATCTAAACCATAATCATTAAAGCCCTTAAATGACAATAAAGCGCTACCTAAATGACCAGCACCAACTAAAATAGCTTTGTTGATTTGGTTATAGCCAAGATATTCTTTCAAATGATTAATTAAAATATCAACATCTCTAGGGCAACCTGGTTTAGAACTATTAGGGGAAACAATTTGTAAATCTTTTCTTACTTGTTCTTCAGATACGCCTAAAGCATCAGATAAAACATGTGAATTAACTTTGTTAATACCACTATTTCTTAAGGATAATAGGACATTCAAGTAGACTGGATATCTTTCGATTTGTTTTAATGAAACTTTTGGGCTCATAAGCAAGTTCGGTATTTTTTTACCAATCTATTTATATACTATTTTAAATAGAACTTCAATAATTTTATACCGAAGTAATAAGTGAGAGTAATATTTGTTGCAAGCAACAAAAAAGCACTATTCTACGTAGTGCATTTGCGGTTTTATGATTAGAGATAAGCGATTTCGTTTTGCTTCTTACGGGCAAATAGCTTATTAACTGCTTCTTTAACGTCGACTTTACCATCGATAATCGCTGCGACTGTATCGATGATTGGAAGCTGTAAATTATATTTCTTTTCTAATTCAAGAGCAGCATCTAATGAATTAAGACCTTCCACTACCATGCCGACTTTTTCTAATGTTTCTCCTAAAGAATAACCTTGGCCTAATAAATAACCAGCTTTATGGTTTCTTGAATGCACTGATGTAGCGGTAACAACGATATCGCCAATACCAGTTAAGCCAGAGAATGTATTAACATTAGCGCCCATTGCTAAGCCAATCTTAGTAATTTCTCTAAGACCTCTAGTAATTAAGGCTGCTTTAGCGTTATCACCATAGCCTAAGCCATCTGACATACCTGCGGCTAAGGCAATGATGTTTTTAAGCGCACCACATAATTCGACACCTAAGATATCTTGGTTTGTATAAACTCTTAAAGAAGAGGAATAGAAAATGTTTTGAATTTCTTCCGCTATTGATAATCTTTCACAAGCAGAAACAATTAAAGTTGGTAAGCCAATTGCTACTTCTTCAGCGTGTGTTGGACCACTTAACGCCACGACAGGAAGATCTTTTTCTTTTAAAACATCGTGGATGATCTCACTAGTGGTCATTAATGTACCTTTTTCTACGCCCTTAGCGACAGTTACTATGATTTGTTTTGGTTCTAAATAAGGTTTTGCAAGTGCGGTCGTATCACGCACATAGATAGAAGGAACAGCTATAACCACTACATCTTTTCCTTCAACTGCTTCTTCAACACTACATGAATACAGAATATTCTTATTTATTTCGACACCTGGAAGATTCTTGTGTCTACGTGTTTTCATAATTGTGTTAACTTCTTCTGCGAATCTACTCCAGAGCATGACTTCATGTCCACTACTTGCTAATAGATTTGCTAATGCGGTACCCCATGTACCAGCGCCTAATATACCAATACGTTTCATACTTTTTACCTTAAAACAACAATACAATAACATAATGTGTTTTTTAAAACTACGTTTACTTAGAGATAATGCTATAGAAGTCTACATTTTCATTATTCAGAAAACTTTCATCTACTCAGTACAAATAGTTTTCTTATCAAGCGTTCTTTTACACTTGTTTTAAAAAAATAAGTGTTATATTATGGAAACAGATAAATTTTCATGAATGAAGTTATAATGAACATTCGAAAGGAGATTTCATAATGAAAAAAACAAAACTTTTTGCTATGATGTCAACCATTTTAGCAATGGGTTTAGTTGCATGTAATGGTCCAAAATCCACACCTGCTTCTACACCAGCTAGCACACCAGCAAGCACTCCTGCTTCTACACCAGCTAGCACACCAGCAAGTACTCCAGCAAGTACTCCTGCATCTACACCAGCAAGCACACCAGCAAGCACTCCTGCTTCTACACCAGCTAGCACACCTGCTTCCACACCAGCAGTAGAAACTGCAATGGCAGTCACTGGTCTTGATGTTATTAAAGATGGTGAAAAAGTCTACCTCAAAATTACTGGTACAATTTCCGGTTACGCCAATGCCGATGCAATGAAAATGGCTTTCGGTCTTCTCGATGCAGCTCCAGCAGAAGGCACTACCGCTGAATGGCTAATCGGTTCTGAAACACCTGCCGCCGCTGACTTTAAATACGCTCCAACAGTGAACGCAACTGCCGGCACATTCGAACTTAAAGTCGACGTTTCTATTATTACTAACATTAAAGCCGGTATGTACTCAATCTATGTTGGTCCAAGCGACGCATACGCAGTTGTTGGTACACAAGGTGTCACAATGGGTACTGGCAAACAAGTCCAAAGTGGCTATAGATGGTACATCCGTAATGATAAGGGCGCCCTCGCGATGGATGAACTTCCACCACTCGAATTAACTGAATCATTCGTTAAGGTTGAAGGCGAAGGCGAAAACGCTGCTATTTATCATTACATCGGTGGCGCACTCAATACAGCAAAATTATCAGAAGCTGACTTCCTTGCTAAACACCCATATGTCATGTATGAACAATGCATTCAATGGAAAGAAAATAAGCTTGGTACCTCAGAAAAAACTGATTTAGTCTCAACTGTTGTTGAAAACGGAAAAGCTTACATCAAGACAAACATCACATCTTTACCAGATGAAACTTACAATATTAAGATTAATTTAGCTGAAGATAAGAATGCTGATGTTAAGATGGACGCTGTTATTGACAATAGAGATGAAAGCGATCAAGTAATCTTTAATGGTCACGCTTATGCTTGTTACGCCGATGCTAGCAAGACTGAAAAAGCTGATATTTATGGTAACTGTGGTCTTTACATCACCCATGCCCATACATGGACAAGAGGCGAACAAGTTGCTAATAGTGAACTCTACAATTTAACATGTGGTACAACCAATCACGTTGGTTATGAATTAGATTTGAACACAACAAATACACCAAACCTTGGTAATGATAAGAAAATGAACAGCAAGAAGGCTTCAACATTTAACATTACCGGTATCCAAGAAGGTGAATACGCTGTTTACTTAAAGGCTCATGTCTCTAATGGTAACCAAGGACCAGAAAAACAAGTTGGTTTAAGCTATGGCGAACAACTTACAGATGGTACCACCCCAGTTCCATCAAGATACTCAGTACAAGCCGGATCCGAAGATGTTGAATACGCCCTCACAGGTAATAAGAACTTCAATAAGATTGGTTTAGATGATCCTTCAACATTTAAATGGACAAACTGTGCAGTTGTCAAATCATTAATGATTAAAGGCGATGCAGGCACTTTAAAACTCGCACATACAGGCGCAGGTTATTCCTTATATATCGAATCTGTCCGTTTAGTTAGAGTTGGCAATTACATTAAACCAGCTTTCCCAATCGCATTAACAGATAATAAGATGAAGATCGAAGCTGAAGAATATCATGTTCGCGCTAACGACAGATCAGGCACAATTACCGATGAAGCAACTGCTTCAGGTGGTAAATATGTTGCTGGCTTAACTTACAACGCTGGATGGTGGGGCAACCCAACAATTGGTCAACTCGACTACTACGTTAAAGCTTCCGAAGCTGCAAGTTTAAAAATTTCTGTCCACGCAAAATCCAACAAGACAGAAGCCGCTAACGCTGTAGAAGTTTGGGTCGATGGTGCTAAAGTTGCCGACTTAGCATATGCTGATGCTTATGCTGATGCCTCTTCCGATGCTGTTAATTTCACTGCCGGTAAACACATTATCTCATTAAAAGGTGTTAACGGTGCTTCTGCTGATATTGACTACATTGAATTAATCAAACCAGCAGCCTAATAGTTACAATCATCTATTACAAAGGGGCGCGCAAGCGCTCCTTTTTTGTTACCTTGATAACTTGTAATTCTATTACAAATGTGTGATTATTAATTCGAACATATAAAGTACCATAAAAGGAGATTCATATGAAAAAACGTATTATTTTTGGAGTGGCGGTTTTACTTATGACAATGAGTTTATCCGCTTGTAATTCTGGTTCCACTACTTCTAAGGAAGGTTCAAAAGGTCAAGAGTCTTCCGTTCCTACCACCAGTGTTAATTCAGAAACAGAAAAGAAAGTTGAAGTTTCAAACATCACTTTGTCTAATCAGAATGAAAAAGCTTACATCACTGTTACTGGTAAAGTAACTAATTACACTAACGATGATTTCACTTGGGCTTGGGGCATGATGGATCAATCAAGTGGCGATTTCCATGATGGTAAAGAAAAACCTGAAGCTGCAGACTTCAAAAAAGCCAAAATAAGCAACAATAATTCATTTACCGTAAGATATTGCCTGACTGACGTTCAAACCTTAAAATCAGGCGTTTTATACCGCATTTATGGTGGCACACCAGAATCTTACGATGACATCGAATTCAAAAGTAACAACTATGGTGCTTCTGATGCGACTAGAAGATACTATTTACGTAATGACCAAAATAATTCATTAGTGTTTGATAGCATTCAACCAATTTCATTCACCAAAGCATCTGTTGTTAATGTTGCACAAGCTGATTTACCAACTGGTGTCACTCATGCTGGTCCATATTTAAAGTTTGGTGGCGCTAATTCTAAAAGCTTAACAATGGAAACATTAAACGCATGGCATGAAGCTGGTCATATCGCTGGTAACTTCCAACGCGTTATCGGTGGCGGCTATGACGCACGCACACATACAGACGAAGAAAGATTTTGGAAGATCGAAGGTAACGATGTCTTCTTCTACTGCTATATCGGTTTCATCGAAATGGGCGAAGGTTGGATGGTTCACTTTGACTTAGTGGAAGGTAATACCACAAGTAACTTACAATTTGATTCCACTATTTGGGGTGAAGAAATGTATACCGCTGGCGATGGCGTTTATAAAGTCTACGCTGATAAGACTAGGAGTGGAGAAGAAAACTATTGGGGTTGCCTAGGCGTTTACCGCGAAACAGTAGCCTAATATCAATCAATAATTCAATAAGCCCTTCCTCGTGAAGGGTTTTATTTTGCATAAAAAAGAGATGCCCAATCGGACATCTCTTAATCTAAATATGTTGATAATTAATCAACCCAGGTCACTAAGACGACAGGTGCGTTATCACCACGGCGGTTTTCAAGCTTATATTGCTTGGTGTAACCACCATTGCGATCCTTCATCTTTGGACCGATTTCGGCAAATAATTTATCTAAAGCATTGACGCCTGTTTTTTCATCGGCAACGATGTTACGGACGAAAGCAGCAGCTTGACGTTTGGCGTTCATGACATCTTCTTTCTTTGTTAATGTCACTAAACGGTCAGCTTCTTTGATGACGTCTTTTGCAGTGGCAGCGGTCACTTTAACAGAACCACGGATGATTAAGTCAGTGACGACATTGCGAAGCATATTTTCGTATTTGCTCTTGGTATAAGCGGCTTTGAATCTAACGCCGGTTTTACCATGGACATTTTTTCTACCTTGTGCTGGCATGTGTAATGGCCTCCTTATTCAAAATCTTTGAATGATAAGCCATAAGCCGCGAGTTTCTCTTTGATTTCTTTGAGAGACTTTTTACCAAGGTTTTTGACTTTCATCATTTCTTCTTCGGTTTTTTCTGTGAGTTCTAAGACAGTGGCAACGCCAGCTCTCTTTAAGCAGTTATAAGAACGGACAGATAAGTCGAGTTCTTCAATAATGAAGTTCTCATATTTGTTTTCTTCCACTTGGACGACATCCTTTTCGATGTTGATATCGCGAGCGATTTCCGCAACATCAAGGAATTTA
>JAGBLL010000042.1 GCA_017635465.1 Bacilli bacterium
ACAAATCGTGATTTAATCAGCTAACCAATGTATTTTCTATAAGAATTTTTGACGTTATTTTGATCAACGATAGCATAATGCATAGTTGTATCAATTTTTGAATGTCCCAAAAGAATTTGAACTTGTTCAACTGGCATACCTTTATCTATAGCTTTCGTGGCTAACGTTCTTCTAAACCTGTGTGGATGTACTTTAGCTATTCCAGCTCTACAACCAAGTTTTCTAAGCATTATTTCAACCCCGCTTATTTGTAACCTGTTATATGGTGATGTTATTGACACGAATAACGCATCGTTCCTGTCAATTCTAGATGCTAAGTAAGCTTGTAAGTGGATTTTTGTTTTTGAATCAAAATAAACCTTTCTTTGCTTACCACCCTTTCCAAGTACAACGCATTCTTTATTAACGATATCTATTGAATCTTTATTCAAAGTAGTTAATTCACCAACCCTCATTCCTGTAGATGATAATAATTCGACAATGACTTTATCTCTTAAAGTGGTGCAATAATCTTGAAGATTCTCTATGTTTTCATCTGTGAAGGCGGTTTTTATCGTTCTAATGGATTTTATTTTGTGGATTCTCTTTACAGGATTTTTCCTGATATAATCTTCTTCCTCAAGCCACGAAAAGAAAGTCGATAAGACCCTTCTAATATTATCCATTGAAACTTTGGATGCATTTGATGAAGTCGAATAACTGTCTAAATACAGTCTGATATCGTCTGTAGTTACATCTTTAACATTTTTAGTTGTTACTTTGAAGAAAGCGTTAAGTATATAAAGATAGTATTTCATCGATTTAGATGAACAACCTTCAACGTTTTTAGCCGTTTCAAAAAGTGATAATAATGTTTTGTTGTTTTGGCTTTCTTTCAAATTATCAATTTCTTCATCCATAATTTGATTCAACTTCTTGATATCCTCGTCACACAGAAAATCCTTGGCTTTGTTCAAAATCTTTTCTTTTTCTTGCTTTGTCATTTTTCTCCTCCTAGATTTTATTATGATAATTTTAAATTATTGTCGTTAAGAATCTATAAAACTGATATAATTGTGGTATAAGAAACTTTGGAGTTAAATATGACATACGCTGAAGCAATTAAAACACTAAGAAACAAGATGCTTTTAACTCAAACTGAATTTGCAAAAAAGCTTGGTGTTAAATTTGGAACTGTGAATAGATGGGAAGCTGGTGCTTTTGAACCAACGATGAAAACCAAAAGAAAACTAGCTAAACTTTTTGTTGAATATGGAATTAAGGTAGGAGAGTAGGGATATGATTACTGGAAGTCTTAAAAGTAAAATCAATGCTATTTGGCAAGATTTTTACAATGAGAATATGGCTCAAACATCAGACATTGTTAATCAATTAACAACTTTAATGTTTATTAAGATGCTTGACGATAAACAAAATAATGTTGAAGCAAGAGCTAGCTTATTAGGAATAAAACCAAATGATAGTGAACTAGTTTTTAAAGCTGGTGAATATGAAAACTATGAGATGGTTCCTGAGATAGATGAAACGACTGGAGAAATGATTAAAGATTCCAGCGGTAACATAAAAATGACCAAGAAGGTCAACTTTAGAATTCCATATGAAGAATTGAGATGGAAAAACTTCAAAAATTTAAACTCAATTGATTTAGCTAGAAGAATAAAAGAATATGTAGTTCCATTTATTAAAGACCCGAACAATAAAGCGGTTGGACAATTCGGAAAATATGCTAAGAAATATTCTTTTGGTTTTGATGACAAAGAAAGGCTTCTTACTTCAGTAGTAGACAAGTTATCAGATCCTGAACTCGATTTTACAAACACAGACTTGATGGGCGATGTCTATGAGTATATGTGTGGCAGCGGTATTTCAGGCCAATATAGAACACCTCGTCATATTATTGATATGGCTGTCGAACTTATGCAGCCAAGACTAGGCGAAAGAATTATTGATCCAGCAATGGGAACGGCAGGCTTTATTATTGAAGCTGCAAAATACATAAGGGTTCATCAAAAAGATGAATTAAAGAACGTGCAAAATCAAGAAACCTTTAGCGATTTAATGTTCTATGGATGTGATAATGACAATAACATGGCAAGAATTGGTTATATGAATGCTGTCTTGCACGGAATTAAAAATCTTAATTTCTCAATGGATTCTCTTTTAGAGAATGAAAACGCCAAAGAATATATTGGCAAATTTGACTTAGTTTTAGCTAATCCTCCATTCTCAGGAAGCTTGGTTGAATCAGCAACTAACGGAAAGATTCTTTCAATTACCAAAACAAAGAAAACCGAATTATTGTTTGTTGCTTTAATGGACATGCTTCTTAAACCTGGTGGTAGGTGTATGACTATTGTCCCTGATGGAGTTTTAACAAATGGTGCAACTGCTTTTAAATCACTTAGAAGTGAATTGGTTGACAAACAAAGATTAATTGGTGTTATTTCAATGCCTAACGGAATCTTTATGAGCTCAGCCAAAAAAGGCTCTGCAAGTAAGGGTGCGGGTGTCAAAACATCCTTCTTGATATTTGAAAAAACAAATAAGGGTGGAACTGATAAAGTATGGTTCTACAATATGACCAATGATGGTTTTACATTGGATGTAAAAAGGACACCTATTGAAGGTTCAAACATTCCAGATATCATTGAAAGATTCCACCATATGGATTTAGAAGTCGATAGACTAAGAACAGATCAATCTTTCTTGGTTTCAGCGGATGAAATTCGTGCAAACGATTATGATTTATCGTTTAACAAATATAAACAAGTTGTAAAAGAAGAAGTTCAATATAGACCAACAAGTGAAATATTTGAAGATTTAAGAAGCACTTATAGTGAAGCTAAGGAATTGATGGATTCTTTGGAAGAACTTTTAAAATAGTGGTATTAATTATGAGCAAAGTAAAATTAAAAAGATTCTTAACTGAGTATTCTGTTCGCAATAAAAGCGGCAAAGATTACCCTGTCTACAGTGTTACTAATAGTAACGGTTTTTGCACAGAATATTTCACTAAGGATGTATCTAGCAACGATAAGACAAACTATAAAATAGTACCATTTGGTTATTTTGCCTATAATCCGTCTCGAATTAATGTTGGCTCGGTTGATTGCCAAGAAGTTGAAGAAAACGTCATTGTAAGCCCTTTATACAACGTTTTTAAATGCTCTGAGTCATTGGATAGACATTATCTAAAATATTTCTTTAAAAGTAGATATGGACAGAATCTTATTAATGCCAATACATCTGGTTCAGTTAGAGCTAACTTAAAGTTTAAGACTTTATGCGAATTTGAGATATCTAACAGAAGCTTGAACGAGCAAAAAGAAGCGGTTGAAATTTTTGAAAACATCAACAATTTAATTGAAAACGAAAAGCATTCTTTATTTTTACTTGATGAACTAATTAAATCACGATTTAACGAAATGTTCTCAAAGATTATTTACTCAGGAGATAGAGAAACTAACTTTGGGAGTATTTGTGATGGAATAATTGGTTTAACTTATAAACCAGACAATATTTCAGATGAAGGGACAATAGTTTTAAGGTCAGGGAATATCCAAAACAATAATCTTCAAATTATCGATGATGTTGTACGCGTTTCAAATATTAATATTCCTGACGAAAAAATGGTTAGGGATTTAGATATATTAATGTGCGCAAGGAATGGTTCTGCAAGATTAGTCGGAAAAACATGTATCATTCGCAATCCAACTGAACAAATGACCTTTGGGGCATTTATGACAATAATTAGAACAAAATACCCTTATATCTTGCATCACTATATGAATTCAGATTTTTTTAGAATTCAACTCAAATCGACTCAAACAGCGTCCGTTAATCAAATAACCAACGGAATGCTAAAAGAATATAGTGTTTTTTCTCCTACTGATGCTGAAGAAAAACAATTCAGGTCTTTCGTAGAGCAAATAGATAAATTGAAATTTAACGTTCAAAAGAGAATTGACTATTATCAAGAATTGCTAAACAAAAAAATGGATGAGTATTTCAACTAGTTGAAAGGAGTAGTTATGCCTAAAAATGAAAAAGAAACAAGATTAGAACTAATTGATCCTAAGCTTCGTTTAGCTGGATGGGATGTTCTAACTGAAAAATATTTAATCGAAAAGAATAAAGCGTGTATCGAAACTCCTGTAGTTGGAATGCCCAAAACTAGTGAAAATCCAACTGGAAATGGTTTTGTTGACTATGTTTTATTTGGTGATGATGGTAAACCTTTAGGTTTAATAGAAGCAAAAAAGTCCATTGTCAATGAAGAGCAAGGAAGAGTTCAGGCTTGCTTATATGCCGACGCATTGGAAAAAAGATATGGCATAAGACCCGTCATTTATTACACAAATGGATACACTATAAAAATCATCGATGGTGTATATCCAGCTCGTGAAGTTTTTGGCTTCCATAAAAAGGAAGAATTAGAATATTTAATTCAAAAGCGTGGATTCACACTTAATAATGTCAACCCTGATTTAGATATCTCTGGTAGATATTATCAAGTGGATGCAATTGATGAAGTAATTAAGCATTTTAAAAGCAAACATTCAAGGTCTTTAATAGTTCTTGCAACTGGAACTGGTAAAACTCGTGTTTCGTGTGCTTTAAGTGATATTTTCTTAAGAAATAACTATGTTAAACGAATTCTTTTCTTGGCTGACAGGAAGAATTTAGTTAGACAAGCAAAGGAAGAAACATTTGAGAAATTTCTTCCAACCGTCCCCATGATGGTAATAGTTGAAGGACAAAAAGAAGGCGATGAATCCAAAGCCAGAATTGTCTTTTCAACATATCAATCGATGCTTTCCATAATTAAAGATACATCAACATGCCCATATGGTATTGGACACTTTGATTTGATTATTGTCGATGAAGCCCATAGAAGCTTATTTAATAAGTATGCTGAGATATTCACTTATTTTGATGCATTGATGATAGGCCTAACAGCCACTCCAAGAAATGATATTCATAAATCAACATATAAAGTATTTAATCTCGATAGTGAGATGCCTAACTATGAATATGATGTCATTAGAGGCGTTAAAGACGGCTATTTAACTTATTATCGAGCACTTGATAGAACTCCAGACATCCTTAAGGATGGTGTAACCTATGCGGAACTTTCTCCAGAAGAGCAAGAAGAATACGAAGACAAGTTCACCGAAGATGATGGAACAATTCCAGAAAAGATAGAAGGTAAAGAATTCTATAACGTCATCACCAATAAAGATACAATAAGAAAAGTTCTTCAAGATTTAATGGAAGAAGGTTTAAAAGTTAATAATGGCGATACTCTCGGAAAAACTATTATTTTTGCTAGAGATCACAATCACGCCATTATGATTCAAGATGAGTTTAGAAAGCTTTATCCTGAACTATGTTTAGCCAACAATCCAAACGGTGTTGATTATTGTGTTGTTATTGATAATCAAATTAAATATAACGAAGTTCTTCAAAGAGAATTCAAAGAAAAACAAAGTATTAGAATTGTCGTATCAGTCGATATGATGGATACAGGGGTAGATATTCCAGAAGTTGTAAACTTAGTTTTCTTTAAGAAAGTTTTATCTAAGATAAAATTCTGGCAAATGATAGGAAGAGGCACTAGACTTTGCGATGATTTAAAGATTATTTCTCCTGCCAAGGCATACTTTGAAAGAATGACAAACGATACTTCGAGACAGCTTTACAATAGCAAACAAGGATTCCTTATTTTTGATATTTGTAATGTGTTCCCATATTTTAAGCAGAATCCTGAAGGAAGAACGGATAGAAGCGATGTAGTTTTATCTTTATATCAAAAAGTTTTCTTGGAAAAGACAGCACTATATCGAGCAATGCTAGCTAATTATGCAAAACTTGATGTTGAAGATAAGAAGTTCTGCGAAACTATTAGAAATGAGCTAATTGAAGAAGTGGCTAATATGAATACAAACTTTATTGGTGTTCAATCTGCTTTAAAATACGTCCATAAATATTCAGAACTAGCTGGATGGGTAAATTTTGCTCAAACAGAATTTGCCGAAGTAAAAAAATATATTGCACCTAATATCACTGGTGTAATCGATATGGAATCAGCAAGAACTTTCGACTATTTATGCTACAAATTTGCTGCATTAAGATTCTATCCTAATAAAGATTTTAAAAAGACCGCTAAAACGATATTTACCATTGCAACCTATTTAATTGATGTAAAAGGACACATTAAAGAAGTGGCAGAACATAAACCTTCTCTAGAATATGTTGCTAGCGAGGAATTTATGAATGATTCTAATGTCACTAAAGTTGATTCGATCAGAAACGAATTACGTGAGCTTCTTAGATTTATTGATCCTTCAGCATTCGAACCGATTATCACTGATTTTAAAGATGAAATTACTTCTAAAGACGACGCCGATGAAGAAGAAGTTGACTTCCGTATTTCAATCGATGATTTTAAAACATTGGCGGAAAAAGTACTTTTCTTCATTCAACAAAACCCAACTGAACCTTTGGTTCAAGAAGTTCAATGCCTAATTAAGCCAACTAATGATGCAATAAAGAAATTTAAATCGGAAGTTGTTAAAATTGCTAAAACCGCTGACGAGTATAATGAACTTTTTAAAGCTGATGATGACTTAGTTGTTTTCATTAGAAAGAATCTAGAGTTTAATCCTATCTTTGTTAATAGTTTCTTAACTCACCTTTCCGAGATAGGTTTTAATGAAGAACAAACAAACTATGCAAAGGAACTTTTGATATTTATTTCTCAAAACGGCAAATTTAATAAACACGATTTGCTAAGAGAAGAACTTAATTTTGAAGGCATCTTTAATAATGTTGAGATTTCAAAATTGATAGATGAAATTGAAAAAATAATGTAACTATGCCTAGTCGAATTTGCAATAATTTCAAAAAATTGGTTTATGACAATAAGGGATTGGGTGGTGAGAAGTGGTTCTGCACTGACTTCAGCACTCAAGAACAATTCATTATAAAGCCTGAAGAGCCTATCCAGGGATATAACGAATATTTTGCTCAAAGTTTTATAAAACTTTTAGGCTTGCCTAACATAAAAATAAAATGGTGTGACTTGGGAGGCCAAAAACTATGCGGAACAATTTACGAAAAAGGTCTAAAGAAAATTAAAAAGGCCGACATGCTTAATTTTAATAGTGAGCAAAAGAAGCAATTCTTAAGTCTGTATGTCATCAATAGAATATTGCTTAATTATGACTTTATCGAGTTTTATCTAAGACCAAATGGAGAAGTAGTAACTTTAGATTTTGGTGAGTCTTTATTCATGGATGTAAAGCTATTTAAGGCCTGCGAATTATATCTTGATGATACAAAGACATTCGAAGATGCGTTAAAAGCCAATTTAACACCAGATAATATGAGTAAAGTCCTAAATGAGCTTTCAAAATATAAGATGGGAAGACTAGATAAAGACTACGATGAAGCTGTACTTGGTGTTTATAAGAATATTAGTTTGTTGTCAGAAGAATCATTTGATTCGTTCTTATCGGACATTAGGGAATATGTTGGTGAATGGGAATATAGCTTTTATAAAAGAATAATCAATGCGTTAATTAGTGCAATTAATCAAACTAATCGACCATTACTTTGGAACGATATCTTGAACGAAGACTAAGTAAGGCTGCAAGATAACATTGCAATTATAGAAATGAGGTTCTCACGAAGAATCTTTTTTTCTTTAAACTTGTTTACTGTAAAGAAATAATGCCTCAAGATTGCAAAATTTTTGCAGCCTTCTAATTGGACTAATCTAATTTTTTAAGTAAGAAATCAATTATCTCTTTCGACTTATCACTAAGGGCATCATACTTTTGTGAAATCATAAAACTATTTGGGTCTTTTATTTCTTCGACAAATAATTCCGAAAGTGTTATTTCAAAAGCATCAGCAATAGCAACAAGCGTGGCAAAAGTTGGATTACATTTCTTCTTATCAAACAACGAGTAAACAGTGGTGTCTTTAAGTCCAGCTTTTTCTGCTAACTTATATGCTGTCCATCCTCTTTGTTCCATTAGTTGACCAATTCTAGTCGCTAAATCTTTCAAGATTTATTCCTCCTTTCATATGACATATATCAAATATTAGAGGAACGATCGCAAGTTAATTTAGACACTTTTTAAAACGAGGAAAAAACACGATATAAAGTGTTATTTTAAAAGTGATGAAAAACTACAATATCTAAGATATGGATATTGGAAGCGTTAAATCGTATCGTTCAGTTAAAACTAAAAAGATTGAATGGCTATGGGAACCTTATATTCCTTTAGGGAAGATTACTATTATTGAAGGTGACCCTGGCGATGGAAAGACGTCGTTTGTTTTATTTTTGACTGCCTTGTTATCTAAGAATAAACGAAAGCAAAACATTGAGGATTTATGTGAGAAGAAGATAAATATTATCTATCAATCTCAAGAAGATGATTCCGAAGACACTATAAAACCAAAGCTAGTCAAATATGGTGCAGATACTTCGTGTATCTATTTTATAGATAAATCATCTCCTATATCGATTGAAAATGGCGAACTTGATAAATACGTTAAAGAAGTAAACGCAAAGCTAATAGTTTTAGATCCTATTCAATCGTTCTTAGGCGAAAAAAGTATTACCAATGTCACCGCGATGAGAAACACTCTCAAAAGACTTACACAAACCGCTAAAGATAATGAATGCGCGGTTGTCTTAGTTGGACACATGAATAAAACTGCTGGCGAAAAAGATTTATATAGGTCTTTGGGTTCAATAGATATAGTTGCAATAGCTAGGAGTGTCTTATTGCTAAAAAGAAAAGAAGGCTCTCCATTTATAAGAATTGTTTCACAAATAAAGAATAATTTGAGCATGCAAGGAACACCTGTTGCTTTTGAATTTAAAAATAACGGTTCAATCAATTACTTAGGAAAAGTTTCTGAAGAAGATTTATTAAGTGAAGAAAGCAAACTATCTAAACGCGATTTAGCAAAGAAGATTTTAATGAGTTCATTGCTTGAAGGAGATGTTAAAACCACTTCCATGTTAGCTAAAGCTAAAAAATACAATTTATCTAGGAGAACAATGGATGAAGCTAGAAAAGAAATCAATTGTAAAGCTATAAAGAAAAAAGATGGATGGTATTGGTCTTTAGGTGGTGATAATGATGGACAATAAAGATAAGATTCGTGATTATCATCGAAGCAAATTAGAAGGAATTACCATTGTTGAGCCAGAACCAATTCCTGAAGTCGATGAATCGGATAAGCCAGTTAGAGTAGCTGCTTATTGCCGTGTTTCAACTGATGATGAAAAACAAACTAGCTCTTTTGAAATCCAAAAAACTTATTATGACGAATATATAGCAAAACATAAGAACTGGGTGAACGTTGGAATTTATGCTGATGAAGGTCTTTCTGGTACTGAAATGGAGCACCGTGATGAATTTAATCGAATGATTCTCGACGCAAAAGCTGGAAAAATCGACATGATCATTGTGAAACAAACATCACGTTTTTCTAGAAACGTTCACGATATCTTAACTGTTGTTAGAGAACTTAAATATTTAAATCCACCAGTAAGAGTCTTCTTTGAAGGAGAGAACATTGATTCTTTGAAGAGCGACCAAGAAATGATTCTTGAAATGATGGGAATGGTAGCGGAAGCAGAATCTCGTCAAAAAAGTAATTCAATGAACTGGTCATATGATAGGAGATTTGAAAGAGGACATTTTCTTACTCCTCGTTTATTTGGATACGACATCGTCGATAAACAATATGTTATTAACGAAAAAGAAGCTGAAGTTGTAAGGCTTGTTTATTCAATGCTCGTAACTGGATATACCAAAAAGCAAATCGCTGAGATAATGACTGAATTAAACTACATTTCCAATGTAAATGGTGAATGCAAGTGGAACACAAATGTAGTCGATAACATTATTTATAATGAACGCAGGTGCGGAAAGATTATTGCTAGAAAAACATACACTCCGAACTTTTTTGATCATAAATCTAAAAAGAATGAAGGCCTTCCAGGACAAAGAAAGCTTTATAAAATGGATGATCACCATGAAGGGATTGTTCCAGTAGAGATGTATGAATATGCTCTTGAGCTTAAGAGGTTATACAAAACCGCTCATTATTATGGAGATATTCCATCTTTGTCAGTTATCAATAGTGGTGCTTTAAAAGGATTTGTCCCTGTTTCTCTTAGATATCCAGGATTTAGATATGATAATTACCTATATGCTTCTAACTATGTTTTTAAACTAGATAAAGAAGGAAATCGTATTGATGATAATAAAACAATCGCCAAGCAGGATTTAAGTGATTTTGATTTAGATGGCTTCCAAAAAGTTAATATTCGCTTAATGATGACAAAAGCCACACCATCAGTTTGGTTTAAGTATGATGAACTCTTTTTTAACACAACCTGTTTAAGAAAGCTTGGAGATACTGATTATATCGAGATATTGTTTGAACCATATGAAGGTCTTTTAGCAATCAGACCAAGTGATGAAAACAGCCATAACGCTATTAGATGGGTGAAACATAATAACGGAAAACTAGAAACAATTTACAAAAAGTGTAGTGGATTTGCTCAAATTTTATTTGAGTGTCTTAACTGGAATGTGAATTTTAAATATCGAATTGCAGGTGTAACAAGAACCAGCTCACACGGTGATAGTATTATTCTTTTTAATCTTTTAGATGCTGAAGCCGAAACAAAAGAAATCATTAAATATGATGACGGAACCGAATATATCGCTTATTACATTTGGAACGATTTTGTTGATCATTACGGCACTAATTTTTACGAAACAGCATATACTAACCGCCTTTACATAATGGACATCTTTAAAAAATGGAAATTGGATGCAGAAGTTGTTCCTATTAAAGATGACGAAGAATGGTTGAAAGAAGCCAAAAAACTAGTGGCCCTTCACATAGAAAAACTGAAGAAAGGAGATAACAATAATGGAAGAAACCAATAACCCTACTTTAGTAGAAGTTTCAGAAGTGGTTGATAAAAGTCGTTCTAAAAACGTTATTGAAATTATTGAAGAAGATATCGACATTTCAGGTCTACAAGTAGTAAGAAAAGAACACTTCGCTCACACTTATGATCCATCTATTTCAATCAAGCCAAAAGGTGTTAGGTTTAGTGCTTCTTTAGTTAGAAAGTTGGCTGATGTTGATGATGTCATCTTTTTAATGGATCCAGTTAATATGAAGCTTATCGTTAAGCCGGTAGATGCTGATGATAGAGATGCTGTCAAATGGTCAAAAATAGAAAAGAAAACTGGAAGAAGAATGCCAAAGGATAATATTCCAGCAGCAAGACTATCACAAAAACTCTATAGAGATATGGGATGGAGTGCAGATACTTGGTACAAAATTATCGGTAAAATAGTTCACTCTAGGGGAGAAACATTGATTGTCTTTAATTTGAAAGATGCAGAACAACATATTGTCACTAAAGACAATAGACAAGTTCTTCTTCCTACGGAGTGGGAAAATAGTTACGGCTATGTTTTTACTGAAAGAGATAAGGAAGATAGCGTCGGTTTATTAGCTGGTTATCAAAGGATGGAAATTGTTAAAAAAGTCAAGAAGATAAACCCACCAGTCACCAATGATACGGATCAATTATCATTATTTGAAAATAACTCAGAAGAACGGAAGGAATAATCATGGCAAGAATACGAATTAACCTCACTATCCAAAAACATAAAGGCTATATTCGATTATCAATGGATGCAGCAAGACTTTTAGGCAAGCCATCATATATGAGAATACTTCTTAATCCTGAAACGAAGGAATTAGGGTTTCAACCGAGTACTAGAGACGACCCAAAAGCATTAAAGCTTCCTTATTCGGAAAAAGAAAGAGTTGTTATTTGCTCTAAATTGCTTTCTGAACGAGTATATGAATTGTGCCAATGGAATGAAAATGGAACCTATAGGACGCGAGACTATTACTTGTCTCCAGAAAACATATTAATGTTTAAGTTATTGTCTGCAAAAGATTTCAGTAAACCTAGATAATCATTAATCACAATCAACTCTTAGCTCAGTTAAATACTGAGCCTTTTTTGCGTTGTCCCAACTTTCAGCCGTAATCCTACAAGCTTGCAAGATTGCACCGCAAGATTGCAACTTATATGTGTACGATTTACGTCCATATCAAAAAGAAGCAGTCGAAGCCATTTGTAAAGAGTGGAGTGAGGGGCATCAACACACCTTGTTGGTGCTCCCAACTGGCACTGGCAAAACAGTAGTATTTGCAAAAGTCGTGGAGCTCAAAGTAGGGGAAGGCAATAGTATTTGGCAATTACTTCATAATCAATATCGCTTATTATCAAATATTTATCCTGATTCTTATAGTGATTATAGTGACGAGCTTATTAACGTCAAACTCATTAAACCATTTGAAGATAGAGTCTATGGTTTCTTTGAAGATGATAATTACGCTTACATGTTAACGTGCTCACTTAATAACGATTTACTAAAACAATAAACGCTGATTATACATTTTGCATAGTAATAAAATATTTTTTTCATTAATTAAACAGTTTTTTGTGTTATTACCAAAATAAAAGATCACTTAAAATTAGAAATGGTGCTTTACAAAATGAGATATACTAATCTCCCTCTTTGAATTAAAAATATTACTATTATAAAATAATAAGGCTATGTACAATTTCAGAAAGAAAATTAGTGACATTATCAATATTTGGACTGGCCCATCTATCTGGTGCCGTGTTTATGATGTGGTGATGATCATCGCTATTATCATGGGTCTATTACCATTAGCGTTCCATGATAAATATCCAGTCTTTAGATACACCGATATTGTCGTTGTTACCATCTTTATTATCGACTATTTATTAAGATGGTTAACCGCTGATTTTAGAATTAAAAAAGGTAAATTATCTTTCTTAATCTACCCAGTAACTTTCTTTGCTATTATCGATATAATTTGTATCTTGCCACTCTTTACTGATTTCGGTTTAGGCTTAAGATTTGCCATGCTTTTACGTTTGGTTTATACATTAAGATTTTTGAAGTTTATCCGCTATTCAAAATCAATCATGATTTTAACTAATGTTCTTAAAAATTATGGCTATGTCTTAATGTCTATTTTCTTCATTTTAATCACTTATATTTTGTTCTCCGCTTTAGTTATTTTTAACGTTGAACCAGATACATTCCCAACATTCTTTGACGCTGTTTATTGGTCAGTAGTCACGATGGTTACTGTTGGTTATGGTGATATTATTCCTACATCAATCGCTGGTCGAGTAGTGGCCATGATCACATCTGTTATCGGTGTTATTATTTTCGCTTTACCTTCTGGTTTTATCGCTGCGGCATTCGTTAAAGAATTATCTAAATATCGTGAAAAAGAAGCAAAAGATAAAGAATATTTCGCTAATATCGCTGATATTGAAAAACGCATCCAAGAATTAGAAAAGAAAGAAAAAGAAGATATTAATCAAACTAACGACGTTAGTAATCAAGAAAAATAGTTTTGACATTTAGCGATAAATTATTAAAATAATCAAGCATATGGAAATCAAAAAATCAATTGATAAAAGAACATTAACAGTACAAATCATCGGTGAAGTCGATAGTGTTACTAGTCCAATTTTAGAATCCTCTTTAAAAGCGGATATCAACAAAATTGATAATTTGATTTTAGATTTAGATCAATGCACTTATGTTTCCAGTGCGGGATTAAGAATATTTTTAGCCGCTAGAAAGCAACTTAGTACTGATGATGAAATGACAATCATTAACGCTAGTCCTTCAGTCATGGAAGTGCTTGAATTAACTGGATTTACTAAGATTATTAAAATCGATAAAAAATAACAATTAAAACTCACTTGTTTGTGAGTTTTTTTGTGGTACTTTTCTGACAAATAACGTGCTAATATAATAATCGAAAAGGGAGTTATTTTATTATGGTGACATTTTTTATTGCTCTAGCGTTATTAATCGGTGGCTACTTCATTTATAGTCGTGTCACTGAAAAAGTCTTTGCTATTGATAATGATAGAAAAACACCCGCTATTGCTAATCCTGATGGTGTAGATATCACTCCGTTACCAAAATGGAAAGCATTTCTCATTGAATTATTAAACATTGCTGGAACTGGTCCAATATTTGGCGCTATTAGTGGTGCTTTATTTGGTCCAATTGTTTTTGTCTGGATTGTCTTAGGCTGTATTCTAGGTGGAGCAGTGCATGATTATTTTTCAGGCATGATCTCCTCTAGAAATAATGGTAGCTCCATCGTTAAATTAGCAGGTAAATACGCTGGTAAAGTATTTGAACACATCATGAGATTGTTCTCAGTAGTGTTATTAATTTTAGTCACCGCAGTCTTTGTGGTGTCGCCTTCAACATTATTAGAATCTTTAACCGGTGGTAACGTTAAAGCTTGGATTTGGATGATTATCATTCTCGTCTATTACTTTGTTAGTACAATCGTTCCAATCGATAAAGTCATTGGTAAAATCTATCCAGTATTTGGCGTTATTCTTATCGTGATGGCAGTAGCGGTCATCATTGGTATCATGGCTAATTCAAATAGTTATCCAATGTTAGAATTAATCGGTCATCTCAAAGATTTTTCTAACGCTAATGGTGGTCTTCCTTGGTGGCCATTTATGATGACAACAGTCGCTTGTGGCGCAGTCAGTGGCTTCCACGCTACTCAATCACCAATGATTGCCAAATGCATCAAAAGTGAAAAAGAAGGACGTCAAATATTTTATGGAGCAATGGTAGCAGAAGGTGTTATCGCTTTAATTTGGGCAGCCGCTGCTATGGCATTCTTTAGGGTTGATACACAAGAAGGTTGGTCCGCTTTAAGCGCTATTGGCGGAAGTTCTAATTCTGTTAATGAAATATCTAAAGGTGTTTTAGGACCAGTTGGAACAGTATTAGCCATTGTTGGTGTTGTAATATGTCCAATTACAAGTGGCGATACCGCTTTACGAAGTTGTCGGTTAATTGTGGCGGAAGCCTTCCATATTAATCAAAAGAAAATACGTACTCGTATTATCTTAACTTTACCTTTATTTGGTTTAGTGATAGCGATCAGTATTTGGAACTTCGCTGACGCCGCTAACTTTAACGTCTTATGGCGGTGGTTTGCTTGGTCAAATCAAGCTTTAGCGGCCGCTTCTTTATGGGTCTCAACAATTTATTTATTAAAGCACGGGACTAATAAATATAAGTCATTATTTACAGGGATACCGGCGATATTTATGACCGCAGTTATTATTATTTACATCCTAGCGGAACCTAATTTAGCCCTTGGTCGATTTATTCCTTATTATCTTGCTAATATCATCGGCATTAGTGTGACTTCAGCGATATTTATCTTCTATCTAGTCATGCTCTTTATTAGAAAAGGGACAGTAATAGATGAAGAAGAACCATTAGTAACCGAACAAGTTAATCCAGCTCCAGATAAAAAAGAAGTAAAAGAGAGCAAATGGAAAAGGTTCTTTACAAGAAAAAGAAAGAAGAAAAAATAAAAACGAATGGACTCAACCATTCGTTTTATCTTCCTAATTAAAGAACTATTTCTTTTCTTCAAGGATTTCAGCGCGGCGAACTTTTGCTAGTTTTGCAAGTTCCATTAAGGCTTTACGGGCGCGGCCACCAGCAGCTTTATTGCCTTTTTCAACGAATTTTTCGTTTTCTGCGACGAAAGCTTCGTATGCAGCTTTAATTTGTTCAACTGTAGACATAGCTATAACCAACCTTTCTTTAATAATTTATTATATTTTTCGCTTCTAATAAACAATTTTTGATAGAAAAAATCTTTAAAAATTAAAATTTTTATATTTTTAGAACTCTTAACGTTATTTTACACTTTTTCAGACATCATACCAAGCAATTATTTATCTATTATTATCTAAGATATAAAATAAAGAAGATATGTTTATTCCTAACACAAATAATAAATATCCTTATCCAGAAGATACGAGTCAACATTATTTAAAAGTCAATATGGATCGTGGCTTTATCTTTGATAAGGATTATCCATATGTTGATTATTCAAAAGGATTCGCCTTTAAAAGGTTTTGGGTTAGATTACTTTTAGTTATTTTAGTTTTCCCTATTCTGACATTTTTCAAAATGGGAATAAGAATAAAAGGAAAAAAGAGTTTAAAAAGAAATAAAAAGTTAATAAGAAATGGGGCGATCACTGTCGCTAATCACGTGCATATGTGGGATTATATATGCATCATGAAAGCCTTTCATTGTTATAGATGGCCATATTTATTAGCCTGGGATAAAAATGTTAATGGTGAAAGTGGGCCATTAGTGAGAATGGTGGGAGGAATACCAATTCCTTTAAACGATAATGAGGCTACAGTGGCTTTCTCTAATTCTTTAAAAAAGATCTTAAAAGAAGGCAATATATTGCATATTTACGCTGAAGGAAGTATGTGGGAATATTACACTCCAATCCGTCCATTTAAAAATGGTGCCTCTTCTTTAGCAATTAAAAATGATAAACCAATTATCCCAATGGCGTTTTCATATCGAAAACCAAGTTTGATTAGAAAACATCTATTTAAGCAACCCGCTGCTTTGACATTAAATATTGGTGAACCAATCTACGCTGATAAGAATTTAGATAAAACGAAACAAGTTGATGACTTAACAATAAGAGTTCATCAAGAAATATGCCGTTTAGCGGGTTTTAATAACAATAATATCTATCCACCGATCTACCATAATTCTAAGAAATTAGATTGATTAATTATTTAACGATAAAAAAGTAATTTTTTGTTGTAATTACCGAAAAAAATATTGATAATAAATATCGGTAATAATTATGCAAAGAATTCGTCATCAAAGTAGCGTAAACGCAGGTATTGTTATGATCGTACTTGGTGTGTTCATCATTGGAATGCTCGCCGCTATTTTTATTTATTTCTTTATCAAAGAACAATCAATTCCACCTAAAGAAGATGATCTCTATCCAGTACTCGTTGGTGGGAATGGTTATTATTACGAACATTCATCTAATAAAGGTTTCTTCTCTAGTGGTCTATTTCTTGCTCCTTTATTTTTCTTACTACCAATTTCAGCATTTTGTATTGGTGTTGGTATTTGGAACATAATAAATGGTAGGAGATGTAATGAAGTAAAAGCCAAAGGCATCAAATCTACGTGTTTAGTTAAAACAGTGGTGAGGCATATCTACCGTCGTGGCATGCCTAAGTATTCTGTTGAATTAGAATATCAAGGTCAATCAGGAGAAAAACATATCCTAAGTCTCAGCTTTAATGCTTATCGCTTTGAAGATATCAAAGAAGGCGAACGATACGAGTGCCTAGTTTATCAAGATGATTGCTATTTTGATATCGATAATCCTGTGCAAATTAAAGATTCTGATATTGAAACTAAAAAGTGACATTTAATCAATATAAATGTCTGCTTTATATATAAATGAGTGGAATTCTATTCAACCACATATTCAACTTTTCGTGAAAAAACTATTTTATTGCGCTTATAAAAGTGGTAATAATAATGTAGACAAATAGCTGCCCTCTATATCATAGGGATAATAAAGAATAATCATTTTGGCGAGCAAGGTTTACTAGTTTAAAAGGGAGAAATTAGAATGCCTATCTTTACGTCAGAGCATTTTATTGAGAATTACTCACGAATGGGCGATGTCGCGACAATCGGCATTTGTATCGTCGTTTTTATTTTGTTAGCGACCTCTTATGTCTCTCATAAAAAAGCCGCTAAGATCTTCTTTGTTATCGTCGGATTAGTTTTTACAGCTTCTATTCTTCACGTTGGTTTCCATGAAGTAGTGAATGCAAAGCTTGATGGTGTGAACGGTTTATTATATTCGTTAAGACTTCTTTATCAAACACTGTTATTTCAGGTGCTATTCTTATTCACTTTATATATTTCTGTTATTACTAACATGGAACATAGTAAGTCAAGAAGAGTGGCAATAATCTCGTCTATTTTATTCGCCGCTTTCACGATTGCGGATATTGTCTTTACTCTCACTAGCATTGGCTTCTCTATAAATAGAGAAACAAAAGAAATTAAAGAAGGCTTTGACATCTTTACCGTCGGCTATTTTGTCTATTTTGGTTTTATTCTTTATTTATTAATTACTGAAAGAAAGTTAGTCCACCGACGTGTCGCTAATGGTTTTTATAGCATTGTTGCCTTATCGGTTATTATTCGTGCTGGACAGTTATTTATCAATCAAGATTCATTAACTACTTTGACATTCGCTTTACCTATTATTGGTATGCTTTATATCGTTCACGCTAATCCGATGGATATTAACTTAGGAACATTAAATTCTAATTCATTAGAGCAGATGGTTAAAAATCTCTATGATAATAGAAAAGAATTTATTTTCATGTCATTGCTTTTGCCTAATTTCGTTGGTGAAGGTAAAACGATGCCGGATGAAGTGAAAGCACAAACAATTAAATTTACCAAAGAATTGTTCCGTAATGGTGTTTTATTCCAAATCAATAATGGTCAGCTTGTCCTATTAGGAAGAAAGGATTCTAATCCCGATTACATCCAATGGATGAATACGATTTTAAAAGCATTTGAAGAGCAATATGAGACATTTAAAATTCCATATAAGATTGTATATGGTGAATCAATTGATGAAATAAGTGAATCTAATGAATATTTGTCATTCATTAATTTCATTCATACATATATTCCTGAAAACACTAAACATCGTGTCAATAGAGATGATATTGAAAACTTTAGAAAAAGAGAAAACATACTTAAAGAACTCGAAGATATCTACCTTAAATGTGACTTAGATGATCCACGTGTTTTAGCGTACTGCCAACCTGTTTTTAATATTGAATCAGGGTCGTTTGACACTGCGGAAGCTTTAATGCGTCTTGATTTACCAAGAAATGGTATCGTTTATCCTGACCAATTCGTCCCGCTTGCTGAACAACGTGGCTATATCCATGTCTTAACAAAAATCATCCTTAATAAGACATGCAAGGCTATTAGTCAATTCGTCACTAATGGATATAAATTTAAAAGAATAAGCGTTAATGTCTCCGCTATCGAATTAAAAGATGAAAGATTTTGTACGGATATTGAAGAAATCCTTAAAAGAAATAACATCAGTGGTGATAAGCTCGCTATTGAGATAACTGAATCAAAAAACGAAGACGATTTCTATTTCGTCAAAGCTAAAATTGAAGAATTACATAACCAAGGTATTAAATTCTATCTCGATGACTTTGGTACGGGTTATAGCAATATGGAACGTATTTTAGAATTACCATTTGATATTATCAAATTTGACCGCTCCATGGTCATCGCCAGTGGCACTAACGCACGTAGTAAATTAATTGTTAGTAAATTAGCCACGATGTTTAAAGATCTTGATTACTCAGTTTTATATGAAGGTGTTGAAAGTAATAACGATGAGAATCGCTGCATCAATATGTCAGCTTCATATTTACAAGGCTTTAAATATTCTCAACCAATTCCAATTGGTGAGTTGAGTCAATTCTTAACGCACACCAACTAGTGGAAGCTAGTTCTTTCTATAAAGCCATCACTCTCCTTCTGATGGCTTTTTTAATCGTTTTAAAGAAAAATAAAAACCACTACGATTAGGCAGTGGTTAAGCCAGTCAAAAGGGAGCACAACTGGCTTTTTTTAGTATTAATAAGAAGATTGTTCCTTAATACTCATGGTAATAATATACGTCATATACCCAATTATCAAAGGCACTAACGATGATGACGAATAGGACGACACCCGCCATAATGCCTATTTGCCAAGGCTTTAATTTGAAGTTGCGGATTAATGTCCCGTATAAAGGATAATATGATGCTAAAAATAATACAAGAAATAAGAAGTAAGAAAGCATATTTAATCTTAAGACCATAGCGCTGATAAAAGTGCCTAAAAGTCCGAACCCGACATGGAAAATTATCTCTTGATATGGTTTTTTGGTGTTTGGCTTTCCTGCAAATTCACCTGACGGATCTGCCTCTTTTGTAAAGGAAATGATACCAAGGATAGCGACAGTAAAATAAATAATGAAGTTAGAAATGAGTAAGAATAAAACCACTCCAGTTGAAAAATAATCAGCTTCTTCATTCAATAAAGCGAAGTAGTTTTCGTTATAAATGATCGCGCGGTTAAAGATTTCTGAAAGAGTAATAATAGGCAAAGCTGGAGAAGCACCAGTAAAGCATAAAAAAGTAAACGAAGCAGTTTTAGATGTAGCGTTCATAAAGCTAGCAAGAATGGTAATAAAAGCCATCAAGGCAAATTCACCAGTTATCAATACTAAAACTGAGTTACGAGCGCAGTTACTTCTAGAAACTAAGAAATAAGAGATGAAATATTGCGCAGTTCCTAAGACAACAGAGAGAAAATATAGAGGGATGTAATAGACATAATTATAAGTAATTACTTCATAAATATAGTCAGTGGAAGCAGTGTTTACATTAACTTTGGCATAGCCATTTCTAAAGGCAATTAAGCCCACTAGTAATAAGCACGCTAACGTAAAACCAATTAAAACAATAATTAATGTTGATAAGTGTTCAGCATATCTAATGCTTTTCTTCTTATATGGTGCCTGTTTATAAAGGTCAGCTTTAGCTAATGAGTAGCGGTAGTTCATGCTGAATAGTGGTAAGAATGTCATAAAGATAAAGAAGAAAATAATCAAAGCTAAGAACCCTGCGTCAGTTGGTCCTGAGGAATATTGAGGGTTACTAATAGGGTGAGAAACGATAAATCCCACATCATTACTAGAGAATATCGCTACAGAACAGAGAACGACGGTTAAAACAATAAATAGTGGTAATTTTCTAAGAATCGAACCAAAAATATAACGTCTCATATTATCTATCCTCCTTTCTTGCGGCTAACATTTCCAAGGCAATTAGTTCATCAGGATCAATTGCAATCTTTTCATTTAAAATAACGTGGTAGTGGTTATTAATAACTTTTTCATCGATGTTATCGTAGAAAACGACATTACTAATCGAACCAACTTTCTTAAATGAAAGCACTTTTAAACCTAAGTTTTCTAAATCTTCTTTAGTAATCTCTTCTTTGGCTAAGATTTGATATTTAACGAACGATTCGCCAAGGTGCTCAATATTATCGTTTTTCTCACATCTTCCTTTAGAAAGTAAGATGAAGTTATCACACAATCTTTCTAAACATGAAATATTATGAGAAGAAAGTAGATATGTTTTATTTTCAGCATCAGCGATAATTTCTTGTTTAATCGCATCGAGCACTAGTGGATCAAGTCCATCAAATGCTTCATCTAATAAGATATATTTGCTTTTGCTAGATAAGGCTAGGGCGATGAAGAACTGTCTTCTCATACCTTTAGAGAATGTTGCAATCTTTCTATCAGTAGGAAGATTTAATTTCTTCATTGTTTTTAAGAATTTATCTTTATCCAACGCAAATAAAGTGGAATAAAAACTAAATACTTGTTGAATGGTGTAATTTTTAGGAGCATAAGGATCATCAGGAAGAAAGAATACTTCCTTTTTCGCTTCCACTAGATTACTCTTTAAGCCATCGATATAAATATTTCCATTATCGGCATCATAAACATCGGAGATTAGACGTAGTAGTGTTGATTTACCAGCGCCGTTTTCACCAACTAGGCCATTGATACCAGGGTTAATCGTCAGTGTTAAATCATCGACTGCTTTAACGTTTCCGAAAGTTTTGACTAAGTTATTTATCGCAATCATCGTCTAAACCCTCCAATTCTTTCTTAATTTCTTCTTTGCTGTAACCTTGTTTAATAATTTCTTTTAATGATTCGCGTAACGCTTTATAACGGTCCACGGTCACTTTTTTAACATAAAATCCCTTTTTAGGAATCGATTCTAGATAGCCATCTTCCACCATAAGAGTGAAAGCTCTTTGAACGGTATTTGGATTCGCATCAAAAGAGAGACCAACTTCTCTTACAGAAGGCATCATATCGCCCTCATGATAAGCTTCCATATCGATCAGTCTTTCGTAAAAGTCTTTAATTTTAATGAACAAAGGTTTCTTGGTTTCCATAATCTGTATTAACTGTATTAATTCTATGCTGATAAAAAATAGTTGTAAAGTCAAAAAAGTAAAATATATTCAAAACTTTTTGTCATTGTATTAATTAAGGATTAATTTATAGATAAAACCCTTATGAAATAAGAATAAAAAATCACAATAAATAAAAAGCATTATAAATACTTTTTCAGCAATTATCGTTATTTTTTTCTATGCTAAACAAATAAATGTTGTATATAATGGAAGCAATAAGGGAATTGCGAATCATAAACGAATTTGTTTTGTCTATGATTTTTTTGGTTGATTGGGAAAGAAAAGGAGTTTTTTACCCAATGAAAAAATTGAAAGTATTTCTTCCATTCGCCGTGGCAGCGTTAGTTTTAGGCTTGGGCGCATGTGACAAGAAAGACGAAAGCAAACAAGGTTCTAGTAACCAACCAGTCTCTTCAGTTCCCGCTAAACCAAGTATCAAGGTAACTGCCGCAGATAACAAAACAAAATTAGGACTTAATGAAACAGTCCAATTAGCCGCAGATAAGGAAGGCGTTACCTGGTCCTCTTCAGACAAGAATGTTGCTGATGTTAGTGATACAGGTTTAGTGACCGCAAAAGGTTATGGTAGTGCAACCATTACCGCTAAGAAGGAAGGTCACACCGATGGTAGAATTGTCATCAACGTGGAAAGACCTGCTCCAACCGCAACCTTACACATGGAAGATGCAGATCACTATGCCGCTGATGGTATGTGGTACAACAATGACCGTGGTCCATTTGAAACCCCAGTCTACACCAAATCTTCAGCTTCCGATGGCACATGTGTCGGTTACTTCGGTGAAGGTGATAAAGAAACATTAACATTTACTTCCGATAAAGCTGTTAAAGCTGAATTGATGCTCACCATGGGTCATAACAATTCATTTGATCCATTAGGCGATATCATGGAAGCTAAATTCAATAACGCCGCTATCGATTTAGCCTCTCGCAAATATGAAACAGACTCAGATGGCCAAGGTGGCTATCAATTCCAAGGTGTCTCATTTGGCATGTATGATTTAGTTGCTGGCAATAACGTTTTAGAAATCACCATGAAAGGCAACGCTCCTTATTTAGATGATTTAGAAATCTATGCCGCTAGTGCTGCAACAATTGCCGTTGTCCCAGCCGCAGAAAAAGAAGCTATTGCTATTACAAACGATGAAGCTGAATTAACAATTGAAGCAGAAGCTACAGTGCAATTAAAATGCGCTACTGCTGGTGTGACATATGCTACTTCTAACGAAGCAGTTGCCACAGTTAGTGAAACTGGTTTAGTCACTGGTGTTGCTAAAGGTAATGCCACAATCTTTGTGACAAAAACTGGTATGAAATCTACAAGAGTAACTATCAAAGTTACTGACAAAGTCGTTGCTGGTGAAATCAAAGCCGAAATTGAAACAGGTAAAATCGGTGATGTTGATATCGCTGAAGCTGATACCGCTATTATCCGTAGAACCACAAGTGGTGGCGAAACATGTACCGCTCAATGGGGTGCTGGTGCAGTCTTAACAATTAAGTTCAATGTCACTAGTGCTGGTTCCTATAAGATGTATTTAAACGGTAGAGCCGCTGGTCAATATGGTTTGACTGATGTTGCGGATTTAGCCGCTGTTGTGGAAGTTAAAGTTAATAATACTGCCGTTGCTATCCCAGCCGAAACCGCTATCTCTGGCCGTACATTCACTGATTACTTACTCGGTGTTGTTACCCTTAAAGCCGGTGAAAATACCATCGAAGTTAAAGCGCTCGGTGAAGAAGCAGATCAAGTTCCAAACATTGACTTCTTCAAATTCGTTCCTAACGCTTAATTAAGTGAACAGTTTTAAAAGGAATGGTCATTCGATCATTCCTTTCTTTATATCCTTATTATTAATTATATTAATAGCCGTATTTTTTCTTATTAGCGATTAAGAAAATTGACGCTAAAACAACATTTAATAATTCACCAACCACTAATGCCCACCAAAGAGCTTTTTCACCAAATATAATGGGAAATAGCATAATCATGCCAATCTGGAATACTAATGTACGCATTAAAGAAATAATCGCGGAGACCGCTCCATTATTAAGTGCAGTAAAGAAAGAAGAAGAAAACATTGAAAAACCAATCGCTAAATACGCTATTGAATAAACCAATGTCGCATGAACTGTTAAATCGATTAAATCTTTTTCTCCTCTACCAAATAATAGGGCAAAAGGGAATGCGGTAGCGGTAGAAAGAATAAACATCGAGAAACCTAAAACCGCCATTGCAAATAGACTTTTCTTAAAAATATTATGCAGTTCATCTTTATTTTTTGCTCCATAGTTATAGCCAACCGCCGAAGCCATACCAATCGAATAACCGATAAATATTGCCACAAATATAAAAGAGACATACATGATGATGCCATACGCAGAGACGCCATTCACGCCATAGGCTTTTAGAAGCTGAGAATTATAAACAACAGAAACTAAATTCATCGCAATATTTGAAATAAATTCGCTCATGCCGTTATAAATAGATTGAAATAAATCATTAAAATTAAGATAAGATCTACCTAATTTAATTGGTAAATCTTTTTTAAATATGAAATATAGAAGTGGACCAAAGCCACCGATAGCATAGCCGATAATCGTTCCTAATGCCGCCCCTAATATACCCATCTTTAAAATAGCGATAAATAAAGTATCAAAAACAATGTTAGAAACACCCGCTAAAAAGGTGAATAAGAAAGCCATTTTACCTTTTTCTGCCACCATGAAAAATGATTGGAAGACATTTTGTAGCATAAATGCTATTTGTCCTAACATCATCACTCTACCATATAGAGTGGCGTATTCAATCATCTCTTCTGTTGAATCAGTAGTAAAAGAAGCCATCAAAGAAACTACAGGCTTCACTAAAAAGAATCCCACCAAAGAAAAGACAAATCCAAAAACTAAAGTGGTGTAGATAATTAACGAAAATGTTTTATTAGCTTTATCTTGATTGCCTTCACCTAAATATTTAGAAACTAAAGCGGTACCACCTGTTCCAAGCATAAAACCGATAGAGCCGATAATCATGATAAATGGGAAGATGAGATTAACCGCCGCAAAGGCGTTGTTATTAGAATAATTAGCGATGAATAAGCCGTCTACTACAGAATATAAAGAAAGAAAAACCATCATCATAATTGGGAAGATGGTGATTCTAGAGATTTTCTTATAAGTAAAGTGGTCACTAATTCTTACAGTCATAGTAAAAATGTTACTATTCAACACATATCTTATCAATGATATTGTTTATAAAACAAAGTAACTATGCTATCATTTTAAAGAAATTTATAAGGGAGTTTATAATATATGGCTTTTCAAATTTTTACTGATACCTCCTCTGGCATGCCTAAAAAACTAAGAGAGCAATATGGCATTGATTATTTCCGTATGGGCTTAATTATTAATGGTGATCAAAAGCATGGTGATTTAGATTATGAAGAATTTTCTAGAGAACAATTATATGCTTGGGTAAAAGATCCAAATGTGACCATTACTACCTCCTTAGTGACAGCGACAGAATTCATGGAAAAATGTGAAAAATACCTAGATAAAGGCATTGATATTCTTTATATCGCTTGCACTGATGCCTTAAGTGGTACAAGAGGAGTATTTGAATTAATTAGAAAAGATCTAGAAGAAAAATATCCAGAAAGAACAATATTATCAATTAACTCTTGCCGCGCTGAAATGGCCTTAGGCTTAATGGTCGTGGAAGCCGCTAAGCTTAGAGATCAAGGTAAATCAATTAAAGAAGTCTATGACTATATCGAACAAGATAAACAAAATTACCATCAAGTCGGTTCTATTGATACATTAAAATATTTAAAAGCCTATGGTCGAGTGAGTGGTGCCGCTGCTTTCTTTGCGGACACTTTAAACATCAAACCTCTCATTATGGCGGACATCTATGGTAACAATTACACTTTTAAGAAAGTGCATGGTCCAAGTAAAGCAATGGTGGAATGTTTCAATTATGTTAAAGAAAACATGGTGGAAGGTGTCACTGATGTCGTCTATTTAGGTGAAACAATGCCAGGAGAGGCTAAGGCTTATTTAAAGAAACGCATTGAAGAAGAATTACATCTTAAAACCGAAGAATATATTATTAGTCCAATCGTTGGTGTCTGCTGTGGACCTGGCATGTACGGCTGTTGGTTTAAAGGTAAAACAGTTACTGAAAAAGGCGCCAAAAAATAAAAATATTCAACTTTTTTAGTTAAAAAATATATTGAGATTATATCTTTGCTTTTTAAAAAATTTTTGTGTTTACCCTCTTCAATTAAATTATTGAATGATTATAATATTCAAAGTGTATGGAAAAACATAGTGACAATAAAAAGACAAAAAAGAGTATTTCTATTAAAACTGTAGCGTGGATTCTCGGTGGTTTTGGTGTTTCTATTTTAGTGATGCTTGTCGTTTCTTTATACATGCTTTCTTTCCAATTCGAAAGAGTGCAAAAAATGACACAAGAATACGCTAGTCTAAAGATTTCTGCGATGGAAGTACAAGATGCTTCCGATTATTTAACTTCACAAGCTCGTTCTTATGTTGCTACTGGTAATGATGAATTTATCTTCAATTACATGGAAGAAAGCTATACCGCTAAAACAAGACAAAACGCTCTTGCATACTTAGAAAGCAAATTAGGTAAAGTTGATCCAGTTAACGATTTAGAAAAAGCGGTGGATAGTTCTGTCACTTTAATGAATGATGAATTTTATGCGATGAGATTAGCGATTGTCGCTTTTGATAAGGACTATTCCGCAGAGAAATATCAACTTCATCCAAATGATAAAAGACACGTCGATGAAATATTTGATTATGTCATGACTGTCGAATTAAGCGCACAAGATATTGCTTTAAGTAAAGATGAACAAAAGAATAGAGCTTTGGGATATGTCTATGGTGATGACTATCAAAGACAAAAAAGTGAAATCAGTGGTAAAATCAATAGTTCTGTCAAAGGTATTGATGATTTATTAGAGAAAAATGTCTTGAATTCATCAGAACAATTACGAGCGGTCCTTGTTGTTCAACAAGCATTCATTATGGTTTTAATTGTCTTCTTTATATTAGCAATTGTCTTTATTCGCGTTGGCTTAACTAAACCAATTGATACCGCAGTTGAAAAGATTTCAAAAAGAGAATTCCTTGAATCCCGTGGTTTAAGAGAATACCGTTACCTAGTGGATGCTTATAATGAAGCAAGAGCGACCACAATTAACAATGCTGAAAAATTAACATATATTGCTGAGCACGATAATTTAACTGGTTTATATAACCGCGCTGGATACGATTCTTTCTATAATGATTTATCTCTAGATAGAACAATCTATATCTTAGTTGATATCGATGACTTTAAAGCCATTAATGATAATTATGGTCACGCCGCTGGTGATAAAGCTTTAAAACGATTAAGTAACATCTTAACCAAATATTTCCCTAACGAATATATTTGCCGTTTAGGTGGTGATGAATTCGCTATCTTAATCTTTGATTACTCAAATAGAGAAGTCATCAAACAAGAATTAATTAGAAAATTCAATAAAATTGAAGAAGAAGCCGCTGTTGAAGAAAAAGGTCTTCCATCAGCTTCCTTCTCCATCGGTGTGGCATTTGGCACTAAGAGCGATAATACCGACTCACTTTACCGTAAAGCTGATAAAGCCATGTATGAAGTCAAAGGTCGCACAAAAAGTGATTATTGCTTCTATGAAGATATAAAGAAATAGTCTATACTCTTATTAGTTATAAAAAGGAGAATGATATGCGTAAATTATCAAATACATTTTTAACAGTTAATATGATTTTTGGCTTTGTGTTCTTGGCCTTATTCGTGGGCTTAGCCATGATGATGTTTGTCTTTGCTTCATTAAAAGACGTCATCATGGAAGGCATTCAAAACGGCTCAATTCGCACTAATTCTGATGATCCAGAAACAGCTTTATTAATTGCTCAAAGTGTTTTAATTAGTGTTGGTGTGACGTTCCTCATTTTTGGAATGCTTTGCCTACCTTCAGCGATTGTTTCCGCTAGTGCGAGAAATTCTAAAAGCAAAGGCAAATTCATTGCTGCGATTGTCTTAAGCGCAATAAGCTTAACTTATTTCGGTGTCGCTGGTGGTGTCCTTGGTATCCTTGCCATCAATAGAGAAAATAGAAGCAACATCATTGATGCTCAATAATATTTAAAGAGATAAATAATGACCAATGGGGCAGCTCATTGGTTTTTATTTTTTGTTGATAGAATCAATTGTTTTATAATAATAGGCGCCCCAAATTTTAACGGGGACTAATGCAAAAACCTCCAAAGTTAATGGGGGACAAAAATAGGTCGGAATTATGATTTTCCGGCCTTTTTGTATGGTCCTCTTTTGCCTCTTGGACGCTTCTTTATTCTCTCTTTCGC
>JAGBLL010000043.1 GCA_017635465.1 Bacilli bacterium
AATTATAAAATCTTTTTAAGAAAAATGTTGTGATTATATCAGTAATTTTGATATAATATAGATAGGACGTTGGGATATGGGAATGGACTAAAAAACCATTTCTGTATCCCTTTATTTATCTAAAATCTATGAAAAGAAAAGCTTATAAGTATCGTATCTATCCTAACAGTGAGCAAAAAGAGTTCTTTGCTAAAACTTTTGGCTGTGTGCGTTTCTTTTATAATAAGTCTCTTACTGATATGAATGAGATATATAAAACTACTGGTAAATTTAAAAACATCACTCCTGCCTCTTATAAAGAAGATTATCCGTTTTTAAAAGAAGTAGATTCGTTTGCTTTATGTAATGCTCAACTTAATAGAAACACTGCTTTTAAGAGTTTCTTTTCTCACAAAACAGGTTTTCCTAAGTTTAAAAGTAAAAGAAACAATCAAAGCTATACGACAAACAATCAAGGAAGCGTCAAATTCTCCTCTAACAATAGATATATTTCTATTCCTAAATGTCCAAGAATAAGAATTAAAAAGCATCGAGACTTTGAAGGTACCATTAAATCAATCACTATTTCTATGACTACTGATAATAAGTACTATATGTCTTTGCTTGTTGAAGAAGAGGCTGAACTTATGGAACCCACAGACAAGATGATCGGTTTAGATTTAGGATTAAAATCACTAATTGTTGATTCTAATGGTCATAAATATAAGAATCACAAATACTTAACTAAATCGGAGAATAAACTTGCTAAAGAACAAAGAAAACTATCTAAGATGGTTAAAGGTAGTAATAATAGAAATAAGCAACGAATCAAAGTTGCTAGATTGCATAAGAAAATATATAATCAAAGAAACGATTATCTCCATAAACTTTCAAAGAAGATCATTGATGAAAACCAAATCATTTGTATTGAAGATTTGAAAGTAAAGGACATGATGAACGATTCTAAATTAGCAAGAAACATATCTGATGTATCTTGGTCTAGATTGGTCGCTATGCTAATTTATAAAGCTGATTGGTATGGTAGGAAAGTTGTTAAAATACCTTCTACTTATCCTTCTAGCCAGTTATGTTCTATATGTTCTTATAAAAACTCGCTCACTAAAGACCTAGGTATTAGGAAATGGACTTGTCCTAAATGTGGGTCTATTCATGATCGAGATATAAACGCTGCGAAAAATATTCTAAGTAAGGGAATTGAAATACTTACAAAGGATGGGACACATCCGGATAGCTTGTTTATGCTGGGGTCATTAGACTCCTCGAGCAAGAAGCCCTCACTTCTTTAAGAAGTGGGGTATGCCACTTTTATTAATGTTAAAATTACTGTATGCAAAATATTTACGAAACATTTGAATTTAATAAAATTAAAGAACACTTATTAGAATATGCGAAAACTGAACTCGCTAAAGTCTATATTGATGAATTAAAGATGTTCGATAATGCTGAAGCAGTTAAAAACGCTTTAGAAGACTTAAAAGAAGTGAGTTCTATTATCGTCCGCTTTGGTCCATTGCCAATCCATAATTCCGCTAACGCATTAGTGTTAATAGACTTAGCTAAAAAGACAGGATTATTAACTCCAAGAGATTTATCTCTTATCGCGGAAGATGTTTTAACAATTGGTAAGATATCAACTTTTTTAAAGAAATTAGATAACATGTATCCTCGTGTTAATCAATTAACCGAAGGATTTATCGATTTAAATAATTTAGAAAAAGAAATACATCGAGTAATTACTAATTCTTTAACCGTCGCGGATAACGCTTCTCCTGATTTAAATCAAATTAGAAAGTCACTTAAGAAAGCAGAAGCCACTTTACAAAGTAAAATCGCCTCTTTAGCGTTCACATATGGTAAATATTTAAATGATGATAATATCACTATTAGAGATGGCCACTTTGTTTTACCAGTCAAGACTGTTGATAAGAGTCGAGTCTCTGGTATTGTCTATGACGTCAGTGACAGTGGTAATACCACCTTCATTGAACCTTTAGAAATAGTGCAAATAAATAATGAGATTACCGCGTTAAAGGTCCAAGAAAACGAAGAAATTAGAAAGATCTTAAAAGCGTTGACCGCTTTAGTCCTCCTTCAAGAAGGAGAAATCATCACAAATAACAAGATTATTGCGAAATTAGACTTCTTAAGCGCCAAAGCGATGTATGGCAATGAAATAAATGCTGACATTGCAGAATGCTCTAATAAACAAGAGGTCATTCTAGAATCCGCGAGACATCCTTTAATCGATCCTAGAAAAGTCGTGGCGAATTCATATTCACTAAGCGAAGAAGAACCAATCATCATTATTTCCGGTCCTAACGCTGGTGGTAAAACTGTTTCATTAAAAACAGTGGGTCTACTCACCCTCATGCATCAAGCGGGTTTAATGGTGCCAGTCCGCTCTGGGAAGATTGGCTATTTTAAACATATATTTATTGATATTGGTGATAACCAATCATTATCTGATAATTTATCAACCTTCTCCGCGCATATCTCGCAAATTGGCGAAATCATTCACGCTGTCGGTGGTAAAGATTTAGTGTTACTTGATGAACTTGGTACCGGTACTGATCCTAAAGAAGGCGAAGCTCTCGCGGTGGAAGTCACTAAATATTTAGAAGAAAAACACGCTTTAGCGATGATATCATCCCACTTTGCGGCGATGAAAGAATACGCTTTCTTAAGCAAAAACATCGCTAATGCATCAATGATATTTGATGAAGAGAACCTCTCACCAACATATCGCTTTAAACAAGGTGTTCCTGGTAAAAGCTATGCTTTAGAGGTCGCTTCTAGATATGGAATTGATTCTAATATCATTAAAAAAGCCCATGAATTTTTAAAACAAAATGAAACAAATGATGCTTCTGAACTTTTAGATATCTTACAAAAGAAAGTGGAAGAAGCTAATAAACTTCAAGACGCTTTAGAAAGACAACAAAACGAATTAGATAGAAGAGAAAAGAAACTCACTAATGATGAAGAACTCTTTGAAACTAGAAAAGAAAACATGATGAAAGATGTCAAAGAGGAAAAAGAAGAACTCATTGCTAAAGCAAAGAAAGAAATATCCGACATCATTTCTAAAATGCATAACTCTGATATGAAAGTCCATGAAGTCATTGAACTTAGAAAGCAATTAGAGGAACTTGAAGAAAAAGAAGAAGAGGAAGTTTATAACGAAGAGATTAATATTGATGACTATGTCTCTATTCCAAGCATGAATATCTATGGCAAAGTCATGCGTTTAAAAGGTAATAAAGCCCATATTGTCTCTGATAGTGGTTTCTCTTTTGATGTTGATAAATCTAAACTTCACAAAGTGAATCGACCAAAAGTTGGCACTTCTAAAGTCAAAAAGACCAATTATGATTTAGCGATTAATACCCATGTTGGTATTGAATTAAACCTCATTGGTATGCATGTAGAAGAAGCCAGCAATACATTAATGAAATATATCGATAACTGCCGATTAAAACATCTAAGCCAAGTGAGAATCATCCATGGTTTTGGTAGTGGCGCACTCCGCAAGATGACAAGAGAATATCTCGACAAACAAAAAGATCTTACTTATCGCGCGGGTGGTGAACACGAAGGCGGTGGAGGCTGCACAGTTGTGCTATTTAAATAATGAAAGAAAGAATTAAGTCATGTATTGATAATCTAAAACATCTTCCTGGTGTTTATTTGATGCATGATAAAGACGATAAGATTATTTATATTGGTAAAGCCAAAGACCTCTATAAAAGAGTGAGTCAATATTTCTTAAGACCACAAGTCGGTAAAGTCGCTAAAATGGCCTTTGAAGCGGAATATTTTGAAACGATTATCACTAATAATGAAAAAGAAGCATTAATTTTAGAAATGAATCTTATTCAGACTCATTACCCTAAATTTAATATTTTATTAAAAGATGGTAGTCATTACCCATATATCGCTATTAGAAAAGATGGCTATCCATATTTACAAATCAAAAGAAACACTAAAGATAAGAAATACGATTATTTTGGTCCATTTCCTAGAAGTAGTTCTGCTTATGAAACTATTGATTTATTAAATAAGATATTTCCTTTAAGGAAATGCAATAAGATACCGACTACCGCCTGTCTATATTATCATCTAGGTCAATGTTTAGCCCCCTGCATTAATGAAATACCAGAATCTAAACAAGAAGAGATGAAAGAGCAAGTGAAATCTTTTATGCGCGGTAATAATGCGGATGTTAAAAGAGACATCACTAATAAAATGCTACAAGCCTCAGAAAAGATGGATTATGAATCCGCAAGAGACTATAAAACTATCTTAGATGCCATTGAACATATCAACATTCAACAAAACGTTGAGACTAATGATAAAAAAGACCGCGATATTTTCGCCTTTTCCACAAGAGAGGGTTATTTATCGCTTGCCGTCCTTTTGTTCCGTAGAGGGACGCTTTTGGACAGAAAAGTCTATATTGTGGAAGAATTTGACAATAACGAAGAACAAGTCGCGGATTTAATATTGCAGTTTTATCAAAATGTTCCTTACCCTCAAGAAGTTGTTATCAATAATGAAGTAGTGGTAGACCTGCTCTCTGATTTAATCGATCCAAATGTCTATAGTGTTTCTAAAGGTAAGATTCACGATTTAATCTTGACCGCGAAACAAAACGCCAATAACGCATTAGATGAATATTTCTTATCTAGTAAATTAGATAGCGATAAACTCGCCTTATTAGAGGAATTAGGCAATATTTTAAATATTCCTACTCCATTAAGAATCGAATTATTCGATAATTCACATTTACAAGGTTCTTCTCCTGTTGGTGCGGCGGTTGTCTTTATTAACGGTGAACCCGCGAAAAAGTTATACCGTAAATATCATATTGAACATGATGAAGCTAGAGATGACCTTAAGAGCATGGAAGAAGTCGTTTATCGTCGATATAAAAGGATGAAAGATGAAAATCAATCTTTCCCAGATTTAATACTCGTCGATGGTGGTCTTAATCAAATAAACGCTGCGAGTAAAGCCCTTAACAAAGCGGAAGTAGTAATTAATTTATTTGGTTTAGTGAAAAACAATAAACACCAAACCGCTGGATTAATGGATATAAACGGTCATATCTATGATATTGAAAATAAGAATATCTTCTTTATGCTCACAAGAATGCAAGATGAAGTCCATCGCTTTGCGATTACTTTCCATCAATCGTTAAGAAATAAAAACATGAAATCATCAATATTGGATGATATTAAAGGGTTAGGGGATAAACGCAAAGAGTTAATCAATAAGGCCTATCCTGATATCGCTTTATTAAAAGAAGCGACAATTGAAGAGTTAAGCCAACTCCTTCCTGGAGAAGTCGCAGAAGCCCTCTATATGAAACTTCGATATTAATTACTTGCAAACAAAGTGAGAATTATATAATATAATTATCGCTGACATGCGCTTGTAGCTCAGTTGGATAGAGCAACAGCCTTCTAAGCTGTGGGTCAAGCGTTCGAGTCGCTTCAAGCGTGCCATTCAAAAGATAACGAGATAATACGCAAATTATCTCGTTTTTTCATAGATTTTTAACACTTTTTCTAAAACATCATCATTCATAAAGCCTCTTTTCTAGGATAAGTAACGATGAATCATACATTCGCATACCATACCTATATGTATGCAACTCGAAGTGCTAACATATCGACCCTTGCCATGGCAGGACTTGAAATGATAAAACCCAGTCTCTTTTTAAGTGGCTGGGTGTCTTTTTTGTATGATTTATCTTTAGATATTTACATAAACCGCTAATCTAAGTCGGAAAGTTGATATCCTCACGGTATAAGGTATTTCAATAGATAATTCTCCTGCGGTTTTTAATGTTAACTTTGAAACATCCTTGTTTCCAACAACAAGTATGATATCGCCCTTATCTTTGATAAAAGCTCTTGAGTAAAGCTTCTTAAAATCAAAATCCTCAAATGATTCAATAACATTAGGAACCTTATTGAACTCTGAAACAATCGCCTTAGCCCTTTCTTCAGCTGAGCCGACTATTAATATCTCATTCTCTAAATTCATTTTTTCAATGGTTAGCTCCGATATTCTGCTCATTATTTCTGAAGAAACAGAAGTGGAGTAGTTATCGAATTTGCCAACAAATGTTTTTAGTTTTTCTTTCAACTCAACAATCTCTTTTTCAATAGCTGATATTCTGTCTCTTTTTTCGCTTTCGTTTACGTCTGTGAATCCTTTTATTAATAACTCTTTGAAGAATGACATATTGTTTTTAATCTTCTTCGTTAATTTGATGATTCCTTCTTTAAATGGCTCTAAAGGGATGTTTTCGCTTTGGCATTGTTTGAAATGTTTATTGTTGTTGCAAATCAGGAATTTCGTAGCTTTGCTCCCTTTTGATCCATAGTAGTGGTTTGTCTTTACAGTGAAGTTGCATTTACAGTGGGCGCATACCGCGAATCCTGTGAATTCAGTGATTAGTGCTTTAGGTTCTCTATTAACTCTATAGTGTTCACACCTTTCATCCATGACTTTTTGAACGATTTCCCAAGTATTTCTATCAATGATGGCTGGATGACCGTTCCTTACCAGAACCATGTCTTCCTCACCTCTATTTTTATACGAGTATTTGCACCCTATAGACGGTTTTATTGTTTTTTGAATCAAACAATCGCCGCAGTATTTTTCGTTCCTTAAAATGGAGCAAATAGTGTTGTGACCCCAGGATCCTCCAGTAGGACTAACAACATTATGTTCTTTCAGATATTTAATAATCGCCGAAGAACCAAATCCATCTAAGCAAAGGGAATAAATCTTCTTTATCCATTTAGCTTGTTCTGGAACTATGGTTATTTGTTTATCAAGCCTTCTTCGACTTTAAAAGACTCAAAAGAAATGGTGGAGTCAACCTTTCCTCCATACGCGTTAGAAACTAAATCATCTAAAGAACAAGTATAAAAATTCGCTAAATTGATTAGCATATTTAAACTCGGCTCTCTAACTCCATGTTCGTAGTTGTAGTAGGTCTTTGGAGAAATACCTAAGAATAAGAATGACAAAGGGAAAGCCTTGATGGAAAAGGCTACTCAGATCGTTCTTGATTCTGTTAGATGCGTCTTTCAATCTTATGTTGAAGCCTTAAAGAAAAGTGGAGGTTTTGACCAGAAAGCACAAATATATG
>JAGBLL010000044.1 GCA_017635465.1 Bacilli bacterium
GTGTTTGATTGTTTTCTTAATTGTTTCAGAACCAGATTTAATAGATTCCCAAACATCAGATGCCCAATTTTTTGCTTTTTCTAATCCGACTTCAATAGTTGCTTTAAATCCTTTAAAAGCATTTTTAATTGGCTCTAATACGTGTTCAGATACCCATGTTTTGATATTCTTAACAATATTAAGCATACCTTCGAGGATACCATTAAGTATTTCCTCACCAATAAATGTTGTTTTATCAACAGGAGAATGAATACCAAACGCATTTTTAAATCCTGTAATAAACGGGTCAAGAACATGTTCCTTAATCCATTTTCCAATACCTTTAACTGCATCTAAGATACCTTGAAGAATACCTAAGAAAATAGCTTTACCGTTATCTCCAAATTCAGCTTTCTTTTCTTCAATTTTCTTAGAAAAATATTCTTTAATTTTACCAGGAATATCTCCAAACAATTCAACAATTAAAGCAACAGCACCACCAATAGCGGCACCAATTGTTCTTGCGATACCTTCAATAATTCCTGTCCAATCAACATTGGTTATAAATTCTTTTATCTTTGCACCAATTTGTCGCCAATCAATATTTTCAAGTGTAGTATAAATTGTTTCTAAAAGACCTTTTGCCCAATTAGAAAATGTTTCAGCACCAAGTTTAAAATCAGCAGTTCTAAAGAATCCATTGATACCATCACTAATAGCATGTCCAAGTGAATCCCAATGAAACTCTTTCGCAAACGTATTTAAAAATTCTAATCCAGAATTTAATGCTTCTGCTAATGTAGACCCAATAGCATCAAATAATCCTGGAGTTTCTAAGAATCCATTTAATAATGTTGCAATAGATTTAGCAACTTGTCGCATTTTTTCCTTGATTAAATCCCAAGGAATACTATTTAATGCATCACGTAACTTTTCACCAATCATTCTACCAATATCAGTGAAATCAGCTTTTGCCCATGCATCTTTTATCATTTCAGCAAGTTTGCTAAACTCATTATCAAGCGGAACTTCTTCAAACATTCCACCAGATGTGCTTGCAGAATCCCCAGAACCACTACCATTAGATGTTGGATTGTTATTTCCAAGAATTTCAACATCATCAAATCCTGCAATGGTTTTTTGTAACTCTTGTGCTTGAGCATTGGCATTTCCGGCAGAATTACTTACACTATTAAATCCCTTTACAGCTTTAGTATAAGTTTTCTTTCCCATAAGTGTTGCTATTAATTTACCAACTGCTTCAATAGCACTTGAAACAACATTGATTAATGATGTAAGTGCAGGAATAACAACACTTGCAATAGGAGCAAATGAAGCCGCAAAAGTATTTTTCAGTGTTGTTAATGATTGTTTAAATTCATCCATTGTGGCTTTAAGCGGCTCAGATTCTTTGGCTAAATTTGAAAAACCCTCAGCTATACCGGCACGTATTTTTCTAAATAAGAAATAGAAAGAACGTACACCTAAACCATATTTAAGTAACGTTGTAGCAATCTTTTTTACAGATGGAACAGACCTGTTTGCACTTTTTCCTAACAGGTTAAAATGAGAAACTAAATTTTTAATGCCGCTTGTAAGTCTTGCAGTTGCAACTTTTGCAAGTTGTTTAGCCGCATTTGCCGCACCAGATGCAACACTTCTTAATGCACTTAATAATGCTCCACCAAGTGTCATTGCCGCTTGTCTTGCTCCAGCACCTAATGCTGATAATGCATTACTAGCACCGGTTGCCGCTAATGCACCAATAGCACGAACAGCTTGTCCTGCCGAACTTACTAAAAATCCTAATATATGGTCAAGTGATAATAATGGATGTTGAAGTCCAGATAAGATTACACTTCCTGCACTTTGTGCAGAACTACCAATTCTTGCAAAAACACCTTGCACAGAACTTAAAATAGTTCTAACTGACGGACCTATATTTAATATTGATTGTTTTAACGAATCAAAATGTTGTTGTGCGCTACGAACAGATTGTCCAATAATTGTTGATAAATTTGGTCCAAACTCCCACGTTTCACGCATTGCAGAAACAACTGAATGAATTGCACCACGTAAACTAGAAAATTTACTTGTTGTTTGGTCAACATATCCACTTTGTTGTGCAGACTCTTGTAATAATCTTAACTGTAATGTAAGGGCATTATTTACATCATTTAATTGTGTTAATAATGCTTGATAACGCATTTGTGCAGAAGTGTCAAGTTGCCACGCCTGATTATTTTCTTTTAAATCTTCTAATTCTCCATTAGCATATTTAATGGTATTTTGTAATTCAGTTGCCTGTTCAACTAATGATTTAAAAGCACTTGAATTTTTAGTATCAATGCCTAAATCTTTAGCCATTTGCATCTGTTTATTTAAATCTTCTAATTTTTTTCGTGCTTCATTTATTTGTTCTTGAATTTCTGCATATTCTTCTGTGGGAACTTTTTTATTTTCCCATAAATCATCTAACTGTTTAGAAAGTTGACTCGCCCTACCACTAGTTTTGGCAATATTAGCTTGTAGTTTTTGAAACTCTTTATTTAACTCTTTTCCAGCAGTTGCATCAAATACATCTTTAACATTATTTTGTAATACTCTTGCTGTACGCTTAATATCACCTGGAGTTAAATCAACTTTTAATTTTATATCACCATCATACCCACCTGGCATATCTAATCACCACTATTCCATAATTCTTTAACTAATCTATCTGCCTCTTCCTCTTCCACGGTGTTTTTATTCCAAACAAAATATTGTGGATTTTCTTGTCTGAATGTTCTTTCTTCCTTCTCTAACTTCTTGCCTTTTACAATCTTATCTCTAATATTAAGGATTGTAGATAACGGACATTTACCAATAGCAGAATAGTAACCCATAAATGTCCACCAGTGTAAATAGTCAATACTTCTTACTTCTGTACCAGCAACTTTATTAACAGCAGATGCAATTAATTGTTCATCTTGTTTCCAATCCATTAATTTATAATTTACTTTTCTGCCGCTACTTTCATCCGAACCACAATTAAAGAATTTGTACATTTCACTAATTGCAGTTTCAATATTACCTAATTTATATATATCCTCAATGGAATCTATGTCCTCATAAAAAATAATGAGACTAGCGAACAACCTTTCTTGCTTATCCAGTTCTGCATCCTCTAATGCGGCAAAACAATCAAGGATTGTTCGATAGTCTCCTTTATTCCTTATATTGAACTCTTTTCCATTAAGTTCGATTGTTGTAGGAATTTCAAACATTATTTTTTGGCTCTTGATTTAGTGTATTTGGCAGTATGCTTATTGACTCTCTGTGTCATTTTCTTTACCTCTGCATTAAGGTTATTCTCATATAATGCGGAAAGTGTTTCCAGAATATGTTCATACCGTAATTTACCGCCAAACGGGTCATACATAGAACCTTCTGATGCACACACTTCTGAAACAGGCGCATCAAAAATATAATCTAAAAGATTCCGCATTTCAGAATCAATTTCCGTTAATGTTTTGGCAATTTCATTAGTAGATTCCAAATCTGTTACATCTGCATCTTCATCTGGAAGTTTTTCAATAGCATCATGTGCCAATTTATCCAATTTAGGATATGCATCATTCAAACGAACAAATATATTCAAATCAGACACATTCAATTCCAGAATTTTTTCATCATCCCCATTAATTCGAAATCTTTTCTTTCGAATTGGTGATAAATCAACATCAATAACAGATTCTTCTTTTACATCTTTTTTCGGGTCAGTAAGCATCATAACCTCCTACACAATCAACCACCAACAGAAACATCGGCGGTAAATGCAAAATCATCACTAAGTTTATCAACTGTACCAGTTACACTATTATTAGACAAATATACGCTAATCGGCATATTCACGTTAGAATCACCACCAAGTGCTGTATACAGAATCGTACATCCTGTATGTTTCTCTGCTTCATATCCATTTGTACTATTGCCAATATAAGCGGTAATAATATAAACTGTAAACTGGTCAAGTTCCGACAATGCATTTCTACGGCGAATGTCATTAAGTTTAGCACCCAGCTTAGAACCGCCAAGAATCAGATACGGGTCAAAGTCTTGTTGCGGCTGAGTCTTATTAACATCCGTATAATTGATTCCCAGAATATCCGTAGTTGTCTCAATATCCGGATTGTATTCAATACTAGAATCTTCTGTTCTACGTCCAAGAATCTCACGTACCTGAGTAGCACTTGTACCTGTACCTTCAGACCATTCAGCAACAGTAATAAGAAGTTTACGCTCGGCACGTTGATTAGTAGCTAAATTAAATTCAGTAGCCATAATTTAGTTCCTCCTAATTCCAAATAAGTTTTGTATTGTCTATATAATCTATTTGTATTGATACAGAATACTTTGCCAGTGCTGGTTGTACAGATGTATCAACACCATTTAGGTTTGGAATGTCGCTTAATGCTCTAATATCATCAATTTGGTAATCATCTCCGAAATTCGGATAATTTCTAAGTTCTGCTTGTTCATCTACCCAATCAATGATACTTTGAACTTCAAACATTTCTTCAACATTTTCACTTGTTCCGCCGCTTAAACCTTTAGGAATAGCGTTATATGAAATTGATTTAAAATCAATAATTGTAAATGTATATTGTTTTGCAACACTTCCATCTATAAATGGTCTGTGTAAAAGTCGCTCATTTGCAGTTGTAACAATTTGTTTATTATCATCTTTAGCATTGATAAATTGAAAATATAATGGACTATTTTGTATAGCAGGACAAGTTAATAGAAAATCTATTATAGCTTGATTTTTATCAACCATATAATTCTTTCGCCCTCCTGACTAAAATATCCTTTACCTGTGCTTCAAATGATTCACGCATTGTTTGCATGGCAACTTTATCCCACATAGCACTTGCAAGCGGATGTACTTCAATAGTATGGTTAAATCCAACTCCATAATATTGATAATGTGCATACGGTACAACATATCTAACATATTCAGGTTGCACATCAACGTCCTGTGATAACGGACCACTTAAATACGGCACCCACGGGTCAATAGTTTTTGCAAGTAAATTATGAATTTCTAACATTGTTCTATCATCATGAAACAATGCTGATAATTTATCTTGTATTGCAGGAGCATTTACTTCAACTTCTACTCTTATAAAATTATCATCCATCTTATATACCTTTTACGAAATAATGTGGATTATTTCTTCCAATGCCTGTATTTAATGTTATCTGTTGTACTTCCATACATCCTTGTAAATTTTTATATTTTGCAACTAAATCTGAAGACCTGTAACCAGATGAATATTCATTTACAACATCATTAACTTCACCTTTAATTATAATGTCTCCAGCACCCAAAGTAAAATATTGAGACATTTTATCATTTGGAAGTTGTATCCATTTATATTTTTCAACAAACAAATCATTTTCTGGTATTCTGCATATAATATTATTTGTTTCTAATACAGTTTCACCGATATTGATTTTATCTCCTGTATATTTCCAAAAACAATTATCAATAACAGTTCTATACCAAGAAATAACTTGTGTTTGTGGGTCTTCAAATTTATTATATACTGTTAATGTTGTATCCCACCAAATTGGATAATCACTCACCAGGATAAAACCCCCTATATAATAATTTTCGACCCAAAGAGTTTTTAATTCCTTGTAAATATCTTTGAATTATCTGGTCAACTTCACTGCCTTTAGTTTTAGTTGCAAGTGCATTAAACAGTTCTGAAGCACTCAACACATTATAACTAATTGATACACCATCATTTGATTGTGATTGTATTGCAGGAGAAGGATTATTGCTAGTTTCTTCTGTTGTAGATACTGCCATCCCCAACTGCATCGCATCAGCTTTTAATTTTGCCATGTATATTAATCTATACATACATCTTTTTACAGCTTCTGGATAATCTGTTTCATTTTTTAATCTGTCAAATGTATACCAGTTTATAATGTTTTCGGCTTCAAATTCAAAATCATTAAAGGTGGTTTCATCTAATGTTCCACCATATTCTTGATATTCATCATATGTTAAATACATTAAATGCCACCACCCTTAATCAAACTTTTTTCTGAACAGATTTACCTGTTTGCTTTTTAGCTTTTTTTAATTTTGCTAATTCTGCATTTTTTTCTTCTAATTCCTGTTCTAATTCAACAACCCTAGCCTGCAATGCCCCAATATCATGAGGCATTGCACGTTTAATAATGGCTCCAGTTGTCTTGTCAATTACATCATATCCCTTATCTATATACTTTTGTATAATATCCGGAATATCCGGAATTTGAAGAATCTTATTTGCTCTCTGAACAGTAGCCATTATCTACTCCTTATTCGGTATCTGTACTGGTATCTGTATCGGTATCCGTATCTGTACCACCACCAGATGTTACATTAAACTGAAGAGCATCCGCTTTCTTATTCAGAATAAACGCATCTTCAAAGGACTCTTCATAGTATGTCCATTTACCCTCACTCATAGCACTCGGAGCATCAAGCTGGCTGAATGTATAAGATACAGGAGTAATAACAGCACTCGGATGAACAAGGAACATGTTAATCTGAGATGCACTAGCGGCCGGTTCCCAACCAGATGTGAAATCATATGCTGTCTTCATCAATGTAGACGGAACACCAATAATTTCAACCTGGTCAAGACGGTTTACTCTACGGTCAATAGCATTCGGACCAGAAGAAACATCCAGAGAACGACTAATCTTTTCTGCCTCTTTCAGAATAACATTAACCTCATGAGTAACATAGAGAATACGTCCGTTTGCAGGAACTCTTGCATTATCCATGTTAAGCATCATCTGGTCAAATACACCTAAAATACTGTTCTTATCAAGTGCAGTTGTGTTAGCAGTTTTTCCTGTGTATGCACCATGTGCAGAGTCTCCAGCAATAGAAGTTGTCCACAGTGCATACAGACGAGAAATCAGATAAGCGTCCATTTCAGGGAATTTCTGTTCCTCATTAAACACCTGAGTAATGTTTGCAATAGATGCAACCATGTTTGTCTGGTCAATATCCATCGGATGAACAAGCGTGGACCATTTACGCTCATTAGTAAGCGTTTTGGTCTCCCATTTGTTATCATAGTTTCTCTGCGCCAGAGCAACAGTATCACGGTCTGCATCAACACGACCTGTTGTGCTGATAGACGGAATTTCAATCGTCTTAGCATTTACCCAGCGGAATCTACCATTGTTCTCAGTGTTATATAATGCACCGAAATTCAGCACATAAGGGAACATCTGAGAAAGTTCACGACCATATTCAGTTGCATAGTTTACTGCACCAACTGCACTATTGGCACCACCATTAGTTGTAGGCATAATAAATTTCCCCCTTATTAATTATTTCTTGGATGGATTTCTGTAAAATGGAACGCATTTGCAAAACCACCTGTTGGGTCTTCTTGTTTCTTACCACCGCCTTGTGTTGAAGCAACAAATGTTGGCTTCGGTTCTGGTCTAGGTTCTGGGTCATTTGTTTCAACAACAAATGCATCTGCATTATCTGTTGAATACATTTGTACAAAATCATCTGCACCAATGATTTTACCATCCTCAAACTGCAAATTCTTTGCAATCATTGCCTGTGTAAAATCACGTTTTGCGGCATTACTTGTGAATTTCTTACTTCCAGCAAATTCTTTTACAGCAAATTCGTATGCCTGTTTTTGTAACTGAGTTTGATATGCTTTTGTTTCTTTATCATACTTTTTCTGTAAATCAGTTAAATCTTTAGACGCTTGTTTTAAAGCATCTAAATCACCGGCATCTTTCAATGTTTGCTGTAATGTTGCTAAATCTGTATCCCTAGAAGAAATTGTGTTTGTCAACTCTGTAATTCTTGTATCACGCTGTTTTAACTCATCTGAGTATTTCTGTCTTGATACATAATTACCTTCATTTAAATCAATAAATTTAGCATCTCCACAAGCCGCTTGAAATTGTTCCCATGTCAAAGTTCCATTTTCAGCTTTGTCAAAAAGTTCTTTTACTGTCATTTTCAATCCTCACATTCTTTATATCTGTTATTTATATATCCGCATTACAGTATGCGGTTGAATGCTGTCTATTTTAAGTGTCTTAGACTTGACTATATATAAAAGCTATTATTCGCTCTTATTTTCATCTTCTTTATGATACTCTTGGCTACTAATAGCAAGTGCAGAACCTAAGAATACACCAAACGCTGAAATAGTTCCAGCAATTATTGTACCCTGTTCAAATCCCCACAATTTAGCTAATACCGAAACAAATGTTGCAAGCGGTACCATAATTAAAGAGATTTTCTTTAAAATATCATAGGTTTCATTTGACATTTTCATAACTAATCTCCTTTAAAAAATTGGGGTAGTATATACAACTGTCCAAATATATACTACCCCTTACCATGGAGGTAAAAACATGAAAAAGAAAACCCTGGCAAACTGGTATCCCTATCCACATTTTTATTATACTATATGTTGTGGTAATTGTAAAGTTTTTATACTATATTTTGACAGGTTTATATCCAGAAACTCTTGTTCTGTCTCTTTTAACTGATAATCCACAGGCTTTACTAAATGCTCTATATTCTTTTGATAGCTTATTAACTTTCATTTGATACTTTTTTATTAATTCTATATCTCCAGCCGCCCTTGCCGCAATTTGACCATCCTTTGCATATCGAATAGATGTTTCCATTTTCCTTTGATATTGGGTACATTGATACATAGTTAATTTTTTACCGTTTGGTAAAGTATATCCTTCTGCATTTTTTTGTGCCCACTCTTTTAATTGTTCTTCTGTATAATTTGGTTTTGCAAAACCTATGATTATACTCCATGCAAAGTGTCTA
>JAGBLL010000045.1 GCA_017635465.1 Bacilli bacterium
CTTTCTTCCCCAGCGGGATAGAAAGCTAGCAAAGAAAGAAGGGCAACCTAAATAGGTCCCCGAATAAGTTTGGAGGCATTAAGAAAAATCCCGATTAACTTTGGAGGGGTATATAATCCCCGACAAACTTTGGATTACTTTAATAAACAGAGCATTTGCTAATGATCAAGTCAAAAGATAAAAGGAAAAATCTCTATAAGTATTTGAAATAATAGGGTAATGAGGCTATTGCCTTATTAATAAATATCATTTAAAATACACATACTATGAAAAAAGGGTTATTAATCATTCTTAGTGGTCCATCTGGTGTCGGTAAAGGTACGGTTAGAAAATATATTATGAACCGTGATGCTTTCCCAATGGTCTTTTCAGTTTCCATGACCACAAGAGCGCCACGCGCTACAGAAACACATGGAGTTGAATATTACTTCGTTTCACAGGACGAATTCCAAAAGAATATTGATAACGATAATTTCTTAGAATGGGCAGAGTTCGTTGGTAACCGATATGGTACACCAAAGAGCATTGTTGAAGATCTCCGTAATCAAGGTAAAAACGTCTTATTAGAAATCGAAATCAACGGTGCTGAACAAGTATTAAAAAAGGTTAAAGATGATAGAGTTATCTCTTTCTATTTAAAACCTCCATCACTCAAACAACTAGAACAAAGAATTAGAAAAAGAAAATCAGAAACTGAAGAAGTCATTCAAAAGCGTTTAGCTAAAGCCGAAGCTGAAATGGAAAAAGCAAAGAATTATGATTTCGTTATTATGAACGATCGTATTAAACGCGCTGGTGAAGAAATCATAAAAATCTTAAAGGAATTTGATAAAGACTAAAGACGGTAAAATATGCAAGTAGTGGAAGTTCTCATTGAATATGCTAAAAGCTCATTAAACCGTCCTTTTTCTTATTTTTATAACGGTAACAAAAAGCTAAAGAAAGGTATCCGTGTCTTGCTTGATTTTAATCATCGAGACATTATTGGTTACGTAGTAAAGGTAGAAGAAACTAATAAATCAATAGACCAATATGAAGAAGAAAAAGGCTTCTCTATTTCTGAAATAAAAGATGTTATTGATGATGAACCATTGCTTAACGAAGAATTACTTTCTTTATTAGATGAAGTGTCTTCATATTATCTAGTGCCTAAGATTAGTGTTCTTCAATCAATGTTGCCACCTTCTTTATCACCAAAGAAGACATCATTAAAAGCTCCTAAAATTGCGTATGATCAATATCTAGAAGTTATTAATGATGATGAATCTGATTTAACAAATAAACAAATCGAATTATTAAGATTAATCAAAAATGACGGTCGTATTTTAAAAAGAGATGTTAAATCTCCTAGTATCATTGAAAAGCTTTTAGAAAAGCAAAGAATCAAGATTGTTAAAGAAGAAAAACGCAGGTTAAAGATACCTGATTATAAATATAGTGCTCCTCCTAAACTTAGTGATGATCAAAATAAGGTTATTGATGAGTTCAATAATTCTAATGATTTAGTCTACTTATTAGAGGGTGTTACTGGTTCTGGTAAAACAGAAGTATATCTATCTTTAAGTGAACAAGTTCTTAAACAAGGTAAATCAGTTTTAATGCTTGTTCCTGAAATATCACTCACTCCGATGATGGTGGAATACTTCCTCCATCGTTTCCAAAATAACGTCGCTATTCTTCATAGCGAACTTACTCCTGCGGAAAAATATGATGAATACCGTAAGATCAATCACGGGGATTGTAAAGTGGTTGTCGGTGTAAGAAGTGCGATATTCGCCCCTCTTAGAAATATTGGTTTAATCATCTTAGATGAAGAACATACTGAATCATATAAACAAGATAATTTACCTTTCTATCACGCTAGAGAAGTAGCGATAATGCGCGCTAAATATAATAACGCCAAAGTCCTTTTAGCTAGTGCTACTCCAAGTTTAGAAAGTAGAGCAAGAGGACAAAAAGGTGTCTATCATATGCTTTATTTAAATAAGCGTATTAATAATCAAAAGCTACCAACCACAAAGATAGTGAATATGCTTGATTATAAGAACATCGATAGAGATAGTTATATCTTTTCTCACGCTTTAAGAGACGCTCTTCACATTACATTAGCAAGAGAAGAACAAGCCATTTTATTAATCAATAGAAGAGGATTCTCCACTCATGTTACTTGTCGTAACTGTGGTCATGTTTTTAAGTGTCCTACTTGCGGAATCGCGCTAACCTACCATAAGAGAGATAACATGCTTAAATGTCATCACTGTGATTACGTTGAACCAATGCAAGAAATATGTCCTGATTGTGGCTCTTCTTACCTCATGAAAACAGGCTTTGGAACAGAAAAAATAGAAGAAGAAGTTAAGCGTCTCTTCCCAAGCGCTAAAACGCTAAGACTAGATAGTGATAGTGCGAAGAATAGAAATAAAATACCTGAAACAATAGAGGCATTTAGAAAGAAAGAGGCTAATGTCTTAATTGGTACACAAATGATAGCAAAGGGCCATGATTTCCCAGATGTAACCCTAGTTGGTATCGTTTTAGCGGACATCGGTTTATCAATGCCTTCATATCGTAGCAATGAAAGAGCGTTCCAACTAATTACTCAAGCAATTGGAAGAAGTGGAAGAAAAGATAAACCAGGTACCGCGATTATTCAAACATACCTTCCAAGTCATTACGCAATCACATTCGCAGCTAGACAAGATTATGAACTTTTCTATCGTAAAGAGATGGAAATGCGCAAATTACAATTTTATCCTCCATATGCTTATTTAGCGAGTGTGACTTTACGCGCTAAAAACGAAGAGAACTTAATTGAAAATACATATCAAGTTGTTGACTTCCTTAATGATGAATTCGGTGATGAAGGACAAATACTAGGACCATCCACCCCATATGTACCTTATGATATGGGTTATCATCTAAGAAACATCCTTGTTAAATATCGTGATCCAAATAAAGCCCATCAAATATTAGAAAAGATGCAACAGCTATTCGCCTATAATAGCCAATACGAACTCTTGATTAATATCGATCCATACAATTTTTAGTATAAAAAGTGTATCCCGTGAATTATAATGATCATGAGTCATTAGACATTTTGATAGGGGAGAATAATCGTGGCAATTGATTCAAAAAAAGAAAAAACTTTTTGGCAAAAAACGCGCTCTTTATGGATTACAATTTGGATAATTTTTAACCCTTATACTCTTGTGGTGATTGGTGTTGCAATTTGCCTAGCGATTGACTCTTCGATTAATTCTTCTTGGAAGGAAAGAAAGAATCAAATCCAACAAAGATTAGTTCCTTTGTGTAGAGATAATTTTTGTGTTTTAGATAAAAAGTATGCACATCATATAGATTTTTCATATGAAAACTATATTAGCTATTATGACTTCAAACAAAGTTTAAAAATAGAAAACAGCGACTATGACATAATAAAATTTTTAGTATATTTGGAAAATCATTATTATTTTCTTTTCAGTAAACAAGGAAAAGAATTGTCTATAGAATATTGCATTGGAAAAACAGATACTAATTTTGATAATTTTGAATTTGTTTTTTATTTTGATGAAGAAATAGAATCATATACTAGTGGTTATGATTCAAAAATGTATTACAAAACAAATTCTGGGTTTTATGAGCTTGATTTGTTTGAAAATACATTAGAAAAAATACCTAGCGATAGCGAAGATATTAAAATTTTCGATGATGATGAATCGTATTACAAGGAGAAATGTAAGTTAATTGACGGAAGATGTCTTATAGAAAAAAATATTACTGCGTAATCGCAACAACACTTTTAATGTTTCTTTGTTCGATGATGAATGTCTAATAAGTTCTAGAAAATACAATTTCAAACCTTCTTGGCTTATCTCTAATCCTACAGGGATGACAAATATTGTTTATTATGCCAATTCCTTTCTAAACTTTGGTGATTGTGTCGCGGTAAGTATTTATTGCAATAAAACAAGTTCGATTAGCTTTCAGTTTTTTCAAAATGTCACCACGAGTTTCACATATAGTTATATTTACCCAAAAATCGACTTCTAATCATCATTTCTGTATGTGCTATGAAAATAATATAATCGCTATATTTAATATCGATCCATACAATTTTTAGTATAAAAAATGTATTTCCTGTATTATACTTATACCCGAGGTATATTTTTTATGATTACGATTACCATTTATGGTTTAGATCAATTCGTCGTTGGACGCTTATCTCGTGAAATGACTCCAAACTTAGCGAAGTTATACGAAATGAGTGAAGACGATATTCTTTTCGTGGCACCAGAAAACATGGTGTTCCATAACGGCGTGGAACAAACATCATGGAATATCATTATCCATGTTCACGCTCCTAAGAAAGTCGCTGTCTTACAAGACCAAGTAGCGAAATTAATTTTAGAAAGTATCGGCGATGTCGCGATTAATAAAATTCTTGAATTTTACTATTATTCGCAAGATGATCGCTACAGTAAATTCAATGAATCCTATCCACGCTTTATTGCCGCGGATAATTTAGTTGATATTACTAATGAGGATTATGAGGACATGGAAGAAGGAGAAGGTGACGACGAAATCTTCACTGGCGATATCTTCCAAAGTTTCAACAAAGACTAATTAAGTCAGGAGAGAAGTCATTATGACTCCACACATTTTAGCGAAAGACATTTTGAACAAAATCATCAACGAAAACACTCCGTTTTCTCTCGCTTTAAAACAAGCATTTAGAAAACATGAAATGCCTAAAGAAGAGAAAGCCAACATCTCTGCGGTTGTGGGATGCGTCTTACGTCACTATTTAGTGATGTCTTATGTCATCAATAAACAATATGGAGACTTAGATAAAAATGGTGTTATTTCACTTTTAATTGCGTTATCTAACGCTTTGTTCATTAAAAAATTCAACCAAGAAGAATGCAATAAAGACGCTAATTCTTATTTAAAAGAAGGGGATATGAAAGTTGAAGACTTCATTAATCCTTATCTTAATGATAAGAAACTAGTTCCTGAAAACATTGAAGTTGGTTCATTTGAATTCTTATCTTTCCGCTATAACACTCCAAGTGACATTATTAAAATGTGGGCCAAACAATTTGGTCATATCTCCGCTAATAAAACATTAAAAGCTAATAGCAAACCAGCTCCAGTAGTGGTCAGAATTAATAACAATAAAATTAGCGATGAAGATTTCTTCCTTCAATTCGCTAATGACTTTGATCCTATTGAAGGCATTCCTGGTACTGCCTTATTTAAAGGTGAAGGTAAATACAAAGCCCATCCTGTTAATGAAAAAGGCTTAGCGACACCTCTCCCATTAGCGTTCAAGGAAATGCTTGATGAAGGTGACCTTGATCCATTAAGAGGTATAGCAATTTACGCTGAATATCCTAACGATCTTCTTCTTGATTTTGTTTCAAGAAATCAAAACATGGGTAGTATCGATTACATTGCTTCTAATATCGGTACCGCTAAAAGCACAAAGAATTATTTGTACAAATACGGTCTTAAAAATGTGAGTGTGTATGAAGCGCAAGCTTCGTCCATCCTCACATGTATTTCTAAACCTGTGCATACATTTATCGTTATGCCAGATAGTTCAAGATTTAATTTATTACAGTTATTACCAGATTATTTCCTCCGCTTTGATTTAGCTAAGCTAGATGAATTAATCGCTAATCAAAAACTTGCCCTTAAGGAAGCAAGTGAACAAGTCGAAGAAGATGGCTATCTCATCTACTTCGTCGATACTCTTTCAAAGAAAGAAAGTATCAATATCATCAATGAATTCCTCGCGGAGAATGAGAACTTTGTCTTAGTGAAAGATAAGCTATATTTCCCATATAAGAAATATGGTAGTTCCTCATATTTCGCTGTATTAAGAAAACAAAAGAAAAATGATTAACCTTTACGGATTAGAAATGAATAAACTCATCAAAGTGATGGAGGGTGAGGGTCAAAAACTTTATCGCGCCACACAACTTTATTCGTGGATTTATGAAAAGAAAGCCACATCTTTTGATGAGATGAGTGATATTTCTAAATCTTTCCGTGAAGTTCTAAAAGAAAAATATTGTTTAGATTTACCAAGCATCCACACTAAACAAGTGAGTAAAGATGGTACAATCAAATTATTAGTCCAACTAATAGATGGTTATAAAGTCGAATGTGTCTTAATGCGCTACTCATATGGCTGCGCTGTATGCGTGAGCTCACAAGTTGGTTGTAATATGGGTTGTTCATTCTGCTCAAGCGGTATCTTAGGTAAACAAAGAAACTTACTACCAGAAGAAATGATGGGACAAGTTTTATTAATAAACAAACTCTTAAAAGAAGAAAACAAAGGTCAACATGTCACCCATGTTGTTGTCATGGGAACAGGTGAACCTTTTGATAATTATGATAACGTTTTAGATTTCATTAAAATCTTAAATCACCCAAAAGGTTTGGCAATCGGTGCTAGACATATCACGATCTCAACATGTGGTATCGTGGAAAACATTTATAAATTCGCTGATGAACATCTGCAAAGCAATTTAGCGATATCTTTACACGCCCCTAATGATGAATTAAGAAGCAAATTAATGAAAATTAACCGTGCCTATCCTTTGGATAAAGTGATGGAAGCGGTCAGATATTATGAAAAAGAAACTAAAAGAAGAGTGACTTATGAATATCTTCTTTAGAAGGTATTAACGATACCAAAGAACACGCTCAAGAATTAATTAAACTAATTAAAGGAACAATGGGCTACGTTAATCTCATCCCATATAATGAGACAAACAAATTCCCAGAATTCCATCGCTCTAGTGGTAACCGTGTCCACGCTTTCTTAGATTATCTAATGAAAGGTGGAGTCACTGCGACTATTAGAAAAGAATTTGGCTCAGATATTGATGCAGCGTGTGGTCAATTAAAAGCCAAAGTTGAGGAGACCAGCATATGAAAAAGTATTTAACTGGCCGTTTCTCTTTTAAAACTGACATTGGAAAAGTCCGCCTCTCTAATGAAGACCAAGCCGCAGCATTGACTAATGCTTCTGGTAATGTCTTATTAGTGGTCTGTGATGGCATGGGTGGACAAAGTAAAGGCGATCTCGCCTCATCTTTAGCAATCAATACAGTTGTTTCTTCCTATAAAAACCGTAAAGGCTTTTTAAATAAATATTTTGCCAAGATGTGGGTGTCAAAAGTTATTCGTGAAGCGAATAAATCAATCTATTCCCAAGCGCAAAGCAATAAAACCTATCAAGGCATGGGCACAACAATCACATTGTTATTGATTCTTAAAGATGTGGCAATTTTAGGCCATGTTGGTGATTCACGTTGTTACTTCTTAAGAAATAGACGTGAATTAACACAAATGAGTGAAGACCAAACATATGTCGGTTATTTAATTAGAACCGGTCAAATCACCCCTGAAGAAGCATTAACCCATCCAAAAAGACACGTTTTAATGAACGCTTTAGGCGTTTATCCAAGCGCCTCTGTCGCTGTCTCTAGTTTCCCTTATACTGGTGAAAGAGTGCTTTTATGTAGTGATGGTTTATATAACAATGTCCCAATAAGTGATATTACATCAGTCTTAAGAGGGGACGATTCTGTTGAACAAAAAGTCAACGAACTTATTGCCATTGGCAATAAAAATGGTGGCAGTGATAACATTGCTGTCGTTATCTGGGAGGCCCAAGAATGAGTACAATCAAGATTGGTTCTCTAGTGGATGGGCGCTACCGCATTGAAGCAAGAATTGGTCATGGTGGTATGGCGGAAGTTTATGAAGCTACAGATATCATTAATAAACGTCGTGTCGCTATTAAGATGATTAGAGAAGATGTGATGAAAAATCCCATCAATCTTCGTCGTTTCCAAAATGAAGCCACAATTGCCTCAAGTCTAAACCATCCAAACATTGTTAAAGTTTATAATCACGGCACAATTGAAGGCCGTCCATATATCGCTAACGAATTTATTCGTGGGCAATCAATGAAAGAGATGCTCGATTTTAGAACATCAATTCCTATCGCTGAAGCAGTTTCATATATGCTGCAATTAACATCCGCTTTATTCTACGCGCATCAACACAATATCATTCACCGTGATATCAAACCTCATAACATTTTTGTGATGCCTGATGGGACGATTAAATTAGGTGACTTTGGTATTGCCCAAGCTGGTGGAGTGGATGATAGTTTCACTAAAACTAGTGAAATTATTGGTTCAGTCCATTATTTAGCGCCAGAAATATCACAAGGCAAACCCGCTTCTATTCAATCAGATATCTACGCTGCGGGTGTGACATTCTATGAACTATTAACGGGCCATGTTCCATTTGATAAAGATACACCAGTGAATGTCGCTGTCGCTCACGTTAAAGAAAGATTCCCTCCAGTTAAGAAATATGTTCCTAACTGTCCTAAGGAAATCGAAAAGATTATCGCTAACGCTACTAAAAAACGTTTAAGTGAACGTTATAAAGGCGCTGATGAATTTTATGATGATTTAATGGATGTCAGCAAAAGACCTGAAATATTAAAAGAAAAGAAACCATTAATATCGAGGATATTCGGCTTTAAATAATGAAAGGTTTAATCGTCGCTATTACATGTGGAACATATGCCGTAGAAGCGGAAGGAGTTATTTATAACACTAAACCGCGTGGCGTTTTTCGTAATCAAGGTGTTAAACCAGTCGTCGGGGATAACGTTGAATTTGATCCCGATAATTTAACAATCGAAGTCATCTATCCAAGAAGTAGTGCCCTTAAGCGTCCACTTATTGCTAATATCTCACAAATGATTTTAGTCTTCTCACTTAAAGAACCTGATTTTTCCTACCTTTTAGCGTTCAAATATCTAACCTACGCTAATCTGAATGGAATTAGAGCAAAAATCATCATTACAAAGATTGATAAAGAACATGATCAAAAGATTATAGATGAGATAAAAGAAGTATTTAATTCCGTTAATATCGAGACCTATTTTATCTCTAATAAAACTCATGAAGGTATTGAACAAGTCAAAGCCTTATTTAAAGATGAAGTGAGCTGCATCATGGGTCAAACAGGTGTTGGTAAATCATCATTGATTAACGCTATTGATCCTAATTATGAAAGACAAATCGGTGAATATTCTATGGCCTTAGGTAGAGGAAAACACCAAACAAAAGAAGTGATACTTTTACCGTATCTTGGTGGCTATATCGCTGATACTCCTGGGTTCTCATCTTTGGAATTAAATCTCTATAAAGAGGACTTAGCCATCTTCTATCCAGGATTTAATACTTTATATAATAAATGTTATTTTGCGAATTGCTTGCATTTGAGCGAAAATAGGTGTGTAGTAAAAGAGAGCGTAAATAAAAAAGAGATCTCATCTCTAGCTTATGAGTGCTATAAAAAGCTCTCAGAAGAAGCAATATTTAGAAAAGAGAGGTATCAAAAATGAAAAATGTCATCGTGTCACCTTCCATCCTTCTATGTGACTATCTACATTTAGAGAAGGAATTAGAAAAGATTAAGGAAGTTGGTTGCGACTGGATTCATTTAGATGTCATGGATGGGCACTTCGTTCCAAACATCTCTTTTGGTAATTTATTTTTCGAACGTTTGTTCTCTAAAATTGACTTTGTTAAAGACGTCCATATCATGGTTACAGAACCAATGAAATTCGTTAAACAGTTCGCTAAAGCTGGCGCTGACTATTTAACCTTCCATTATGAAGCTTGTAAAGATGATAAAGAAGTCGCAGAAGTCATTAAAGAAATCCATAAAAATAAAATGAAAGCCGGCTTATCAATTAAGCCAGGAACACCAGTTGAAAAAGTCTTCCCATTCTTAACAGATCTTGATTTAGTTTTAATCATGAGTGTTGAACCTGGTATGGGTGGACAAAAATTCATCCCAGAAACATTAGATAAGATTTCTGCTTTAATTAATGAAATGGTGGAAGAAAGAAGTAATGCTTTAATTTCCGTTGATGGTGGTATTAATGATATTACTGGTAAGGACTGCCTTAATATCGGCGCTGATGTCCTTGTTGCCGGTAACTATTTATTCTCCGCGAGTGACTTTAAAGAAGCATATAAGAATTTATTAAAATAATGAATAGTGTTGTCTCCCTATTAATCGTTTTAATATCATTATCATTTTTCATGCTTGGAATATTTCTTTCCTCATCTTTTTATTTCAAAAAGCATGATGTGAAATATTCATTCGTGAGAATGTTTCCATATGAATATAATTATCCAAACTCTTTTAGAAACAATGTATACGGCAATATTGCCTTTATTGTTTCATTAGTGGGAATGATTGCCTTTTATATTTATTCATCCACAGTGGTTAATAAAGCAGATGTGACTTTAATTGTTTTATCTGTTGCAGCGGTAGCCCTATCTGGCTTTATTGCATGTTTATTCTTCATGCCATTACAATTTTTAAGAACACATATGATTCTTTCTACATTAGCGATGGTCTTTGCTTTTGCTATACCCGCTTTAGAATGCTGCTATATATATCCTTATTTTAAAAATATGGTGGGGGATGAAAAGATCATTCATTTAGTGGCTTTTATTGTCGGCGCTATCATTGCTGTAACAATGCTTGTCTTCCTATTTAATCCTAAAGCTACATATAAAATCTATTTAGATAAAAGTGTTGATAAAGATGGTAATGAAGTATTCGCTAGACCAAAGTTCATCGCCATGGCATTTAATGAGTGGTGGTCGATATTTAATTTATTTATTTCTTCCTTACCTTTAATCATTATTTCCTTTATAAAGTAAGTTTGAAAA
>JAGBLL010000046.1 GCA_017635465.1 Bacilli bacterium
GATATTTCACCACTTGAGCAAGCCGCTAATGGATTGAGAGTAATACGATATTTAAATGTGTCATCTCCAGCGGTAATAATAGCGTCAATTGCTTCACCATCATCAGTGGAAAATGTGTGATTAGTTAATGAATTTGTGTAGCCTTCAGTAATGACTTCAGTATCGTAATTTTTTAATACTTTGACTATTTTATAGTCATTTGCGTGGATTTGACTACCTGGTTCATAGCTTCTTTTAGCCTCTTTTAAAGCGTAATGCGATAGTTCTTTATTAGATTTTTGCGAATTTAAAATAGACTCAGAAGCAACGAAGTCATTTAAGTTACCTTGCTGATCTTTATTTTCACCATAGACATAATCCACGAGTGATGGATAATCCACGAATGGGTTACGGTTACCTTGGGCAAAGCCATCAATCGCGCTTTTATCTTGATATACGGAAATGTTATGTTGCATTTCTAAATAATCGACTGGATATTTTTTATTCCAATCTAGAAGAGTTGATAAATTACCAATAGCGAAAGCACCAGATTCACCAGCGACATATGTGACTGGCTCTTCAACGATTTTTAAGCCTTTCATGACGATGTTATTAACTTCATCTAATTCATCGTCTTTATACATCATTGCCATATAAAATATGGCACGTGCCACTCTGCCTTTATCTTTATCCGCTGGTTCAAAGTTTATTGAATCAAAAGAATAACCATCTTTTCCGTTTTGTGTTGTTCTATTTTGATATGATTCCGCACTCTTATCGGCGTTACCATAATTCTTATTGCCTCTAGAGCTATTCGCGGAAGCTGACGCCGCTAATAAATTATGGAAATCAGTCGCGCGTCCCACTCTTTTAACAGCCTCTACTGTGAGACTACCGCACATTAAAGAAGCACAAAAAGCGTGTTCTCTTTGCCAGCCTTTATTTGTTTCATTTTTATAAACATCAGTTTCGCTATAGATGACATCTAAATATTCAAAGTCATAATAAGAATGATCGGCGTTGATGTTTGTTTGATAGTTAGGGGAGGTATAATTTAATGCCTTATAAGTCTTATGACTTATGACGTTTAATTTGTTTTTTAATTCTTCACCGTTACTCCAACTAGTTAAATCGTTATAATAGCCATCATATTCGGGACCAGTTGGCTGAGTGCTACTACTATTTTGACTTGAACTAGTAGGAACACTACTTGGTGTACTAGATGATTTGATATCTTCACTACTAGAAGGTGTAATTGAAGAAGGTTTTAATGAACTTTCAGATATAGAAAAAGAACTCGATAGGCTACTTAAAGCGCTTTTATGACCACTGCAAGCGGTCAAAGTAATAGCAATTATTAATAGCGGGAGAGTTCTTAATTTCATTAGTTTTGTAAAAAGTCTGGAAGAATGGAGTTAGTATCCATATCGTTTTCAGCGTCAGGATTAGCTTGTTGCTCGTCTTCTTTTTGTAAATTTGTTAAAACTGGATCAGGAGTTTGTCTCGCTGGAGCGGTATAACCACTTGTCTTAGAGAAGTCATATTCTTCTTCAAAGTCACTAGCGATAACACTCACTAAGATTTCATCATTTAATTGATCGTTAATGGAAACGCCAAATTTGACGTCAACATCATGACCAGATGCATTAATTAAGAGGTTAACTGTATCTTGGGCATCAAATAATGAAACGTTAGGACCACACGTTACAGCGACAATCGCTCTTCTAGCACCAGCAATAGAAGCTTCAAGTAAAGGAGAATTAATCGCTGCATTAGCGGCATCTTTAGCTCTATTTGGACCTGAACCAACACCAAAGCCAATCATACTGACACCAGCGTCTTTTAATGTTGAACGGACATCAGCGAAGTCAAGATTGATAACGGCTGGAAGAAGAATCAAATCAACAACAGTTCTCACGGATTGGGCTAAAACTTTATCTGATTCATTGAAAGCTTGTGAAATAGCAGAATTTCCTGCAGTCATCAATAATTTATCGTTACTAACAACAATGATAGCATCGACATTTTCTTTTAATTTATTTAAGCCCGCAATGGAATTAACCACTCTCTTTTTACCTTCAAAAGTAAATGGACGAGTAACAATAGCAATGACAAGCGCACCAGCATCACGAGCAATACGTGCCACAACTGGAGCAGCACCTGTACCTGTGCCTCCACCCATACCAGCAGCAACGAAGACCATGTTGGCATCTTTAACGATTTCTCTAATGTCTTCAGCACTAGCTTCAGCGGCTTTTTCACCGATTTCTGGTTCACCACCAGCGCCTAAACCACCAGTGATTTCTTGACCCAAGATTAAACGATGGAGAGATTTACTTGTAGAAAGAGCTTGTTTATCTGTATTAGCGACCCAGAATTCGACATTAGCGATTTCTTCATCGATCATTCTATTAACAGCGTTATTACCAGCGCCACCGACACCGATGACAACGATTTTCGCTGCGGGTTCGAAATTATCTAAATCATAATTTTGCATATATTTTCTCTCCTTTATTTAACTTGGTTTCTTGATAAGACACCGACACGAGGATGACTCTCATCATTTAAGTTTGGATATTTTGAATAAGTTAAGATAGCACCTAAACAATTGAAGAATGTGGCGTTTCTCGCACCTAATGTTTTCGGTTTCACGACTTGCACTGTTTCACTCATCACTTTTGGAGCGATATATTGGCATAAGCCATTAAGTTCAGCGCCCCCACCAACAAGTAACATTGGGAAGTTAGCGTAAGATTTATCGTGTTGAATAACGAGATTATGAATGGCTTCGTTTAATTCTTTAACGAATATTTCAAGTTCACCTTTAATGATTTCATTAAGTTCATCGTTATAATGGTGAACAACTTGTCCTAAATCATCTTCTGTTGTGCAGATTGGGGCTTTAAAGTTCATTTGACGGTAATCGATGCCGTACATAATCTTATATTTTTCCGCATCTGCTTCATTAATATTGAATCTTTCAATAATTCTTTCAGTGATGTTATCTCCACCCCAGACAAAATAAGTTGAGCCATAAAGAGCGCCGTTACCAATAAATGATACGGTGGTAACGCTTGAACCAATATCCACTAGGATATAGTTTTTAGGCATATCATCATATGAATTAATTAATTCAGCAGCACCTAATGAGGAGATAACGTTTCTTCTAGAAACCATGCCACCACTCATTAAGACGTTTTGATAATTTTCCACTAAGATTTTTGGTAATGTTTGGACTTTTGCGGAAACAGTTAATGTGCTTGAAGATTCACTCATTGGTGGACGCGCAAAGATACGGCCTTGATCTAAAGTGAAACTTTCAGGAACAACATCCACTAAGGTTTTATCATTTAATGGATAAGCACTATTTCTAATTAAAGCATAGATATTTTTAATATCGAGCTGTGAGATTTTGCTATCTTCAGTAACAACTGTGGTTACTTGTCTAGTTTGATAAATACCTAAATTATATGGTGGTAAGCATAATAAAACATCAGAGATATTAAGTCTGAGCTTAGCGGAAGGATCGGTAAATTCACGAATGCTAGAAATAGTTTCACTAACTTTGTTAGCATCGACGAAGTTTCCGGCTTCAATTGCATTACCATAAGGTTTAGTTAATGTATATAAAACATAAATTTGGCCATCGATTTCATAGCCAACGACTAATTTCAATTTTTTAGAACCAAGTTCAATAGCGGCAATAGGTTTATCCATAATAAAATACCAATTTTCTTTATTTTAGATAATTTTTTTGCAATATACAACATATTAACTAATAAATAGTTAAGAAAGCATAATTTAACGTTTATTATTACTAATTAAATACTAAAAATAGACTAAATTCTAACTAAAATAAAAAAGAAGCCGCAATGTCACTTACGACTTCAGTCCATGAGGAAATGGACAAATAAGGAGAAATTTTTTATTAATAAGAGGATAGTTCGACACCATCTTCTTCTAATAACTCAGGTTGTTCTTCTTCTGCGTGTTGCGCATGATTGGTGATTTCACGCATAGTAATGTAGGTTGGGACCGCAACAATCGTACCAATCGACACCACTGCTAAAAATGCGAAGCCAAGTCTGCGTAAACGGTAATACATACCTTTGTGATTGAATTTGACTAATTTATCTTTCATAACCATATGATTGTTGCCTCCTTTCTTTTCTTGCAATAATCCTTAATTTTGCACTAGCGCTGCGATGATTTCTTTTTAATTCGTCTTCGCTAGCGGTAATCGGTTTATGATTAATAAGGATGTAATCCTTTGTAATAGTAGTCATTGGTCCATCCAATCTATTACCAACTTCTACTGCCGCTTCTTTGAAGATATTTTTTACGATTCTATCTTCGCCACTATGGAAGGTGATCACGGCTAACCTGCCACCGGGTTTTAAGTGGGCTAAGGCCACTTTGAGTGTTTTTTCTAAGACATTGAGTTCGTCATTAACGGCGATTCTTAATGCTTGGAATACTTGTTTAGCGGGATGCCCCACTTTTTTAAGCTCTTTCATGGGCTTACTTTTTTTAATAATCTCCACAAGTTCTAATGTTGTTTCGATTGGTTTAAGCTCACGGGCTTTAATGATGTTTTTAGCGATTGAGTAACTATATTTCTCTTCGCCATATATTTGAAAGATTTTTGTTAAATCTTCTAAACCATAGTTATTGATGATCTCGTAAGCGGATAATTCTTGTCTTTGATCCATTCTCATGTCGAGTCTGGCATCCTCTTTATAAGAGAATCCTCTTTCCCCTTTATCAAATTGTGGGGAACTGACTCCGAGATCCATCAAGATACCATCAACTTCTTCAATCCCTTTTTCTTGAAGAATTTCTTCAAGATGGGAGAAGTTATATCTTACTATCTCAAAATTGTTTGAGATTTTAGATAATCTGGCTTGGGAAGCTTCAATCGCTTCCGCATCTTGATCTACACAGATGAGGTAACCACTTTCTAAGCGAGACAATATTTCACTACTATGCCCACCTCTACCGACAGTCAGATCAACGTATGTGCCAGATGGTTTGATGTCTAATCCAGTAATAACTTCATTTAGAAGGACAGGAATGTGTTCATCCATATTAGTCCTTCTTAGCATCGATTTCTTCAGCGATACTTTCGAAATTATCTCTAATGCTGTTTTCGTATTCTTCGTATTTAGCTTTATCCCATACTTCGATGTGATCGCCGATGCCAAGAACGAGAACTTCTTTAGATATGTTGTATTTAGTAAGTAACGCACTTGGGAGTTGAACACGACCTAATTTATCGACTTCCATTTCATAAGTTGAAGCGAATTGGAGACGTAAATAGTCACGAACCTTTTGTTGATTGAAGGAAAGTCTTGTAAATTCGTTAACTAGTTTTTGATAGCCACTTTCATCGTATAAAGATAAAGAGCCTTCAAAGCCTTTCATGATGTAGACCTTATAGCCTAACTCTTCTCTCATCTTACGAGGAATCATTAAGCGGCCTTTATCATCTAAGTTATGAGCAAAACTACCGAAATACATTTTTTCCCACTTTCTCCCACTGTATTACCACTGGTACCTATATTATTTCATTCTCTTTTGCGAATTGCAACATATTTTAAAAGAAATATTAAGATAAAGAAAAAATCCCATTTTTTGGATGGGATTTGCTATTTAACTTATAAGATAAGTTATTTAATCGTTTTCATCAAATTCGATGGTATCTAAGATGTCAAAAGCACTGTTGCCTTTGTGATTTTTTTCTTTTAAATAGTCATCTTCGCTTAAGACGCGATAACCATTACCACTTTTTGGTAAAGAAGCACCACTTTTAGTTAAAGTATGAGGAACTTCCGCAAGGATCAGGGCTAAGATATGGGGATCTAAATCAATTTCCACACCTGGTTCAAAGTAGCAATCTTCTGCTTCATTATCTTTAGAATCAGTGAAATAGAATGAATCTTTAAATTTTACATCTAGAGGAACATCCTCTAAGGTGTATGAGCAAGAAGCTATGACATGAGCTTCACCACTTAATTGCACTTGTAAAACATCACCAAAATCAGTGGCCACGACTTTAACGCTACAAGAATCGATTCTTCTCACGTGATTTTCATCAAATGGGTATTTTGAAAAATCTACTTCTTCAGTATATGTTTGTGGTTTGTTATTAGGTAATGTCGCACGATTTAATTTCATTAACTACGGATCTCCGCTTTAAAGTTACGTGATAATTCGAATTTAATCTTTTCTTCAGCGTCACTAACTTCTTTTTCTGTTAATGTGGCATCATCTTTACGATATGTGACCGAAATTGCCATAGACTTTTTACCTTCAGCGATATTAGCGCCTTGATAAATATCAAAGACTTCACAGTTAACAACATATGAGCCACCGACTTTTTTGACCGCTCTAACGATATCGCCTGCGGCAATATTCGCGTCAAGAACGAAGGCTAAGTCTCTAGAAACGCTTGGGAATTTAGAGATTGGTGACATTTTAGTTTCACTAACTTTTGCATCAAGCAAAGCTTCAACATCCATTTCTAACACCACTGCATTAGTTTTACCTAAATCATATTTATCGATTTGATTTGGATGTAATTCACCTAAAACACCAATCTTCTTATTTTGGAAGATGATATTTGCCGCTTTTCCTGGATGTAATTCATGATTAGCGTCAACGAATCTTTCAAATCTATATCTAGTTGGTTCAATACCAAGTATTGTAAATAAGCCTTCAACAAGACCTTTCATATGGAAGAAATTATAATTTTCTTTCACGAGTTGTCCTTGTCTAATATCTTGACCCACTAAAACTATAGCTAAGTGTTCACTTCTACTTTGTTTAGAAATCATGTTACTAGTTTCAAATAACGCTAAGTTTTTGTTTTGTCTAGCAACGTTATAAGAGGCAGCGCCTAATAACGAAGCTAAGATATGTGTTCTAAAGACTTCTCTTTCATCGGTTAATGGATTAAGAATAACGTAATGCTCTTCATTATTTAATAAATTGAAGTCATTTTGTTTCTTCTTAGAAACAAGAGAATATGTTAAGCATTCATCTAAGCCTTGGGATAATAAATAATGACGGATGTTCTTTAAACGTTGTTGTTTTAAAGTGAGCATACCAACTTTAGTATCTAAGCAAGGTAAGATGCTCTTAACATGTTCTAAGCCTAATAAACGAATAACTTCTTCGCTTAAGTCAGCGTCACATGTAACATCAAGTCTATAATCAGGAACTTTAACTTCAAAGCCATCATTAGTATCCTTGACTTCAAAATTAAGTCTAGTTAAGACATCAACGATTTCACTTTCTTTAAATTCTGTACCTAAACGATCATTAATGCGTTTAACGGAAGATTTAATAATCTTCTCTTTGTGTTCTTCCCCTTGATAAACGATATTATTACTATTTTCTTTAGCGTCACATAATTCGTTAATAAGTTGAGCGGCATAATTTAAAACATATTCACTTTGGAAATGGTTTGTGCCTTTAACGAATCTTTGTGAAGATTCACTAGATAAACCTAATCTATTGCTTGTATGACGGATAGAAGCTCCATCAAAAGAAGCGGATTCGATATAAATATTTTTAGTATTTTCATCAACAGCGCATGCTAAAGAGCCCATCACACCACCTAAACACATTGGTTTATTTTTACAAGCGATGACGATATCGCCTTTAATGACTTTATATGTCTTTTCATCAAGAGCGACGAAATCACCTTCATAATCATCTTGGGCAGTTAATTTTGCTTCCGCGAGTTTATCGGCATCATACATATGTAATGGTTGACCAGTCATAAGCATGACATAGTTACCAATATCAACGATATTGTTAATGCTACGGACACCCATCGCCATTAAATATTCGCTCATCCATTTTGGAGAAGCTTTAGTGACAATGCCTCTAATTTCTTTAGCGGAGAATTGGGAGCAGCGATTAGTAGCAGAGCCCACCACTAATTTAGTTTTAAAATCTTCTTTTAATTCGACTTTTGGTAAGGTGACTTTACGGTTATATAAAGCACCGATTTCTCTAGCGACATTGAAGATTGATAATAAATCTGGTCTATTAGCTAAAACTGATAAATTTAAAACAACATCATCTAAACCTAAATAGCCTAAGACATTTTCTTCCCCGACTGGAGCGTCGCTTGGTAATTCTTCAATACCGGCTTTTTGGTAATCAGATAAATATTTAGCATCAACACCGAGTTCTAAAAGTGAGCAACACATGCCATGACTTGCTTCACCACGGATAACACCATCTTTGATTTCAATTTGTGGGAGCTTAGCGCCTACACGCGCAACAATAACTTTTAATCCCGCGCGGGCGTTAGGAGCGCCGCACACAATTTGTGTAACACCATATTTAGGACCTAAATCCACTTTTAAGACATGGAGATGGTCACTATTTGGGTGAGCAACACATTCTTTAATTTCACCAATGACAAGATTTGTGCCACTGGCTAATTTCACTATTTCTTCCACTTCGACACCGGCAAAAGTTAACTTATTAGCGATATCTTCTGGAGTTAAGCCTTCTAAAGAGACATATTGACTAACGTTTTTTAAACTAACTAACATAATCTTTTTCCTCCTTATTAGCTCATTTTCTTGAATTGTTTCAAGAATCTTACATCGTTGGTATAAAGTTTTCTAATATCATCAATGCCATAACGGAGCACCGCCATACGGTCGATACCAACGCCAAAGGCGAAACCGCTATATTCTTCTGGATCATAGCCATTCATCTTTAAAACATTTGGATGGACCATACCAGCACCTAAGATTTCAATATAGCCTGTGCCTTTGCACATATTACAGCCCTTACCACCACAGTTAGCGCAGTTGATATCAACTTCGACACTTGGTTCTGTGAATGGGAAATAAGAGCTTCTTAATCTAATTTCTCTTTTTTCGCCAAACATCTTTTTAGCGAATAATTCTAAGGTCGCTTTTAAGTGACCAATATTAATACCTTTATCAATGACTAATCCTTCGATTTGAGCGAATTGATGTGAGTGAGTGGCATCATCATCGTCTCTTCTATATGTTTTACCAGGGCAAATAATTCTAATTGGCGCGCCTTTTTTAGCTTCCATAGTTCTAGCTTGGACTGGGGAAGTATGAGTTCTTAATAACTCACTATCATTGATATAGAAAGTATCTTGCATATCTCTAGCAGGATGATCTTTAGGAATGTTTAATAATTCAAAGTTATATAAATCCTTTTCCACTTCTGGACCATCAGCGACTTCAAAGCCCATGCCTAAGAATATTTCAATCATCTCATCTTGGATGACATAAAATGGATCTCTACCACCTGGTTCATAATTAACACCTGGTAAAGAGATATCAATTTGTTCTTTGGCTAGTTTTTCTTCTAATTCCTTATTTTTTAAATAAGTCATCTTTTCTTCTATTGCGGTTGAAATAGCCACACGCACTTCCGTTAAGGCCGCACCGAATGATTTCCTTTCTTCTGGTGGTAATTGACCAATTTGGGAAGTTAAAGAAGATAATTCGCTTTTCTTAGATAAGTATGTATTTCTAACAGCGTTTAAAGAATCAACACTATTAGCATCACCTATTTCCTTAAGAGCGGCGTTCTTTAGATTTAATAATTTTTCATTTTCCATAAAGACCCTCACTTACAAAATCGTTATTGATTATAGCACAAAAAACCATATTACATATGTTTATTTGTAATATTGTTTTGTTTTAAATAAAGTAGCACGCAACTACAAACTAAATGTAGCTTAGACTTACTGGTGGCGTTAGAATTGAAAATCAACTTTCTTCACACCATCACCATATATGGTCTTAAAGTCATTTTTCATTGAGATGATGTTATATTTTGCTTTTTCCCAGTTAGCTTGTCTTTTTGCGCCTTCCTCTAAGTTAGCGTGATCTCTTTCATTGTCGTCCGCCACTAACATAAAGGCTTGTGATTTATATTTATCATTAGCCATGCAGTAATTGTGCATCGCACTATCACCACTGGAGTTACCAAAAGATAAGACTGGTACTTTACCAATTTCCTTAGCGATGGCCTTAACTTTATTTGTCTTAAGATTTTTAATAATTAATTCATCGCTTCTAATTAAATTATCTTCGGTTGTGTAGGTGTAATTAACACCATCTTCATCACCTTGTTTGTCACTCTTTAAAGTGACATCCATACCGATAACACGGTTAGAAGGAATGTTAAGTGAATCCACTAAAGCGCGGCAGATAAATCTATCAGAACCAGAGACCACATAATATGTGAAATCGTTGTCTTCTAAATATTCAAACACTTCTAACATTGGTTTATAAAAGCTATCAGCGTAAGTCATACCTTCAAAACCATTTGGTGTCTTTTTAGCGAATTCTTTAACATAGTTATCAAATTCTTTGACGCTCATACCAGCGTATGCTTTAGCGGCGGCATAAGCATGCTTAAGATCAAAACCATATTCTTCGTTATATCTTGGTAAAGGTGTGCCGTTTCTTACAAAATCTCTAATATCTTGGGCGGTTTCTTTAACGTCCGCGGGTGCCTTATCTTTATAAGCAGGATCTTCTAAAACACGATATTCAAGCATGTTATATTCAAAATATGTTGGATAAAGTTCACCGATAAAAGTGCCATCCATATCAAATGTCGCAATACGGTCTTCTTTAGGAATGTAATTTTTATTATTTTTATCAGTTGCTTCCTTAACAAACTGCTTTAATACAGTTAAAGAATCACAATTATTCCATAATTTAAAATAAGTCTTCTTAGGAGCGTTATTACACCCCACTAAAGACATCATAATTGGTAAAACCAACAAAATCACTTTTGCTTTCATAAACTAACCCTCCCTTTTAGTTGTTTATTTATTTATAAAAGTTCATCAATATTCCCGCGGCTATTGCCACGTTAAGCGAATCAATATTATCGCTCATTTCAATTTTAACAAAATCAGTGGCTTTTTCACATATCTCTTTAGAGACACCATGACTTTCATTGCCAAGCACTAAGATAAAGTTATCTGGCTTTTTAGCATTATTAAGTGGCACTGATTTATCGTTTAGTGTGCTCACGATAATTGGATAATCGTAATTAGCAATATCATCATTAAATATATCGATAGCGAAGATTGCCCCTTTAGAAGCCGCGAGCACTTTTTCGTTATATATTTCTACACTACCTTCGCTTAAGATTACCGCATCATAATTGAATGCCACTGCGGTTCTAATAATTGTTCCTAAATTACCTGGATCAGAAACGTGATCTAAATAGATTATCTTATGGTAGTCTTTTTTATCTTTTTTAGGTTTTAAGAATTCACAAATGAAGACTACGCCTTCAGGGTTTTCTGAACTAGCGAGTTTTCTTATAATCTCTTCATTAACTTGATAGACTTCAATATCTTGTTTACCAATTTTTGGTAAGCCAACACTAGTGAATATCGTTTTCACATTACCAAAACGTAACGCCATTTCTAAGTTCTTTAGTCCTTCCATTAAGAAAAGACCTTTTTCTTGACGGTATTTCTTTAACTTTAAAGAAGCAGCGTCTTTAATCTTAGTATTATTTTTAGAAGTAATCTCTAACATTAGTTAAACTCCGTTTTGATAAGTTTCTTTCTTAAAATATTATAATTTGGGCAATACTTGTATAACAAGTGATAAAAATTATCACTATGGTTAAAGACAAAACAATGTGTTAATTCATGCATGATAACTGAATCTATAACATCAGGAGTATGATGGATGAGCATAAAGGCATAAGTAATCGTTTTACTTTTCCTATTATTGCTACCATATCGACTCTTCATATCTCTAATCTTGACTAGATATTTAGGAGCGTTCATCTCTTCTCGATAATATTCGTTTCTATAAGTGAGATATTTTAAGAATAGCTTTTTAATCTTCTTATGGAAGTCATCCATATTTTTATATGTAAATGTTTCTTCTAAGAATGTAAATTCACCAGGAAAAGATAAATAATATTTTTCGCCAAATATATAAATATAATCTTCTCCAATAGGTGGTTTTTTCACTGTTCTTTTGATGAGTTTACTAGCGAATTTATCTAACCCACTTTTGATTGTTTTTAAAGACACTAAACGTGGGCAAGAGACAATGAAACGATCATCTTTAAAACGATAATGGATATTTCTTATACGCTTATAGATGACTTCGACTTGATAGATTTTATCATCGACTTGATATTCAAAAGTTTTATTAGCTAACATATTTATTATTTTATCTTTCAAACACTTTGTTTAGAATATTTTTATGGAAAAAATTTTAATCTCGGCCTGCTTAGTGGGTGATAACGTCAAATATAACGGGGGTAATAACTTAACTCCTAAACTTGACGCTCTATTAGAAAAATATGAACTCATTCCTTTTTGTCCTGAAGTAGAAGGTGGTTTATCAACACCACGTTCACCAGCGGAACGTATTGGGGAAAGAGTTATTAATCAGGACGGAGAAGATGTCACTGATTGTTATTTAAAAGGAGCCGAATTAGCGTTTAATATCTGTTTATTTTTAAAGATCAAGAAAGTCATTCTTAAAGAAAAGTCTCCTTCATGTGGTTCTAAAATTATTTATGATGGATCGTTTTCTCATAAAGAGATATCAGGCATGGGAGTGACTGCGGAATATTTAAAAGAAAAAGGAATCGAAGTCTATAGCGAAGACGATATCGATTCCCTCTTATAAGCACTTAGGTGCTTTTTTATTATCTATCGTGAGTGAAGGTTACTTCCACTCCTTCATCCAATTGTAAGTATTGTGTTTTTGAATTTCTTTCAACTGTTTCGATATTAATTGAAGGAATAAGTGTGTCCATTAAGATGAATTCACCTTTGTTATTTAAGAATGCAGCGGCGGTTTTCTTACCTTGTAATTTATCATCATCTTCTTTAGAGGCATCAACTGGTTTAAAGATTGATAGTTCTTCTTTAACAGCGTTGGCTTTTTCTGAATAATAATATTTTCGATAGCTTGTATAAGTGCCGATTACCTTCACTAAAGATAATTCAAATTGATTATCTCTAGCATAATTACCAATACCTTTTTCAGGAATATCAAATTTCATTTCATTATTATTAGAAAAAGAGAAATAGATGTGATAGAAACCATCATCACTTTTTGTAGGATCCTCATTTACGACAATTGGTTCAGGAGATTTGAATTCTGCGATGATGAAATTTCTTTCGCTAGAAAGGAATGTCCATTTTTCTCCAATATTAGTCCAAAGATGATATGTATAATCATCAGCAGGTATTTCTTTATCCACAAAGTTAGCATCTGGATAAGGATTAAAACTAGAATCACTATTGCTACTACTAGTTGTAGCGGGTTTATTACAGCCCGCAAGAAGGGATATACTAAATAAAACTAAAGCGAATTTTTTCATATTTTTTGTCCTCCACTAATATAGACGATTGGTGAGTAGGAAACTGCTAAAAAATGTTGTGGTGTTCATAAAAAAGCCTGTTTCCAGGCCTTTAAATTAATAATTTGTATCTTGACGGTGATAATTTTCACCAAGCTTTTTATAGTAGGCTTTTTCCACGGTTGACCATCTAACTTTAAGAAGAACAGGTATATTTAAGAAAGCTTGGAAGGCTTTAATATAACTCTTTTCATCTTGTTTCTTATAGAAGATTGACGCTAAACGATAAACTTCTAAAATTTGTTTAGTTAAGTTATCAGCATGTTTAGTGTGATTATATGTTTTTTTACTTGTCTTAATATCAATACCTAACGATAAGAAGAAATGTAAGCCATCAACATATTCATCTAAAACAATATCTTGCGCTTCACTTGGTTTATTAGACCAATATTTAAAACATCTAGTAGCGTTAGCAAATTCGCCGATTTCTACGAGTAAGGCTAAAATGCGTCTTTCTCTAGTAGTAGCATAGCTAACGTGATGATTTTCCGCGATGCGAGCGTCTAGTTCCGCTTGCTTAGCGTAAAGGGAGCTTAAATCAATTTTCATAATTATTTCACTTTCTCTAAGTGCCAGATTTCTTCAGCGTAACTCTTAATTGTTCTATCGCTGGTGAAGAATGAAGAATTAGCGATATTAATTAAGCACATACGATTCCATAATTTTCTATCTTTGTAGCGGCGTTCGATTTCTTCTTGCGCTTTCGCGTAGCTATCAAAATCAGCGAGGATGAAATATTCATCACGTCTATTCATGATTTCATCAAAGATGATCGTGAATTTATCATGACGATAACCCGCCCATGGACCATTGAATAAAGAATCTAAAACATTCTTAATACGGGAATCATTGTTATAGACATCCCATGGATTATAGTCTTGATTACGATAATGGGCTTCAACTTCTTCACTTCTTAAACCAAAGATGACGTTATTTTCTTCTCCACCACGTTGGACGATTTCAATATTAGCCCCATCCATTGTGCCTAAAGTAATAGCCCCGTTCATCATGAGTTTCATATTAGATGTGCCACTTGCTTCTTTACCAGCGGTAGAGATTTGTTCAGAGACATCCGCGGCAGGAATAATAAGTTCCGCAAGAGTAACGCCATAGTTTTCGATAAAGACGACTTTCAAATATTTATTTGTTTCTTCATCGTTATTGATGACTTCGGCGACAGCGAGAATTAATTCGATAATCTTTTTAGCGTAGACATAGCTAGGCGCGGCTTTCGCGCCAAAAATGAATGTACGAGGATAGATTCTAAAGTTAGGATCAGCCTTCATTCTTTGATATAAGTAAATGATGTGGAAGATATTTAATAATTGTCTCTTGTAGGCATGCAATCTTTTGATTTGAACATCAAAAATACTATTCACATCAACATCAATGCCGTTATGTTCTCTGATGTATTTTGCTAAAGCAACTTTGTTTTCATATTTAATCTTATCGAGCTTTTCTAAGACTTCATCATCGTCTTTATATTTTTCAAATCCTTTGATTAAGTCCATGTTGGTAATCCATTTATCACCAATCTTAGAATTAATTAATTCTGCGAGTTTTGGATTAGCGTAAGCAAGCCATCTTCTATGAGTGACACCATTTGTTTTGTTGTTAAACTTTTCTGGCATGTAATTATAGAAATCTTTAAATGTGATGGTTTTTAAGATTTCGGTGTGTAAAGCGGCGACACCGTTCACGGAGAAACATGTATAAATCGCTAAATTACACATATGGATTTGTCCGTCTTTAATAATGCTCATTTGATATCTCGCATCCGCGGGAACATCATTTTGATGCATTTCAATATCAAAACGACGATCAATTTCTTCAATAATCATATAGACACGTGGAATGAGCTCTTGGACATATCTAACTGGCCATTTTTCAAGAGCTTCTGGCATGACTGTATGGTTTGTAAAAGCCATACATTGCTGCACTTCTTTCCAAGATTCATCCCAACCCATTTCATATTCATCAAGCATAATTCTCATCATTTCAGGAATGGCTAAAATTGGGTGAGTGTCATTAAGTTGGAAGACATATTGTTCATGGATACCAATGAGGGTGCCGTGATGACGGTAATATGAATCTAATGTGGACTGTAAGCCTGCGGACACTAGGAAATATTGTTGTCTAAGTCTTAAAATACGACCTTCTTCAGTGGAATCATCTGGATAAAGACCATGACATAATTCCGCAAGGGCATTGCAATACTCCTTAAAGGAAACATTTTTTGGAAGATGATGGCTACTTGGTTCAGCGTTCCATAATCTTAATGTATTAGTCACATGGTTACGATAACCAACGACAGGAACATCATAAGGGACCGCTCTAACGTTAACGGTATTAGCAGTTCTAATAGCGTAGCTACCATCCGCTTTTAAATATGTTTCAGGATTGCCATAGAACTTCACTTCAACAGCGTATTTTGGTCTTCTAATTTCCCAAGCATTACCATTACTTAACCATTGATCTGGTAATTCGATTTGTTTGCCTTTGACAATCTTTTGGCGGAAGAAGCCGTATCCGTAACGAATACAGTTACCATGTCCAACATAGCCTAAAGAAGCAATACTATCTAAGAAACAGGCGGCAAGTCGACCAAGACCACCATTACCTAAACCAGCATCGCTTTCTTCTTCTTCTAATTCATGGATGCTGATACCAAAGTCGGCTAAGCCTTCTTTAACGACATCATAGATGCCCATGTTTTGCAAATTGTTAACTAATAAACGACCAATGAGGAATTCCATTGAGAAATAAACTAGTGCTTTTTGTTTTTTAATAGTTTTATCGTGTGTTCTGCCCCAGTCCACGTTAGCGTAGTCTCTGACCATTTCGCCAAGGACTGAATATCTTTCAGTAATATGGCTATTTTCAACAGTCACACCATATGTTTCCAAAAGACGACGTGCATATTCGGTTTTGAATTCTTGTTTATTGTTAAACATTAAATAAGCTCCCCCTTATTTGATTTTTTTAAAGATACAAGCCCCAAAGCTTGCGAGTTTGATGTTCATATGAGCGGGTAGACCTTCAAAACTACCTGGTTCACTATCGATTGGTAAACCATTGTATTGGTTATCACCACCATAGACATCTTTATCAGAATTAAATATTTCTTCGTATGTGCCCATTTCCATTAAAGGAATACCATAATATTCATAGTAATTAGTGGTCATATTAAAGACGAAGATTAAAACATCGTTATCGACTTTCCTTTGGAAAGCGTAGATTGAATCATTGGCATTATCCACCATTAGCCAATGGAAATGCGCAGGATTATGCTCTTCAAAATACATCGCCTTTTCATGACGATAAATGAGGTTTAAGTCTCTCATTAAGCGAGAAACACTATCATGAGATGGGAATGTCTTTAAAACCCATGGTAATGATTTCTTTTCATCCCATTCATCAAATGAGGCGAGTTCGTTACCCATGAAGTTAAGTTTCTTACCTGGATGAGCGAATTGATATGTATATAAGTTTCTAATAAGACCAAATTTTTGATGATAATCGCCCCACATCTTATTGATGATTGTGCCTTTACCGTGCACTACTTCATCATGAGAAAGAGGAAGCATAAAGTTATCAGAGAAGAAATAGGCCATTGAGAATGTGATATTGTAATGTTCCCATTTCTTATAAACTGGGTCTTTTGAATAATACTTTAAAGTATCATTCATCCAACCTAAGTCCCACTTATAGTCAAAACCTAAACCACCATATTCTGTTTGTCTAGTGGTACCTGAGAAGGCTGTGCTATCTTCGGCGATCATCATGACTGAGTCATGAACGATATGCATTTTCGCATTTAATCTCTTAATGAATTCGACCGCACCATCATTTTGACCGATTGAGCAATCGCCGTTGTAATAAATGATATTGCTAACAGCGTCCACTCTAACACCATCAAAATGGAAATAATCGACGAAATAATTCATCGCACTCATTAAGAAACTTCTCACTGGATCTTTACCTAAATCAAATTGGTAACTACCCCAAGGAGATACTCTCCATTCATTAGAATATTCATATAAATATGAACCATCATATTTAGCTAGTGCCCATTTATCCGTAGCAAAGTGGACTGGCGCAAAGTCAATAATGGCACCGATTCCCGCTTGATGGAGACGGTCAATAAGTGACATTAATTGGAAAGGATTACCATATCTAGAATCAACGGAATAGAAGCCTGTTCCTTGATAACCCCATGAGCCATCAAATGGATATTGGATCAATGGCATAAACTCGACATGAGTAAAGCCATTCTCTTTTATATAAGGAATAAGGAAATCAGCGATTTCTTCATATGAATATGAATGACCATCATCCGCTTTGCCTTTCCATGAACCTAAATGCATTTCATAGATGGACATTGGAGAGTCAAAGTTTCTTGTTCTTTTCTTCATCCATGGATCATCATGCCAAGCGAAATCTCTAATATCGAATAAACGTGAGCATGTGCCAGGACGTAATTCAGAATAAAAAGCATATGGGTCAATCTTATCGACATATTTCCCAGATGCATTTTTAAAATGATATTTATAGCATTGATAATTTGTTAAATTTGGAATTGTAACTTCCCAGACACCACTGTCATCAATCTTCGACATTTTGTCTTTAGTGACGTCCCAGTTGTTCCATTCACCAATAACAGAGACATCATTTGCCATAGGTGCATATAAACGGAAGGTAACATAAGTCTTACCATCCTTATTAGAAAAATGGGCGCCGAAGTAGTTGTGTGCTTCGATGCATTGCCCATTGAGGAAGTCGTATAATAATCCGAAAGCCATAAATCAATTCCCTTGTAACAATTCTTTATTATAAATAAAAGTTAGTCACTTTCCAAAACTTTTCTTTAAGAAAAGACTTAACTCGGGAGAAAAGAATGGAGATATTTAACCTATTTTTAGTTATTTTTGGTAATTGTTTTTGATTGAGATTTGTCTTGTTTTATTTTTGAATAGTTTGAAATTCATATAATGAATTGAAAGAAAAGCACAACTATGACATAATATGTAGTGCTTTGAAAGGATATTATTATGGCTAAAGTAATGACAATAAACTCTGGTAGCTCATCATTAAAGTTCAAACTTTATGAAATGCCAGAGGAAAAAGTTTTATGTTCTGGTAACTGTGAAAGAATTGGTTTACCAGACGGTATTTTTACAATTAAATATGGTGATAAAAAAGATGTCACTAATCCAGCATTCCCAAATCATGGAGTAGCCGCTCAATTAGTGGTCAAATCTTTTATCGAAAAAGGTATTATTAAAGATTTTAATGAAATTAAGGCAATCGGTCACCGTATCGTTCAAGGCGGTAAATACTTCTCCGCTTCTGCCTTATTTAATGAAGATACAGAAAAGAAGATTGAATCTTTGATTCCACTTGCCCCGCTTCATAACGCTGCGCACTTAACATGCTTTAGAGCGTTTAAAGAAGCTTTACCAAATTGCCCAGCGATTGCAACATTTGATACAGCTTTCCATCAAACTATGGAACCAGCGGATTATACTTTCCCAATTCCATACGAATTAACAGAAAAATATGACATCCGTCGATATGGTGCGCACGGTACATCCCATAAATATTTAGCCCAAGAAGGTCTTAAGTATTTAAAGGGTGTTGCTCATCCACGTATTATTTCATGTCACATTGGTTCAGGTGCCTCTATTACCGCGATTAAAGATGGTAAATGTGTGGCCACATCAATGGGCTTAACACCTTTAGGTGGGATCATGATGGGTACACGTACTGGTGATATGGATCCATCTGTTTTCAACTATGTTGTGAGTGTCACTGGTAAATCCGCCGAAGAAGTTTACCAAATGTTCAATAAGAAATCTGGCTTCTTAGGCGTGTCCGGCATTTCTAATGACTCTAGAGATGTTCTTGCCGCGGCCGAAGCTGGCGATAAACACGCGATCTTAGCAAATGAAATCTTCAATAGAAGAATTGCTGATTTCATCGGTCAATATTATGTGAGATTAGGTGGTTGCGATTTAATTATCTTCTCCGCTGGTATCGGCGAAAATGAACCAAGAACTAGAAGAGATGTTTGTAAATTAGTGGAAGAAGCATTAGGCGTGAAGATTGATAACGAACTCAATATGTCAATCCACGGTAAAGAAGCTTTAATCAGTACTCCAGATAGCAAGATTAAAGTCGCTATCATCCCAACTGATGAAGAAGTGATGATTGCCCGTGATGCTTATGAAATGTGCGTTAAAGGAAAATAATATGAAACTTAACGCGACATTAACTGAATTTGTAAAACAAAATAAAAGAGATATTACTCGTATTTTAAGTGCTATTAAACGTTACGATAGAATCGCTATCTTTAGACATGCGATGCCTGATTTTGATGCTTTAGGCTCACAAATGGGTTTAGCCACTTGGCTTAAAGATAACTTCCCAAATAAGGAAATCCATGTTCTTGGTGATAACCACGTGACATTTACCCCACGTCTATATCCAGAGATGGATAGACTCGCTGAAGAATGGTTTCAAGAGCCATTTTTAGCCATTATCTTAGATACCGCGAATACTTCTCGTATTAGTGATCCAAGATGGAAAAAAGCTAAATTCAAAATCAAAATTGATCACCATCCAGAAGTCGAAAAATATGGCAAGATTCAAGTTGTTAGAACAGATGCTTGCGCTGCGGCTGAAATCTTAACTGATATTATTCTTTCATTTAAAGGAAACTATGTCTTAAGTAAAGAAGCAGCTTCATATTTATATTCTGGTATTGCCGGTGATTCAGGAAGATTCCAATATTCTTCCACTTCTAAAGCGACATTCATTACCGCTTCTTATCTTTTAGATACTGGTATTGATTTAAGTAACGTCTATAACAGGATGTATCAAAAGAAGATTGATGACTTAAAAGTGACCGCTTATATTCTCAATCACTTCAGTGTTTCTGAGCACGGGGTTGCTTATTACGTATTAGACGCTAATATTCAAAAAGAGCTCAATATCACCACTGAACGTGGCAAAGAAAATGTTAACCTATTTTCTAACATTGAAGGCATTAACGTTTGGTGTTCTATTACTGAAGATCCAAAAGACAATTGTTGGCGTGTTTCCATTCGTAGTAAAGGGACACCAATTAATGGTATCGCTGCGAAATGGGAAGGTGGCGGCCACGCGCAAGCAAGTGGCGCGAAGATTGATAATATCGAGCAACTTCCAGCCTTTATTAAAGACTTGGATGACCTCTTTGCTTAATAAGAAACTAATCGATAAAAAGGTGCCATTAAGGTACCTTTTTTCATTCTCTTTTATGCGCAAGTGCGCTATAGTAATGGTATGAATAATTTCGTCCCACTACGTGTTGTATCTTGCTATTCTTTTCTTCAAAGTGGACTCACGATGGAAAGAATTGCTACTGGCATTAGCAAAAACGATTATTTCGGTATGGGCTTATGCGATAAAGGTGTGATGTATGGTGTCCCATCTTTTATCAAGACTGCTGAAGCAATTAAAAAGCCTTCTATTATCGGTATCGAAGTTGAAACAGAAAACGATACTTTATGCTTATATGCGATTAACGAAACTGGTTATCGTCATTTATTAGTTATTTCTTCTGCGATTCAAAAGAAGGAATTTGATAAGAAATTATTAATTGATAACACTGAAGGTTTATTAGCGGTCTTAGTCACTTCTTCTGGTTTATTTAAAGATAAATTCGTTAACGAAGAAGAGGACTTTACTAGATATTTACTAAGCTATAATAACTTATTTAAAGATGGCTTTTATTTAGGCATTGAAGTCGTTAAGAAGGAAGATGTTAGCTACGCTAATAAGGTGAGGAAATTCGCTAATGAGCATTCTTATGAATGTGTGGCTTTCCCCACTATTAGATACTTAAAAAAAGATGATGCGATTGTTTTAAGAATTGTGGAAGCTATCGCTAATGAAGAGACCATTAAAGAAAAGAAACTTGAAGGGCAAGAATATTTCATGCCGATAGAAAGTTATCAAAAGATTTATACCGCTAGAGAAATTAATAACACGCAAAAGATTTTAAATAGCTCTTCTTTTGACTTCCATCAAAAAAGAGGAGAGATACTCCACTATCCTGTAGATGATGCTATTCAAACATTAAAAGATAATTGCTATAACACTCTTAAGAAATTAGGACTAGATAACAAAGAAGAATATTTAAAGCGTTTAGAATATGAATTAGAAACGATTATATCTTTAGGTTACGCTGATTATTTCTTAATCGTTCAAGACTATGTTAGCTTTGCTAAAAGTCATGATATTATCGTTGGTCCAGGTAGAGGCAGCGCGGCTGGTAGCTTAGTTTCATATTTATTAAATATCACCGAAATTGATCCATTAATGTATGGCTTACAATTTGAAAGATTTTTAAATCCATTTAGAAAAACAATGCCTGATATTGACGTTGACTTTATGGATATTAAACGTGACTTAGTTGTGGAATATATGAGAGAGAAATATGGTAACGACCATGTCGCTAATATCGTGACTTTCCAAACTATTCAAGCTAAGCAATCTTTAAGAGATGTCGGAAGAGTATATGGCTTTCCTGATAACCATATCAATTTGTTATCTAAACGTATCACTAATCCAAAATATTCTCTTCGAGAAGCATATAAACACTTACCAGAATTTAAGAAACTAGTCGATAGCGATGCTTATTTTTTACAGATTGTTTCTTTAGCCAGTAAGATTGAAGGTTTGATTAGACAAAGCGGGCTTCACGCCGCTGGTATCATTTTAAATAATGATTCTTTAGAATCATCTTTACCTGTTTTAACTGATTTTAGTGGCCACTATATATCGCAATATGAAATGGGATATTTAGAAGAACAAGGTTTCTTAAAGATGGACTTTTTAGGTTTAAGAAACTTAACCACAATTGATTATTGTGTTGATTTAATTAAGAAGAATCATCCTGATGTCAATATTGATACCTTACATATACCTTATCGTGATGAAAATATCTTTTCTTTAATTGCCTCTGGTCAAACAATGGGTCTTTTCCAAATTGAAACATCAACGATGAAAAGAGGGATTAAAACATTAAAACCAAATTGCTTTGAAGATATTGTCGCCTTATTAGCGTTAAATAGACCTGGTCCAATGGAATTCTTACCAACGTTTGCTAAGCGTAAAGAAGGTAAAGAACAAGTCGTTTATGATGATCCTTGTTTAGAGCCTATCTTAAAAGAAACATATGGCATTATTGTTTATCAAGAGCAAGTCAATATGATTGCCACCACGATGGCGGGTTTCTCAATGGGTGAAGCCGATATGTTTAGAAGAGCGATTTCTAAAAAGGATATCGATAAATTATTAGAAAATGAGAAAGCCTTTATTGAGGGTTCTATTAAAAACGGACACGATGAAAAAACGGCGAAGAAAGTCTTTGACTTTATTAAGAAATTCGCTAACTATGGTTTTAATAAATCTCACTCTGTTGTCTATTCAGTTATAGCCTGCCAAATGGCGTATTTAAAGTATTATTATCCACTTGAATTTTACGCCTCAATATTAGAAACAAGCAGTTCTACTGATGACACGAGATTTAATGAATATGTGAGTGAAATGAAGAAAAGAAACATTTCTATCATTCCTCCTCATATCAATTATTCCGCGAAAGATTTTATCGTTTATCAAAATGGATTATTGTTCCCTCTTAACGCCATTAAGGGTATTAATGAAATACTTGTTAATAACATTATTGAAGAAAGATCGTCTAATGGAGAATTCAAAGATTTCTTTGATTTTGTCTCAAGAATGTATCGCTTTAAGATTAGCGAAAAACAGATTACTAGGTTAGTGGACGCTGGTTGTTTTGATTGTTTTAATCCTTCTAGAGCCTCCTTTAGAGTGAGCATTAGAAGCGCTTTACAATACGCTGAATTATCATTTAAAGAAGATGGTCAATTAAATATCGGATTTTCTGATTTAATAACCCCATATTTAATTGAGGATCATGATGATCCATTAGAAAACTTAGACAAAGAATATGATGCTTTAGGTATCATGCTTTCTAATAATCCATTACATTATAAAACCGATATTTTAAATGCGAAAAATGTCACCCCTATTGTGACCGCGAAAGAAGAATATAGTGCGAAGATTGCGGGTTTAGTAAGAAGCGTTAAAACGATCTCCACTAAAAAAGGCGCCACTATGGCGTTTGTCAATCTCGTTGATGAAACAGGAGATATTGAATTAACTTTATTCCCTGAAACATATGTTAATGGATTACCACTTTTAGAAAAGAATAGTCTTATTATCGCTAATATCAAAAGAGAAAAACGCGATGATAATTATGACTATATATGCAATAAAATAGAACCACTTGAGGAATAGCCTATGCCAAAGATTACAATCATTGATGGAAACTCCTTGCTCTTTAGAGCATACTTCGCTACCGCCTATCCAGGCGTAGAGATTATGCGCTCGCAAGATGGAACCCCCACTAACGCAATATTTGCCTTCTCTAACATGATTAATAAGATTTTATCTAATCTTAAAAATGACGAAGGCATTATGGTGGCTTTTGATGCTGGTAAAGATACTTTTAGAAAAGAACAATTAGAATCTTATAAAGCTAATAGAAAACCCACACCAGAAGATTTAGTAAAACAGTTCCCTATTGCTAGAGACTTTTTAAGAGCGTTAGGCATTTTCCAATTTGAAGAACATGGCTTTGAAGGCGATGATATCGCTGGTACTGTTGCTAAACTAGCGGAAAAAGAAGGCTATCAAGTGACAGTTTATACTTCTGATAGAGACTTCCTCCAATTAGTGGACTCTAATATTACTGTTAATATCATTCGTAAAGGGATGAGCGATATCGTCGCTATGACACCAGAAGTTGTTAAAGAAACATATGGCTTTGAACCTTTACAAATTATTGATTATAAAGGTTTAAGAGGCGACACTAGTGATAACCTACCAGGTATTAAAGGAATTGGTGAAAAAACCGCGGTTAAATTGATTCAAGAATATGGCTCATTTGATAACATTATCGCTCACGCAAGTGAGATCAAAGGTAAGATTGGTGAAGCCATCATTAACGACCAAGACAGTGGTCGCTTATCTAGAGATTTAGCCATTATTAAGACTGATGTTCCTTTACCGTTTAATATTAAAGACACAATTTATCAAGGCTATGAGTTCACCGCTATTAGCGAGTTTTGTCAAAAATATGAATTAAAACAATTCATGTCTAAAATCGTTCAAAAATGGAAAAAAGTTGAACTAGAAAATACTGAAATTGAAGTTAAAAAAGTTAGCTCTTTAAAAGATATTAAAGAGGAAAAAGAAATCGGTATTGCTCTTGACTATGAAGATGATAATTACTCTTTAGGTTTGATATATGGTTTAGCTGTTGCTAGTGATAAAGGCGTTTATTACATTAGCCTTGAAGATTTAAAAAATGATGAATTTGCTAAAGCATTATTAAATGATAAAAATGTTAAAAAATATTGCTTTGATTATAAGGCTATTAAAGTAGCATTAGCTAAAAATGATATCACTATTTCTGGATTATATTTTGATTTATTAGTGGCCTCATATTTAGTGGATTCTTCACTTAATAAAAATGATGTCACTGTCGTCATGAATATATATGGCATTGACATATCCACGAGTGGAGAAGGATTATCATTATTCACTAATGATGATCCACAAAAGACTGGTAAAATCGCATTTTTCTCATGGAAATTATATGATCGTGTTGCTTCTGAATTAGAAAAAACTGATTCATTAAAATTATTCCAAGATTTAGAAGTACCACTAGAAGATACACTCGCTGATATGGAAATTGAAGGCTTCCCAATCGACAGCAAAGTTCTTGATGATTTTGGTGATGTTTATAAAAAGAAAGCTGATGAATTATCTAAAGAAATTTATGAACTAGCGGGCACCACTTTTAATCTTGCTTCTCCTAAACAAATTGGGGAAATATTGTTTGATAAATTAGGTTTATCGGCGAATAAGAAATTATCCACTTCTGTTGATTCACTTAAAGAAATACAAGATGAACATCCAATTGTTGGTAAGATACTTGAATATCGTAAATATTTTAAATTGATCACCACTTATGTCGAGGGATTAAAAAACCATATTCATGAAGATGGCAAGATTCACGCGAAATTCAATCAAGCGCTGACCACGACTGGAAGATTATCTTCTTCAGAACCAAATTTACAAAATATATCGGTGAGAGATGAAGAAGGTAAGCTCATTAGAAAAGCTTTCTATTATGAAGATGATAATTATGAAATTCTTTCTTTAGATTATTCGCAAATAGAATTACGTGTTTTAGCCTCTTTATCTAACTGTCCTGCTTTAAAAGAAATATTCCTTTCAGGAGAAGATATTCACGCTGCTACCGCGAAGAAATTATTTAACCTCCAAAACGAACCAACTTCACTTCAAAGAAGAAAGGCTAAGACTGTTAATTTTGGAGTAGTATATGGTATCTCCGATTGGGGTTTAGCGGATCAACTTGGTATCTCTAATAAAGAAGCTAGAGAGATCATTAATTCTTTCTATTCTTCTTTCCCTGAAGTCGCAACATTCTTCCAACGTATTGTTAACGATGCAGTTAAAGATGGTTATGTTTCCACTATGCTTGGTAGAAGAAGATATCTTAGAGAATTGCATGACGCTAATTATCAAGTCAGAGAAAGTGCTAAACGCGCAGCAATGAATGCACCTGTACAAGGTACAGCCGCGGATTTAATTAAATATGCAATGATTAAAGTCCATCAAGCTTTGCTTGATAATAAATTAGAAACTAAGATGATTTGTCAAATCCATGACGAATTAATATTTAAAGTTCCTAAAGCTGAAAAAGAAAAAGCTTATCAATTAATTAAAGATATTATGGAAAATGCGTTAAGTATTGATGTTCCTCTTGAAGTTGATGGAGGATTTGGTCGTACTTGGTATGACGCTAAATAGGTAAAATATTATGCCAGAATTACCAGAAGTAGAAACAGTTAAAAACGTCTTATTACCAATTGTTAAAAATAGAACAGTTATCAAATGTGAAGTTTTAAGAAAAACAATTGTTAATAATTTAAGCGATGAATTTATTTCATTTATTTTAAATGAAACTTTTTTAGATATTTCTCGACGTGGGAAATTCCTTATCTTTCATTTAACTAATGACAAAGTCTTAATCTCTCATTTAAGAATGGAAGGTAAATATTACGAATTAGATGAAAGTGAAGAAAACACTAAGTATTCTAGAGCGGTCTTTCATTTAGATAATGGACATAAACTCTGCTACGACGATTCAAGATCTTTTGGAAGAATGATTATGTCTAATGAGACTAATTATTTAAAAGAAAAAGAAATCGCTAAATTAGGACCTGAACCTTTTGAAATTGATGATGTCTCTACCCTAGTTAAACAATGTAAAAAAATATCTCTTCCAATTAAGACCGCTTTACTTAATCAAACATTAATGACTGGCTTAGGAAATATCTATGTTGATGAAGTTCTTTTCGCTAGTAAAATTCATCCTTTAACTCCGACGAAATTTATAAACAAAAATGAATGGGAAAATATTGTTAAGGAAGCGAAAAGAATTTTATCAATGGCCATTAAAGATGGCGGCTCCACGATTAAGTCTTATCATCCTGGTAAAGACATCTCTGGAGAATTCCAAACAAAACTGCTCGCTTATGGTCGAAATGGGCAAATGTGTGTCTCACGTCACGCTTTTATGCGCTTTATTAAGGTAAATGGCCGTGGCACTACCTATTGTCCAAAGTGTCAAATCAAGCGTGGAGCGCCTATAAAAATTGCGATTGTCGGTAAGATTGCTTCAGGTAAATCCACTGCTTTAGATGTCTTTAAAAAGGCTAATTATCTAGCGCTTTCTAGTGATGAAATTGTTCATAATTTATACGCTAAAAAAGACATCCAAGAACTAGTCAATAAGAGACTAAAGATTAAGAGTGATTTACCTTTTGTGGACGCTTTAAGAGAGCATCTAAAAAGTCATCAAAAAGACTTAGATCGATTAGAAAAAATTATTCATCCTTTAGTTAAAAAAGAGATTGAAAAAGAATTCAAAAATAGTAAGTCTCCTCTTCTTGTTTGTGAGGTTCCTTTACTATTTAAAGCTCATATGCAAAATATGTTTGATGTCATTATCGGAGTGGACATTTCTAATAGTGAACAATTAAAAAGATTACAAATTAGAGATAAAGAAAAAAGCGCTTTTTTAAAGCGCATTAATGATGATAATAATTATTTTGAAGAACATCGTTTAGATTTAGACTATATCGTTACTAATAACAATGATGTTAAGAGTCTATCTAAAGAAGTTAAGAAGATTATTAATATAATTTTAGATCGCCTATATTAATTTCTTCACCCGCCATTGCTTTAATAGTTTTGACGATTTGTTTGGAGATAATCGCGCCTCTATTGGAGGTGGTATAGAGCACTTCAACTTCTCCTAGGGAATAGTTACTTGTAAAGATTGTAAATAATCTCTTATTGCAACGTGAAGAAATGATTTCATTAATAATAGCGTCACGGATGAAATCGTTAACAAATTCATGACCGAAGTCATCAATTACTAAGACTGGAACAGTAGAGTATTGTTCTAGTTTTTTCTTGAATTCATCGTTATTCTTTTTACTTAAATCATTAAGTTCTAAAATGCGTTTAGCGGAATTAATGAAGCAAATTGGGACTTTGCCTTTAATCGCCTTTTTCGCAAGTTCAATGGCCATGACTGCGGCAATATAACTCTTACCAGAACCAATACCACCGGTAATATAAATCCAGTTAGTTTGTTCATCTTTAACATATTTATTAAAGGTAATAAAAGCATGTGTTCTAGCTTTGGTTTTATTGACATCGCTCATCGTTTCATCAAGCCATTCATCTGGGAAGTCTTGGACGAGGAACTGTCTTTCAAAACTGACACGTTTTAAAAGAGCGCGACATGGAATAAGCTGGGTTTCCACCACTCCGTTATTAAATGTCACCTTACTATTTAAGTAAGCATTTTCTTTAGTGCACTTTTTAATACCAGGACACTTATCACAGTAATTAATGTCTCTCACAAAATCATAGATTTTGATAACATTTTCTTCCATGATTTCTTCGCTCATCCCTAAGCTCTTACAATACTTAACTGCTTTTGGACAAGCATAGAGTGCCTCTTTCATTTGATCCACTAAAGAGTCATCTGCTGAAATTTTGTAACTATTAATCTTAAGCCTTTCCACCATCGTCACCTCCGTTTAGTTCATCCATGATTCTGTCCCAATCAGATTCCCAATCTTCGTCTTTATCAGCTTTATTGCTATTAACGTCTTTTGGTTTAATTTCTTCTACTGGGAGAACTAGCGTTTTATTTGGCTTTTTACCACGAGTTTTCTTATCAACTTTTCTTAAGTAATTCATCGCGTCCACAGCGGTACGCGCGTTTTCTCTTACGAGTGATGCTGCAACTTTTTCAGCGTACGCTCTACTTAGAACGTTATCCGCTTTTGTTAAGACGTAATCTACAACTGCGTTAATGACTGGATTTGGTAAATGATAATTCTTCGATAAATCATTAATTAATCTAATGTCCGCTTGTGCTGGTTTAGTGCCATCTTGTAGGTAAGCGAGATAATCTTTAGGAGATTTTGTTTCCATTAAATTGATCTTCTTAGCTAAATCAGATGTACCAGTATTGAGGTTTGGACCTTCATCGATATCTTTACCTTTATAACGATATTTGTAGTTGGTCTTTTCTTGCATGATGGTCGCTAGTCTATCAAAGTTTAAGCGTTGACCTTTTGGTTTATCCAAGTCGTAGACTTGATTGACTAGATGAGCGGCATCTTCTTCATTGACACCATTCAATGTCGCGAGTCGCTCAATTTCTTTCATTTCTTCTTTTCTAAAAGATGACTCTTTTAATTGGCTAATGCCTTTTAAGACTTCGAAGAATGATTCATAGTTGAATTCACCTTTAATCTTTGCTCTATTACGACCTTTGACTTGTTTAGAAGGTTCAGCCGCTTCAATAAAGGCTTCATCATTAAATTCAGGATGGAATACTTCAGAGAATTTAGCGGTGATTTCTGTACCATAGTCTTGTTTAGCTTCTAATAGATAAACTGACTTTAATCTTTTAGCGTTGTTTTCACCGATGCTTCTAATAAGCATGCCATATAATAAAGCATCATCGAAAAAGCCACTTGGTGATTTAGGAGCGTACAACTCGTAGTGATAGATTTTATAGTCATTACCTTCACTGACGAATGTTCTTAATAGACCAGTCGCTTCTAAATACTTACGAGCATCTACGAACGCACTAGCGGGCATTCTCATACGTAAGAATACTTGCTCGTGTGTGCATAATGGAGACACTCTTTCGTTGTTAGCTTCACTCCACAAAGTCATGTACAAAGATAAAGCCTCGAAACCAATCATTGGTTGGTATAAATTGCTCAAAGTATCGCGGTCATAATCGGCGATCATTGAGGCTAATCTTACTTCGAGGAAATCTTGGTGTGCTAATACTTTCATAGGGAGTTTTTCCGATGTGGGTGACGCTATTATTGCACGAAGAAAAAGCAAAAGTAAAATGAAAAAGATATGCACACATTTTATAAAATATTTATCCACATTACGTGTATAAGCATTTATATATCTATATATAAATAAGTCAAGAAAATCTTTATTTTTGCCACTTATCCACATTAAAATTTGTGGAAAAAAGCGTTTTTAAAAAGACATTTACAAAATTGAGTATATAATGTTAAGCGTAATAATAAGATTATTATTAAGGAGAAAAGAGACATGATAAGAAAAATTGCAATTCTCACAAGTGGCGGAGATGCCCCAGGTATGAACGCTTGTTTGCGCGCTTGTATACGCGCTGGTTTATACCAAGGTATAGATATGTATGTCGTATATGATGGCTTACGCGGTTTAGTCGAAGGTGAAATCAAACAAGTCAATAAGGACTTCACTCAAGACATTATTAATAGAGGTGGCACAATTATTAGAAGTGCCCGTATTCCAGAATTCAAAGAAGAAGAAGTTAGTAAGAAAGCAGCGGACAATTTAAGAGACTTTGAAATCGACGCTTTAATTGGTATCGGTGGAGATGGCACATTTAAAGGTTTACAAGCTTTATCAAAACACGGCGTTGTTTGTGTTGGTATTCCAGGCACTATTGATAACGATGTCGGTAGCACTGATGAAACAATTGGTTTTGATACTGCTCTTAACACTATTTGTGACTGCGTCGATAAACTTAAAGATACATCTGGTTCCCACCAACGTTGTTCTTTAATCGAAGTTATGGGTAGACACTGTGGTGATCTTGCAATGTTTGCGGCTTTAGCCGAAGGCGCTGAAGGTGTGATTTGTGTTGAACACCCACTTAAGAAAGATGTCTTATTCCGTAAATTAAGAAAAATGAAAGCGCAAAATAAGAGCCACGCCATTATCATCGTCTCTGAAAACTTATTAGATATTAACGATTTAGCAAAAGAGATTGCTAAAGAAACAGGCTTTGATACAAGAACTGAAGTTCTTGGCAGATTACAAAGAGGTGGTTCTCCAACCGCGCACGATAGAATTTTAGCCGCTAGATTTGGTTCTAGAGCGGTTGAAATCTTATGTGATAAAGAACCAACTAGCCGCATTGTTGGCATTAAACAAAATGAAATCGTTGATTATCCAATCGACGAAGCGGTTGAAATGAAACATAGGCATACACATGGATTAAGAGACTTAATCGACATGCTACAATAATTAGGCAATAAGCCAAAAGGATAAGCCCGCTATTGTATTGCGGAGGGAAAGAAAGAATTTATGAAAGTACAACAACATGATGGTTCCATTATTGAAATGGACAAAACAAGTGCAGAAGCATTAGAAGTATTAAACCATTCAACTTCTCACTTATTAGCGCAAGCTATTACAGAATTATATCCAAAAGCCTTATTTGGTTTTGGACCTGCGATTGAAAATGGTTTCTATTACGACATCGATTTTGGTGATGTCACTATTACAGAAAATGATCTTCCTCTTATTGAAAAGAAGATGAAAGAATTAGCGGGTAAAGATTTAAGAATTGTTCGTGAAGAATTATCTAAAGAACAAGCTCTTGAATTATTTAAAAATAATCCATATAAAGTGGAACTAATTAAAGAGATTAATGAAAGTATCACCACCTTTAAGCAAGGTGACTTCGTTGATTTATGCCGTGGACCACATATTATGTCCACAGGTTTAATCAAACATTTTAAACTACTTTCTCTTGCAGGTGCCTATTGGAGAGGCAACAGCAAAAATAAACAATTAACAAGAATTTATGGTACCTCTTGGTACACCGCTGAAGATTTAAATAAATGGCTCGAAATCTTAGAAGAAAGAAAAAGAAGAGACCACCGTATCTTAGGTAAACAATTAGGTATCTTCATGTATGATGACCTTGTTGGTAAAGGCTTACCAATGTGGTTACCTAATGGTTTCATAGTGAGACGTTTATTAAGCGACTATATCATGGATAAAGAAATAGCATTAGGCTATAAACACGTCTTAACTCCATGTTTAGGTAATATTGAATTATATAAGACTTCTGGTCACTGGGCCCACTATCAAAAAGATATGTTCCCAAAAATGGATGTTGATAATGAATCATATGTCTTAAGACCAATGAACTGTCCTCACCACATGGTCATGTATAGAAGTGCTTTGCACTCTTATCGTGAATTACCATTAAGAATTGCCGAAATCGCTGCGGACTTCCGTTTTGAAGCATCAGGCGCTTTAACCGGTATTGAAAGAACAAGAGCGTTCTATCAAAATGACTCTCATATCTTCTGTATGCCATCTCAAATTGGTGATGTCTTTAAAGAAGTTACTAAGCTCATTCTTGATGTTTATCATGACTTTGGATTCCAAAATTATGAATTCCGTTTATCTTTAAGAGATCCTAACGATACCGAAAAATATTTCGGTAATGATGACTTATGGGAAAAGAGTGAAAACCAATTACGTGAAGTTTTAAAAGATTTAGGTGTTGATTATTATGAAGCAATTGGTGAAGCGGCATTCTATGGTCCAAAACTTGATGTTCAAGTTAAAAGCGCGATTGGTCACGATGTCACATTAAGCACTATTCAACTTGACTATCAATTACCAGAAAGGTTTGAACTTACCTATATTGATGAAAAAGGTGAAAAGGCTAGACCAGTTGTCGTTCACCGCGCAATCTTAGGTTCATTAGATCGTTTCATCGCCTTCTTAATTGAAGAAACTAAAGGTGCTTTCCCAACATGGTTAGCCCCAGTGCAAGTTAACCTATTACCAGTTAACAATGATTATCATTTAGAATACGCGAAAGAATTATTAGCGAAGTTCAAAGAAGCTGGCCTAAGAGTGGAACTTGATGATTCTAACGATAAGCTTGGTTATAGAATGAGAAGCTCACAAATGAAGAAGATACCATACACTCTCGTTCTTGGTGATCATGAAAGAGATGATAAGACGGTGACTTATAGAAGATTTGGCGTACAAGAACAAATCACTGTCCCTGTTGATGAATTCTTAAAGCTTATCAAAGAAGAAATCAAAAATAAAACTTACTTCAACGTCGAAGAAAAGAAATAATTGATTAATTTTATCGAAACTAGATATCTCAGAAATGGGGTATCTTTTTTTACATTAATGTAGAATATTTTCAATTATATTCGTAATAAATAATTAAAGTTGATATAATCTTATTAATGTTGATTAGATTACTGATCGACGCTCTCACAGTTAGGAGCAAAAATGAATAAGAAAAGAATTATTCTATTATTATCGGGTTTATTATCAGTTTCTATAGGAGCTTGTCAAAATAATGGTAGTTCCACGACAAGCAATTTAAGTAGTTCCTCATCTTTTGTACAAACTTCTGTAATTATTGAACCCACTAGTGTACCTTCTAGTTCATCCACTATTTCTTCTTCGGAAAGAAAAGAGATTAATCCTGAAGAAGCTTTAGAATTTTCCTCGGATATGGGCATTGATGGCGGAGTTAGTGTAAAAGCTAAAAACACTGATATTGAAGGTGACTTAGTTATTCCAAGTGAATATAACGGTAAGAAGGTCACTTGTGTTTATTGCTTTGGTTTCCAAGGCTGCAAGAAACTCTATTCCGTTGTTATTCCTGATACTGTTGTTGAAATACAGTGGGATGCTTTTAGCGATTGTAAACGCTTAGAGAGTGTCACATTTGGTAAAGGACTTAAAAGTATAGACAGTTACGCTTTTAAATATTGCGATTCATTAAAAGAAGTAGTTATTCCAGATAATGTCACCTATTTAGGTGAAGGTTCTTTTGGTAGATGCCCTTCTCTTAAAAGTGTGATAATTGGTAAAGGCATAGAAACAATTAGTGACTATGCATTTGAACTTTGTACCAGTCTTGAAAAAGTCACATTACCAGATACTGTTAAAGAAATCGGAGAGTTTGCTTTTAGTTATTGTTCTTTAGCGGAATTCAATCTCCCTAATAATTTAACTAGTATTGGGCGATTCGCTTTCAGTCATTGCGGAAATATCACTAAATTTAGCATTCCTAATAGTGTTACTTCTATTGGCGATGGCGCCTTCCTTGGTTGTGATCAATTAAAAGAAATTAATATAGCAAATAATAACGCTGCTTATTGTTCTATTAACGGCGTAGTTTATAACAAAGATAAAACCGCATTAGTGTGCTTCCCAAATGGTTGGGACAAAGACTTCACTATTAAAAATAGTGTCACCACAATTGGTAATTATGCTTTTGCGGGTTGTAATCATTTAGGAGAATATACTGTTCCTAATCATGTTGTCACGATTGGGGAACTTGCTTTTGCGTATTGTGAATCATTAGTGCACATCACTATTCCAGATAGTGTTACCACTATTGGGATGTACTGTTTCTCTAGTTGTCATTTATTAAGAAACTTCATATTCCCAAATAATATCAAAAGCATTGAAAGTGGCATGTTTAGTCATTGTACTTCTTTAAATTATGTTGGCATTCCAGATGGGGTTACTTATCTAGGTAGCAGCGCTTTTAGTGATTGTAATGCTCTAGCCTATGTGATTCTACCTAAGAGCATCAAACAATTCGGCATTTGGATCTTTGATTATCCAACAAAAGAGATCTTCTATAAGGGTAACGAAGAAGAATGGGACAGCATCGAAAAAAGCTCATCAATTTTTGAAAACTCTTGGCAAGAGACCACTATTTATTTCTATAGTGAAACAGAGCCAACTAAAGCCGGCAACTACTGGCATTATGTCAATAATGTCCGTACGATATGGAATAATATCGTTTAAATAGTTTATTCATTTCTTTGCTACAGAACATCTTATTAAATACTATAAACAGAATGTCATATATACAGGAATACAAACCACTCCATCATCTCTGATTGATAAGTTTTTTGGGTGAATTATATAAGAATTAGTGATTCTTTTTTTGAAAGCCAAATTGAATTTTTCTAATGAACTTGTAGTATATTTTCTTGAAGACTTTACTTCTATTGGAGAAATCTTAACATTTGTTTTATCCCCACTTATTATAATAAAATCTATTTCCATGTCATTTCTATGCATTTCACTATTATAGTGGTTATAAAAATACAGTTTATGTCCTGCTGCAACGAGCATTTGCGCCACTACATTTTCAAAAAGCATTCCTTATTGCAATTACGCAACGTAATTTTGCAAATTTTCTGCAATTACGCAGTATTGAGAGAAAATTCCGAAAAACAAAGAATTAATTCTTAAACCGGAATTTATTATTTCAATTTATACAAAGGACAAATAGAAACAATTCTTGTTGACACATTATACTAATAATGATAATATCTTAACGCAAAAACGTAGAAAGCAGAGGCACCCGCTTCTCGCCAGACTGACTAAAGTTAGTTGGCTAACGCTACTTCTTATGGGCTAAGAATGTTAACGGGTGCAATATGCATCCGTTTTTTAAATCAAAAAGGAGTGTGATACTTATCATCGACAATCGCTTCGCCAATAACAAAAAACCTGGCAACAACCAAAACAAAGATTTAGTGAATGAAAACGTTCGTTTTCCAGAAGTCCTTTTAATCGGACCAAATGGGGAACAAATCGGTACAATGTCTTCTCGTGAGGCACAGTTCAAGGCCAATGAATATGATATGGACCTTCTCTGTGTGGCGCCTAACGCCAAACCTCCGGTTTGCAAGATTATTAATTACAGCAAATATCGCTTTGAACAACAAAAGAAAGCTAAAGAAGCCAAGAAAAACCAACACGTTGTTGAAGTTAAAGAAGTCCAATTAACACCACAAATTGGTGGACATGATATGGACACTAAAGCCAGAGCGGCTATCAAGTTCTTAGAAGCCGGTAACAAAGTTAAAGTTGGTGTGCGTTTCCGTGGTCGTCAAATGACTCACATTGAAGTCGGCCAAGAAGTCATGGATAAGTTCATCGCTCAATTAAGTGAATACGCGAGTGTTGAAAAACCATCAGCGATGGAAGGTCGTTGGATGTATGCAATTCTCGCCCCAAAGAAGAAGTAGGAGGAATTATTTATGCCAAAAATGAAAAGCAAAAGAGCTTTAATGAAAAGAATTAAGCTCACAGGCACAGGCAAAGTCGTCAGACATCACGCCTATGTTTCACATTTAGCCCCACACAAAACCACAAAACAAAAGAGACACTTAATGAAGTCCGCAGTCTTACACAAGACCGACTACAAGAGAATTAAGTTTCTCATCGTTAAATAAGGAGGACACTAAGGTATGGCAAGAGTTAAAGGTGGCACAGTCACACACGCCCGTCGTAAAAGAGTATTAAAAAGAGCCTCTGGTTATTTCGGTAGCAAACACTTATTATTCAAAACTGCGAAAGAACAAGTCATGCACAGCTTACGCTATGCATACATCTCCCGTAGAGACAGAAAAAGAGATTTCCGTAAATTATGGATCAGACGTATCAACGCTGCTTGCAGATTAAACGATATCTCTTATAGCAAATTCATGTTTGGTTTAAAACAAGCTAACATCAACATCAACCGTAAGATGTTATCTGAATTAGCCATCAATGATCCAAAGGCTTTCGCTGATTTAGTGAAAACCGTTAAAAAGGCTTAATAAGCATTAAGAAAGAAAAACACCGAGAAGAAATTCTCGGTTTTTTCATGCTTATTTTGATAGCTAGAAAATTTGTAATCGGCCATTTATTAGACGCATGCCGATGAGCGACAAACATTTGTAGCGTTGCTACATTATTAATATATCATCAATATTCAATGAAACAATTCTTATTTATCATTTCGATTTTGAGAAATCATATAGATTTCGTTTTCAAAATCTAATGACCAATCATAACTTGATAAGAATGATTCATCAGCAATCTTCTTCTTACCTTCTAAGAAATCATAATAATCACATTTGATGTTGCTCTTATCTAACACTAATAAGGCCCTTTGGAAATCAACACAGTTAAATGAGATATCTTCTAAGACACTTCTCAGTCTCCATACCGCATCACGGTATAAGATTTTAGCCTTATCAACGTCTTTATCTGGCCAAAGATATGTAATTGCTTGACTCATCGTTAAACTCTTGCCGTTTAACGCTAAAAGAAGCGCAAAGAGCTCTTTTGATTTAGAAGATGTGAACTGCACGATGTGATTATTAATAAAACAATCGAATGAACCAAACATCTTCGCAGTTAAGACTGGTTTCTTTTTACTAATGATTCGTAATGCCTTCTCGATAGAATCGGTAGAAAACGGCTTATAAATGATGTCTATGACGTTATTAGCGATGTCTTCGGGTAATTGCTCCATTTTGACATTTGTGCCAGTCACAAAGACGATTTTAATAGAGTGATCTATTTGAACAAGTTTTCTAGCGAGTTCAATGCCATTTATATTAGGCATATTAACATCTAAAAAAGCACCGGAAAGTTCATTCTTCTTTGCAAAGTCAATAATCGCGGCTTTATCATCTTTAAAGAAACGGTATTCTAAATCAATGTCCACTATTTGACTTAAGAATAACTGTAATGCTTTTATTTCATCATCGACGATTATTATGCGCATATCATCTACCTGCCTTTGGAATACTAATTTCTATTGATGTGCCTTTATTAGGCATGCTCACCACTCTTGTCGTGGCTCTTAATAAGAATTCAAATCTAGATAAGGCATTTTTAATACCTTGAGAATTGCTTTTAGCGAGTTCTTCTTTGGAGAAACCCACACCATTATCCGATACTTTAATGACGTAATGATTATCAGTTTCTGATGTTGATAATTCAATATAGCCGTCTTCTTTCCCTTGAATACGGGAATATTTAATCGCGTTTTCAATAAATGGTTCAATAGATAGAATTGGCACCATAAAATCATAAGCGTCAATATTAAAGACCATATTTAATGGTTCATTATTTTGCATATTAGCGAGTTCAACGAAACATTCGACATTTTTTAATTCTTCTTCAATAGGGATTAATAATTTACCACCTTTAACATCGACATTAGCTCTAATGTGTTTAGATAATAAATCAATTGCCCTATCACCTTTTTCTCTATCTGTTAGATAGATACTTTTAATTAACACTAAAGAATTAAAGATGAAATGCGGATTAATTTGTTCCATTAGGATTGTGGACTGTAATTCTTTAATTCTTCTTTCATATTCTTGAGAAGCATATGTTTTTTTAAACATTCTGACAATTTGATCAGCGTAAATCATTAAGAATAAAGTAAAGATTACAATTACTCCCCAAGACTCTAAGCCTAAAGGATAATTAGTGAAATAAACGCCAGAAGAACTAGCGATATATGAACCAGTTAAAATAAAGAAGATAAAGCCAATGATGACAAAGCGGTTATCCATTGTCCTTTTTTGATAAGAAATAAAGAAGAAAGTGAAATAGATAACTAAAGTTAAGCTCATGATAATTAAAGCGGTATAGAACTGGAAGTCAAAAATAATTGAAAAGACATCCGCGGTAAATAACGCGATAGTTGAAACTAAACCGATTAAAAGGAAATATTTGCTATCTAATTGATAATCGCGACAATAGAAAAACAATATGACAAACATCGCCGTAAAGAAGAATAAAGAATGTAATAAGTCATACACTATTGGATATTTAACTTCACCAAAATAGGCCACCATATTGATAGAATCTCGACTTGATAATATAAAACCTAATGTTAAAACCGATAATAACATCGTTGTTTTAGAAGAGTTTTTATTTAATAGTTGTGAAGATAATTCAATTAAAAAGATAATCGCCATTAATATCACAGCGAACAATGTGACATATCTCGTACCGACTTTAAAATCATTACTTAGTTCTACATTACCAAAAAAGAAGATAGTAAAAAGTGAACCTGCGGATAATAGCAATAGGCAAGTAATATTAGAAAGTATACGTTTGAGGGAGCGTTTCATAATCTAACAGTTAATCTTATTAACAGATTTATTTTAAATAAATATATACAAAAAAACAAGGCATCAACCTTCGATCAGCTGCGCCTTGTTGAGTCCTTTTTCAATTTGCATTACCGCTCCCTTTATCAATAATGCAAATTGATCTGTTTGCGAATCTTTCCTTCATGCGCTTCAAGGAAGCATTTAAGTAAGATTGTGCCTCTATTATTTCATGCCTAGTGCTAAAAAAGTGCTTGAATAATAAAAAAATTTTAAAAATTTATTAAAAAATATAATTTAGAAAAAAGATGAGCCGTTATTTTTAAGCTCATCTCTTGGATTATTTTAGTTATTACCACTAAAGTGGTAAATCTTTCTTAATAAATCTTCTACCACCGATATAGGCAAATATTGCACCGATGACAAATAATATCGCCATTTCCCAGATCCAGTTGAAACAAAGCGGAGTTAAATCTGTACTTTTTAAGAAAACAGCGTTACAAAATGTTGACATACTTGGAGTGTCAATTAAATAGAACAACGATAAGTAATTAAACATATACATCGTTTTTACTCCAATACCGACAGCGACAAATGCTTCATTGCCGAATAAGCCTAAGATACAGCAGATAAATGATAAAACAGATATACCACCACCCACGGCTATAGAATTGTTGTATTTATTGAAGAAACAAGAAGCACCAAAACAGATACCAGAAAGAGCGAACATCGCCGCGAATGAGCCAACGCAGAACAATAATGTTCTAACAGGTACCCATTTCACTTCTTTACCCAACCCTTTAACAATTAATGTTGATATACCTTCACTACCGATAGAGAAAATAGTAATGACAACATACATTACAATGACAGAAAGTATTAAGAATAAATACTGCGTTCTGACTACTGTTTTACGGTTTGTCGGCGTTGATAAAACATAGGCCATCGAACCATCATTAACTTGCGATGCCACTAATTTATTAGAGGCAATAATGACATAGATCATTGGTAAAAGAACACCAGAAATCTTATAGATTAATTCCGCTAAGATGCTATTTAAATCGAGCTGTGACATCGCTTGTATTCTCGCTAGCGAGAATCCCATGCTCTCTAATAACCCTAATACCTTTAACCAACCAATATCTTCATCTTTAACATATGTTGATACGGAATTCATATCAATATTGGTGAAGATGTTTTTAGAACCGATGGCTAAGTTAACGATAATAAAGATTAATGCCGCACCAGCGGTAAGAATTAACCAAATGAGACGAAGAGATTTTAAGGACTGGGAGAAAAGAGGTTTTGAGATGAATTCTTTTCTTTTCTTATTTGCTACTTGTTCCATTGTTTTCTCCTCCTTTCACATGTTCTAAGAAATATTTTTCTAAGGTGTACTGTCTTTCAACGATTGATTTGATGTTGTGTTTTTTAAGTTCTCGTATCATGCCATCCGTCTTTTTAATATCTAACCGGATGACTAGCTTTAGATCTTTTTCATCTTTCTCTAATATTTCTACTTGCGATGTATCAGCGCTTAAGAAATCATCTTTTTCAAAGAAAGCGATTTCATATTCTCTTTCTTGACGGTTATGGATATCGTTCATATTGACAATATCAATGATGTGACCATCTTTAATAAAGGCGACATAATCACATGTTTCTTCAAGTTCATCAAACATATGGTTAGACATAAATATCGTTGTGCCTTTAGCTTTTTCTTCTTTAATTAAATCAACGAACGCTTTACGCATTAATGGGTCTAAACCAGTCGTTGGTTCATCTAATATTAAGATATCTGGTTGAGGCATGAAGGCTGCCACTAATGCGGTCTTTTGTTTCATACCTTTAGACATTCTTTTTAAATTAGCGGTTGGGTCTAACTGTAAAGCGTTAATGACTTCTTCCGCTTTGCTCATATCAGTAATACCTAGAAGGTCCGCTTGGATTTTAAGGAAAGTAGAACCACTATCGACATCTGGGAAAGCGATTTCTCCTGGAACATAACCAATCCATTTTTTAATTTGTTCAGCGTTTTTCCAAGCATCTAAACCTTTGACTTTCACTTCACCTTTATCTGGTTTAATAAAGCCCATGATATGTCTAATTGTTGTGGTTTTGCCACTTCCATTCGTGCCACAGTATCCAAACGTTGCGCCTTTTGGAATATCAAAAGAAACATCAAAGATACCACGGGCTTTACCATAGTCTTTAGTTAAGTTTTTGACACTGATGATAATTTCTTCGTTCATTTTGTGTTCCCCTTAACGCCAGACAAACCAGCGAATTCTTTTTCTTCTTTATAAAAGGACATAAAGTAATCTTGTAATGTAAATGGTTTTTCTACGAATTGCTTAATCTTAATACCACTTAATGAATCAAAGAAAACCTTATAATCTTTTTTATTAAATTCAATTGCAGCGGTTAATAATTTTTCATTTATTTCTTTAACAGTGAATTTATTATTACTACTTAGATATTTATCCATGTTTTCTTTATCTAGGAAATAAAGAATATATGTTTGTTGATCCATGTTCTTTAAATCATTAGCTTTAAATGTAGAGACATGTTTTCCATCTTTAACGATGGAAATTGTGTCACATGTTGCATCCACTTCAGAGAAGATATGAGAAGATAATAAAATTGTTTTACCTCTTTTCTTTTCTTCTAAGATGAAGTCGATAAATACTTTTTGCATAATTGGATCTAATCCTGATGTTGGTTCATCAAGAATTAAAACATCTGGGTCATTCATAAATGCGGAAACCACAGCAAGTTTACGTTTATCCCCTAATGACATTTCTTTAATGGATAAAGAAGGATCTAATTTAAATATTTCAATAAGATGATTGAGCATCTCATCATTTCTAGAGCCTCTCATCTCTTGCATCATGCGCAAAAACTGCCAACCATTCATATATAAAGGTAAAGCGGGTTCACCTGGTAAATAGCCAACGTGTTCTAATATCTTTTCCGTATTACGGAAAGTATCTTCCCCAAATATTTCTACTTTACCAACGGAAGTTTTAGAAAAGCCCATGATATGTCTAATCGTTGTGCTTTTACCCGCACCATTAGGGCCAAGGTAACCATAGCATTCACCTTTATGGACTTTAATTGAGACATCAAAAACACCACGGCCATAGCCATAGTCTTTAGTGAGATGTTCAACGTTAATAATTACTTCCTCTGTCATTATTTCTTTGTTAATCCTAATTTAAGAACGTGGAAATCACGGAATTCTTCTCCATTATGAGTGTCTTTATAATGCTCATTAATCTTAGCGACATCTTCTTTAGTTGGATGGCTGCCTAAATCATGTTGACCGTCTGGTGATGCAGTTGGTTCAACATCGGTTTCTTCACTTTCTGAAAGCATTTCTTCAAAAATCTTATCAATAGAAAAATCATAACCATACCAATATAATTGGTATTTTAAGTCTTTAACACTAACTGGTAGATAGAAGTTAACAAAATTAGCGGTGATTGAGGCCACGAACACCATTTCTGCAACTTCTTCTGGAATCTCATATTCTTCTAAAACATTAAGACCGATGCAAAGTCTAGTTTCATCGTAGACTTTTTGATTATTATCAACACGATAATAACCACGTAATGGAGTTAATTCTTTAATTAATGTGGAGAAAGTATCATCAACTTCGGATGTGAGCATATCAAATTCTAATTCGAACTTTTTACCTTTATCAGGATTAGATAGTTCGTATTGTTCTTTGGTTAATGTAAGCGCCACAGCGAGGTGGGTATCTTTGTTCTTACCCATTTGGAAAATATAATTTCCAGCATATGGGTCTTTAGAACATGAAATCATTAAAGGCACTATTGCTAATAATAGCCCTGCTTTTTTTAAGTTCATGATATGTTTCTCCCTTTTATATGTATAAATTTTAACACATGACGCGCACATGATTTATTATTTTTTTAGCGCTTTTAAGATTATTAAGAACTAATGAAGAAAAAAAGATATCATGATGATACCTTTTTGCTTGTTATAGTAAGTCTTCTTCTTTAGTTTCTGGAGAAATTATTTTGACTTCAATATTGTTTAAAGCTTCTTTAATTAAAGATTCATAATCGAATTTCTTTTCAAATGCTTCAACTTCATCTTGATGAGGCATTGTTTTAGGAGCTTTAGGAGTGAATATTGTGCAACAATCTTCATATGGTCTAATGGAAATATCGTATGTTCCAATCTTTTTACTAATCTTAATAATTTCTAATTTATCTGACGTCGCTAAAGGACGGATGACTGGTGTATTAGTAACTGCGTTAATAACATGCATGGATTGTAATGTTTGACTAGCTACTTGACCAATAGATTCACCACTACTGATGACTGGGCATCTTCTGCGTTTAGCTAAAGCATCAGCGAGTCTAAACATCATTCTTCTCATTAAAGTGATGCAATAGCTTTCAGGAGCGTTATCATAGATCGCTTCTTGGATTTTGGTAAATGGCACAATGTGCAATCTAATTCTAGTTTGATATCTATTCAAGACTTTTAATAAGTCTTCTAATTTATAGATGACACCCATTTGAGTATATGGAGGGGAAGCAAAATGGATACATTCAATGCTAACACCTCTTTTCATCATGAGATAAGCGGCCACTGGTGAATCAATACCACCACTAAGCATATGCATTGTTTTACCACCGACCCCTAAAGGATATCCCCCAGCACCTAAAACTGTTTTAGTAAAGATATAAGCGGCTTCTTGTCTCACTTCAATTGATAAAAGAACTTCTGGATTATGGACATCCACTTTAAGATCTGGTGTATTTCTTAAAACATGACTAGCAACAATTCTTGTAATCTCATCAGAGATGATAGGATATGTCTTATCGCCTCTTTTAACTTTCACTTTAAATGTTTTAGCGTTTTCTTCTTTCATTAACGCTAAAGCGCTATTTTTAATATCTTCGATGTCTTTACTAGCGCGATAGACTAAAGATAAAGCGTGAATACCAGAGACATCTTGTAATCTTTCAATGACTGGTTGATATGGGAGATTATTTAAACCTACATAGATATGGTCATATCTAACTTCAAAAGAGAGCTCTGGCCAATCTTTAAGAGCGTTTTTAACATTATCAGCGAGAGTACGAATAAAATCTTTTTTGTTTTTACCTTTCGTAGATAATTCGCCAAAGCGAATCATGATATGGTCATAGGTGATCATTGTTTAATCTCCTTCATAATATTTTCTAAATTAGTGATGAGTGTTTCTACTTCTTCTAAGGTGTTATCTTTATCAAATGAGATACGGACTGTGTTATGGGCTAAAACCATATCATTAGTCATCGCATAAACAACATCACTATAATTTTCTTTTTTAGAATGGCACGCTGATAAGGAAGATACCATGATGCCACGATTAGATAACGCTTCCACTAAAACACTAGCTTTACGTGATTTAAGTGAGAAATTAACGATATATGGATTATCATCATAAAATGAATTTATGACGTATTTATCAGTGTTTTCTTTTAAATAATTCATTAATCGGTCATGAAGTATTTTAACTTTTTTAAAGCTTTCTTCTTGTTTAGATGTGATTAATCTAATGGCTTTAGCTAAAGAGGCAGAAAGGGCTAATGTATTAGTGCCACTTCTTAAAGCGTTTTCTTGTCCCCCACCTTGGTTAATCGCTTTTAAAATGATTTTCTTTTCTTTGATTAGTAGACCCGCTCCTAAAAGGGCGTGAATCTTATGACCAGCGATAGAAAACATATCAACATTATCAAGTGGGATATTAATCTTACCAATGGCTTGCACCATATCAACATGGAAAGCAATTTTTGGATAATTTTTAAGTAATTCACCAACTTCTTTTATTGGGTTAATAGCCCCGACTTCATTATTGACCGCCATTAGGGAAACTAAGATTGTTTTATCTGTGATAGCGGACTTTAAATTATTAACCTCTATTACACCTTTAGAGTTGACTGGTAAAACTGTCACTTCAAAGCCAAATTCTTTCATGTCTAAAATAGTCTTTAAAACTGAAGGATGTTCACTTATTGAAGTGATAATATGATTACCTCTAGAACGGTTAGCAAAGCAATATCCTTTAATGGCGAGGTTATTAGCTTCTGTGGCCCCACTTGTAAAGATGACTTCGTGATGATTTAGTTTTAAGGTTGATAAAATCAAATCACGTGATTTATCAAGTAAGCGTGATGATTCTTGTCCTAAAGCATGAATAGAACTTGGATTAGCGAAATATTTAAGAGTGATTTGATTGTAGGAATCTAAAACTTCAGGATCAACTTTACTAGTAGCTGCATTATCTAGATAAATGACTTTATCCATTAGCGGTACCTGTATCCTCGACGTGCATGCGTTTAAATATCGCATTGGCTTCGTGATAAACTTTCACGAATTCACCATGATAGAATTCTTTTTCTAAAGCGCTTAATTGTTGATTGACATCCTCTTGATGATTTCTATCTCTATTGGCATAGACAATAGCGGATTCAGCGAGTTGCATTTCTCTGAATTTATTTTCGATTTCATCGAATAAAGCATTCGCACTTGTCTTTAAGTTAGCAACCTTATCATTGATTTCATCAACAGCGATTGGTTGGACTTTAATGGCTTTATCGATTTCATTTAATAAGTCATAGCAATCTTCAATACGGACATGATATGGTTCAGAGAATTCTGGAATAGCGATTTCTCTAAGTAAGCTTTCCACTTGTTTAAGGCGGTAATAATAAACGAACACTAAGGTGTAAGCTTCTTCAGAAGATGTCTTTAAGAATTCGACGTATTGTTTAAATTCTTCAATACCTTCTTTAGCGACATCATATTGCGCGGATAATTCATCTAGTTTGCTCTTTAATGTCGAATATGGTTGTTTCATTGATGAATGAATATAGTTATCAAGTGATTGTTTGGTGGAACCTAAAGTATTCATCACTTGTTTCAAGTGTTCGATTTTTTCACTTCTATCAGTGGTCACAACATATGTCTTATAGATTTCTGGAAGTAAAGAACAAATCTTTAAGAATGTCTTTTCTAAATCGATGACGTTTTGATAGATTTCTTTGTTATTTGTTTCGAAATAGATTTTATCTTTTTCTTCGTTATTTAATAATTCTCTAGTCTCTTCAATCTCTGATTGCAAGGTATCTAAAGATTCCATGATATTAGCGATTTGAAGCTTTGTTAAACGTGTACGAATAATGTTTAAGTCATTATTCCATTCCCCTAATTTCATTGGGAATGAGAGATTATATAATGGTAAGCCTTTGGCTTCCATATCATCATATTCTCTTTTTAATTCTTCAATCTTTTCAGGAACAACAGCGTTCACTAAAATACAAAGATTTGGTAATTGACTTAAAGCGGATTCTAAAGCAGAAACAACTTTACCAATGGTTGGTAATAATGCTTGAGCGTCATCATATTCCGCACTTTCGATATGTGTTTCAAATTCAACGAACATTTGATCTAACTTATCAAATACTTGATTAATTGATGAACTGACTAAGTCAAGATCATTACTATTCGCGTAGAAGTTTTGTTTAACACGTCTGTAGTTTTCTTTAAGCTTTAAGATTGACTGACGGGAATCTTCTTCTGGTTTGATTAATGTATATAAGTCATTATCTAAAGCATTGACTTTATCTTCGAAAACTTTCATCGCTTTCTTAGTGTCAATAATGACTGTTTTAATGTTTTTAAATTGCTTGTTATTAATTAAAGCATTCAATTGCTTAAGCATTGATTCAGCGAATTTATCATCGTTTTCATATATTTCTTTAAAGCGACGGGAAAATTTCTCATGTTTATCAACATAGAGCAAGTTTGTTCTAGAAATGATTTCTAAACGGTGAATATATTGGCTATCTTGACCGATAAGTAAAGCATCTAAATAAGAATATTTCTTTTGTAATTCTCTCACTTGATGTTTGATAGAATTTCTAGAAATCACAAAGTGATATAAAAGAAAGAACAAAACACCTAAATGACTAGGCCACCACCGATAGCAAAACCTAAACCAACTTTCTGACCGACACTTAATGACAATATATTCATGAGGAAACCTCCATTAATGATAATTTAAAACTAATGGCTAAAAGCCACACTATTATTGTAGCGATTTTTATAATAAATATAAAAGGGTTTTCCTTACAATTTTGAGAAAAAATAAAAAATATTGCGATGATTAGAAAATAAATATATAGTTTTCCTATGGCATTTATTGGAGCGTTTTTTGTTACCATCCTGATAGGCATATTTGGAATCTTTATTTGGATTGCAGTAGCACTCATCGTTTTAGCAATCCTTTTTATTTTTATTCCATGCTTAATCATCGCCATTATCAATTTAGTGAAGGGCGCTAAAAATAAGTGGCCAAAGAGAAATGTAATTCCTCTTGTGATTACTGGCCCAATTTCTATATTGTTCCTTCTTGCAATCACGATCTTTTTAATTGCAGCACTTGTCGTTTATATCACAAATCCATCTCTTGCAACTAATAGTAGCAGTTCCGCTCAAATCGCTCTACTTTACCTCATGTAGGGAACATATGACTGCACCAATAACTTATGAAGGCTTTATCAATCTTTACGTATGGATAGGCCTAATGGTCCAGGTAATCCCACTAGCGCAAGCTCAAGACAAGGATGATTAAAAAACGCCACAAAATTGAGTGACATACCTCACCACTTATAGAAGTGGAGGCTTCTTGCTGAAATATGTTAAGGTTTTTTTCTCTTAATCGTTTTAATCTCCTTTTTATAGAATTCTATATTTTTGTAGAATATGAAAAAAATTGCCAATTAATTTATACATTATTATCTTTGTTGCATCATAGTCAAAAAGCATCATAAAAATAACATTTTCTAGTCTGCTCTAATGAAGAAACTAGACAAGGATGATATTCATGCAAACAAAACAATTTAGTGTCACAAATTAAAATAATTTATATTTTTGTGACACTCTATGATAAATATAATTCCTTTTTATTAAGTAAAAAATCTATGATATTTATATGTGTAATACCATCTTTGGACATATCAAAATCATCAAGTGATAAAACATATTTTGGAGATGGATCTCTTACGGATTTAAAAGCTCCAAATTCTCTTTCGATTACTTGCTCATCTGAAAGTAAATATGCAACTTGTATAAAACATTTTTTCGATTCTTTAATAGCAACAAAATCTATTTCGCCTTTATATGTTTTACCTATTTTTACATCAAAACCTTTAAAAATTAAATCATTGTAAATTACATTTTCAAGTAGATGAGATAATATCACATTATTTGATTCTGAACATGCTAGTATAAATCCGCTATCAATTGCATATTGCTTTTCAATAGATTTTAAATTTCTTTTAGATGCAATATCATATCTATGTACTCTAGATATGAGACATGCTTCTTCTAATTTTTCCAAATATCTATACACTACTTTTCTATCCAAATCTGTCTTGTTGTACTTGTTAAAATAATCCACGACGGTTTGAGCTGAAAATTCTTTTGAAGAATTACTAATTATATATTTTGAAATAATATTAAACGTTTCTTTATTAATATGAGACTTAGAATTACATATGTCCTTATTAACAATTCCATTATAAATAGATTTGAGATAGTCGATTATATCTTTTTCTTCTTTATAATCTAATCTTTGTGGCATTCCACCATATTTTAAATAGTCATTTAATGGATTATTATTTAATTGCATATGATTTTTTTCAAAAAATTCTAAGTACTCAGAATATGTAAAAGGCATTATTTTAAATTCCTTACATCTTCCAACAAGTAATGTTGCTAGTCTGCCTGATAACAATTTTGAATTAGAACCTGTAACAAAGATAGAAACATTTTGAGTTGCTTTTAATGATGATAACACTTTTTCAAATTGCCTAACGTGTTGTATTTCATCTAAAAGTATGTAATATTTTTTCTTATCCTTAATTTGTTTAAGTATATAATTGTTTAGTTTTTTGTATGTATTTAATTTATCGTACTTAATGTCTTCAAAATTAATCGTAATAATATGATCATAATAAATAAGATTTTTTAATAATAATTCATCTTCAATTTGTTTAAGAATAATTGATTTTCCACATCTTCTTACACCTGTTATAACTTTAATTAGGTTGGAGTCGTAGAAACGTCTTATTTCATTTAAATATCTTTCTCTAATAATCTCCATCAGTAAGTTCCTCCATTATTATATTTAGGAGCATTATATCGTATAAGTGTCACAAATTCAATATTTTTATAAGTTTGTGACACTTGATTTGAATGCTTTCACAATTTCCGTGAATAACATGTCATAAATGAAAAGGCTAGATAAGGATGATATAGAATCAGAACTGCTCTTAAATGGCACTACTATAGTAACTTCTAGTGTTTTTTTATCTTTCAAGAACTTTCCAATAACCATTATAATCATCGCCTACACGTTCAATATATTTTAATTCTTTCTACTTCTTAATAGCTCTTGAAACTGTTTTGTCACTTTTCTCTATTGCCTTAGCAATTTCACTAATTCTAGCATAATTGTTCTTTTTAATTTCTTTTAGTACCTTTATTTCTGTCTCGGACATGTCTTGGACATATTTTTGTCCTAGAGGTCGATAGAATGTAAATTTAAATCCTGATTTAGTATTTTCATATTCATATTTAACTTTAGGTTGCATCTATAAAATCATCCATAGCAGGCGTGCTCTAATGTGCAAGCGCTTATATGTATGTATTTCCCGTCATTCATGTAATGGGATTTTTTATTTTTAGCGGATTCATTTATTTCATTCGTCTAGTTAGTAGAGGCAAAAAGGAGGCTTATATATGGGCGGTGGCATTATCTTTGCTTTATTCTTTCCGTTAATATTATTTGTTTTAATTCCTTTAGCGGGAGTATTTATCGCATCATTACTTGTTTTTATTAATAATCTTAACGCTGGTAAGAATATTAAATGGGCAAAAAAGAGCAATATTGTTGGTGCAACTATTTCAGGCGTCTTGATGACACTATCCTTAGTGGCTTTCATTGTTATAGTTGTTTATTTATCTAATTATTTCTCTTCTTCAAATAACGTTAATAGTAGCTCTTCAATGGTTACAGAAGCGATTCAATATTTATCACTAATTCATTATTAATAAGCACTTTTAAGCAAAAAATATATATTTTTTTATTGACAGAGATAATATTTTTCTTTATTGTATTAACTGCATGTAATGCAGCATGTGAATATAGTCCGACTGATGTTTGATACGGCTGTGACGAAGTAACCGAAGCTCTAAGGTGAAACGATTAATCAAACATCCGGGATGAGGAATTCACACCTATTCATTATTTTGCAAAAGAAATAAAGGAAAGGAAGGATATATCATGAGATATACAGGTTCAGATTGGAAAAGATCCCGTCGTTTAGGTTTTTCCACATTAGAAACAAGTAAAGAATTAGCAAAACGTCCTTATGGCCCAGGCCAACATGGTAACACCCGTCGTAAAAAGAATTCTGAATACGGCAAACAATTAATTGAAAAACAAAAATTAAGACAAATGTATGGTGTTAACGAAAGACAATTCAGACGTTTATTCATGCTTGCTTTAGCAAGTAAAGAAGTTACTGGTGTTGCTTTCATGAAACTTCTCGAATCCCGTTTAGATAACTTAGTTTATCGCATGGGCTTTGCCAGAACTAGAAGAGGCGCAAGACAACTCGTCAACCATGGCCACATCGAAGTTAACGGCAAGAAGTTAGACATCCCATCAGCATTATTAAATGTTGGTGACGTTGTCAGCGTGAGAGAAAATAGTAAAGACCTCAAAGTGATCAAAGAATCCTTAGAAACCTTAGGCACAAAAGTTGGCTGGGTTGAAGTGGATGCTGAAAAGTTATCTGGTAAATACGTTAGAGAAGTCGAACGTAAAGAATTACCACAAGATATCACCGAATCACAAATCGTTGAATACTACAACAGAAAACTCTAATATCAACAAAGAGCAAATTAAAATCGTCCCAGAAATGGAACGATTTTTTTCTTTTATTTTTATGAGATTATTGTTGTATCCAAGTATAGCCACAGCCTTGACAGGTATATTCTCTACCATCTTTTACAATATCGTTGCATCCACATTCTGGGCAATCAAACGGATTGACCCAATCTCCAACGTTAGAAGCGACAGTACAGGCACCGCCACCACTGATAGCGGATAATTGTTCATCAGTTAATTCGATGCCTTCTGCTTTAGCTAGTTCTAATAATTCTTCACTGTTCTTACATGCTTTTACTTTAGCGATTTGTTCTTTTGTTAAACCTTTTAATAATTCTTTTTTCATTATAATATTCTCCCTTATTTGATTTTATATTAGCACCATTATTGTCACAAAAGTGCCACTAATAGATAAGCAATTAATATTGACTTATAACAACTCGATATTCTTGCCCACAGTTAAGGCATTCATATGAATCCCAGACAATTCTACCCATATCATGACGGCCAGTATACTTTGTATTAGACTGATGACAATTTGGACATTTCTTAGGATCATTGATGTTACCATCAGGAGCGCAAGCACCACCACTAACGACTTCTAATTGTTCATCAGTAAGCTCTATGCCTTCTTCTTTAGCTAATGTTAATAATTCATGATGGGTTTTACATTGCTTAATCTTAGCGAGTTGTTCTTTATTTAATCCTTTTAATAATTCTTCTTTCATCGTTATTGGCCTCCTTTATATTGGTTCATCGATAATATAGCAAATAGGTTGTCACAAAAGTGTCACAAACAAAAAGAGCGGGTGACCCGCTCAATGATTGTTGGTTTATTGGATTATAAAGCATCTGGGAATGCTGCAGAGAATGATGTTTCAGAACCGCAATATGCGACGTTATTGTGTGAACCAATTCTTGGTTTTAAGTTTTTACCTAAGTTAACTTCAATATAAGTATTCATCGCAGCAATGTTGCCATGTTCACCAGTGACAAACGCACTGGCATCGTTAACGTTCTTGAAGAAGAACGCTAATAATAAGTCTTGATCATCATCTTTGCCTTTAGAAGCGTAGACGCATTCAGTGAAGCTTAAGCTGTCATCATATTCAAGACCTTTAATGCGTGCTTTAGTTTCTTCTTTGTCATAAAGAGAAACATTGTAAGATTGACCTTCTAAATTCTTTTTCGCATCAGCGGCTTTCATTGTGTCAGCTTGACAAGCTGTAAGAAGTAAGGAACCTGTTAATAAGGTTGTGAGTAGTAATTTTTTCATAATTTATTATCTCCCTTTTTATGTATGAAAAATATTTTGATGAATATATCCTAACATATTCATGTCACAAATGTGCCACACTACGCAAAAAATATTTGTGTAGATTTTTATTACAATAGTTCATCAATTTTTGAAGCAATCTCTTTATCTATAGAAACTGGACCCCTAATTAATGAGATACCTAATTCTTTTAACTTTTTAAAAGTTATTTCATTATGATTAACTTCTTTAAGAAGTTTGATTTTCATTAATTTGGTCATTGATACTTCTTTACTTTTAAACTCATAAGGGATATCAGTTTCTACGACTTCACATTTATATTTAATAGCCCCAACAGGATTAGCGATATACATATAGCAAATATCACCGATATTAACTTTTCTTGATTGTTTCCAACCAGTGACACCATTATCCCTTTTAAAAGCGGATTCTAAATCATAATATTTTGGATTACATGGTTGGATATAATAATGTTTTTCATTATCTTTTCTTTCATTTTTACCAATCATAAAATTTCTCGAATAATCAATATAATTCATTACTTCTTCATCTTTTAACGAATCATCTAAAACAATAGATACCCATTTTTGTTTATTCATATGATAACTTGGATAGATTGATTTATTTTTTAAGATATTTTCTCTATTATTTTCATCAATTCTGACATTAATAACATCAATATAGATATCTTTACTAACTTTATCTAAATTAGATTTATTAATATTCATTACTAAGCCATACCATTTATCATTCCCTTTATAACGGTAAACGCCATAATTTTTAATATGTGGATCTTTAAAAGGATGATCAGGAACTTCGTTATATCTTTCTTTTATTATTTTCATTAAACGATTAGCTTGCTGAGAAATAAAAACTAATTTTGTAAAGCAGTTATTCCTAATATCAATTAACAAATCTTTATAAGCTTCTCTTATTTCCCCAATAAAGCCTCCTTGATAGGCTTCATTTCGTAGTTGGATAAATTCTTCATCAAATGCTTTTTCAATGACTTTTCCTTTTAAAACACTATTTTCATCAACCACGATTAAGGCTTTAAAATCATTATTGATATCTTTTTGATATGTATAAACATCTTTAAATAAATTAAAGCCATAAGACAATAATTTATCTTTATTAACTTGATATGAACTAAATATCTCTTCTTCAATATTCATAACTAGAAACATTTAGCGTTTCTTTTCTTCGCACAGTGTTCTTGATTACCACACCTATAGCAGACTTCAAAGTCACTATTGAGTTCGTTACTAAAGAACTTAATCATATTGTCCACTGTTGTGGAGGCAATATTACTTAATGCTTCTTTTGTTAAGAATGCTTGATGGGAAGTAATTAAGACATTAGGCATCGCGATTAATTGTAATAAGGTAGAGTCATCCATAATATGGCCTGATTTGTTTTCAAAGAAGAGACTACCTTCTTCTTCATAAACATCTAAGCAGACTGTACCAATCTTGCGATCTTTAATGCCTTGTAACAAATCAGCGGAATTAATTAATCCCCCACGGGAAGTATTAATAATAGCGACACCTTTTTTCATTAAAGCGATGGAATCTTTATTAATGATATGTGTTGTTTCTGGAGTAAGTGGGCAGTGTAATGATATGACATCTGATTCTTTAAATAATGAATCTAGCGAAACATAATTAATATCACTATCTTTCATTGGGAATAAATCATAAGCGATGACATTCATTCCAAAGCCTTTACAGATGTTAATGAATATTCTACCGATTTTACCTGTACCGATGACACCCACTGTTTTACCATGTAAGTCATTACCAGTTAAACCAGATAAAGAGAAGTTATATTCTCTCACTCTATTAAATGCTTTATGAATACGACGGTTACTAGTGAGATATAAGGCCATCGCGTGTTCTGCGACCGCATAAGGAGAATAAGCAGGGACACGATAGACATGGATCTTACCATATGCTGCGGTTAAATCAACGTTATTAAAGCCCGCACATCTTAAGAATATTGCTTTAACACCATTATCATATAATTTATCAATCACTTCTTTAGTGATTTGGTCATTAACGAAAACACAAACACCATCAAATCCAGCGGTTAAACCCACTGTATCGATGTTTAATTTTGATTCGAAATATTTAACTTCAATATTCTTTTCTTTAACTAATGTATCGAATGATTCGATGTCATAGTCCTTAGTGTCAAAAAACGCAATTCTCATATTATTTATCTCCCTCTTTATATAATAAAGGAGCACCAGGTTTTATTCAACCATGGTGCTTTTTATTAATGAATTAATAATTCTTGTATCATCACAATGTGTCTTCCACACTATTATTTGGTCATGCGCAATTAATTCTCTTTAATCTGATATTCAATCTTATTTTTAAGGCAAAAGTCTATAATTCTTTTTTTATTATCTTCGTTTGCATTTGGACCGATTATTATCTTATTTATTCTAGGAGAATTAATTTCTCCAGGGTTTCCTAAAATTCTCCATTCGTTTTGATATTCCCATTTCAAGTATTTCGTTAAAAACAAACGTAAATATTGGGAAATATCAGCTTGTATTTGATTGCCTGAAAATGATATAACCAACTGGCCTATAAAGTTATTGACCAAGTTTTGGACAACATTTATATTTCTATCGTCTTCATAAATCACAGGAAAGAGTGATTTGTTAAGTAGATAATCGCTCATATCATATTCGATGCAATAACCACTATTATTATCTGCGTATTTTTTCCACATATATTCGTTGTCATCGTTTTCGCATAATGAACATATACCCATATTATTTCTCGCTCTCATTCCGGCGATAATCAAATCCTCCATTTGAGTTTTAATAGAAGGGTCATCTAATTTTGATGGAATATTAGTTAGATAATTAAATAGAGGGGCAATATTGTAATTAGGTATTTTCTCTTGAATGTCCGGGAACACGTCCAATAACCAACTATTTCGTACTTGCCCTCTTCTATCGCTTACTTGATAAATAATTTGCCGTATTTCCTCATATACTTCTTGAGAACAATATGGTTTTACCATTTGAATAATTTGTTCCAATGCGACTCTTTTTAAATTGTTTGTCTCGAGATCATACCATTCTTCAATATTAATCGATGTCATGCATTCTGTTTCGTCATCTAATTTATAAGCCGGGCATAAGAACAAATTACCTTTCTCAAGCATAGGAAAGGCAAACTCATCGAAGGGGCGATATTTGAAAAGAAAAGTTGGACCAGAATATTTAAAACAATCTTTTTCTTTTATAACCTTATTTAAATATCTAATTCTATCCTGCTTATTCATGTTCTTAATGTTCAAACTGCCTCAAAGAAAAATCAAAAAGATAATAGAGCAAAGGCAATGCTTATCAAACGAATAATGTATATCAATGTTTTTTGAGTATTTCTCCAGATTCAAGCATTAAGATATCGCCAACTGTCTTATTTGGAGCAATTTTTCTTTGCTGAATCTTAAATGTTTCTGGAGCTTTTAAACCAATAATAAGTAAAGGGGCAGTAAGGATGTTTCTCATCGGATCCAAATACGTAAGATATGTTTCATAAGTCCCAACGGCAGAATCAAAACCGCCAGCAATCTTCATTTCATCAGTGGCACAAATAATAATGCCAGCTTTTGTTTGTATTGCTTTAGCAACGTGATTTAATTCGCTTGCTAAAACTGGTTTTATTAGATTCCAAGAACAATCTGAACGATGATTAAAAGCAACTTCTACAGAGATGCCATCTTCTTTAGCGAAATCTAATCTCCATAGTCCCTTTTCTTTTCCTTTAGATTTTTGATATTTAGGATCAGAGAATATGTAACTTTCAGATTTCCATTTTGCGTCAACCATTCTTTGTCTAATAACAGTATTTAGTGCTTCAGAAATGCTTTTTGCATCTCTGTTTTGTGACATAAATTCAGCAATTATATCTTCATCAGTAATTTCATCTAAAACTTTTTTGACACTGTTCCACTGATTCTTTAAAACAGGGTCAATTTCGAAAATAATATCTGCATATCTATGCGAGTGTTTAATGTATTTCATAATCCTTATATCCGTCCTTTTGAATTATAATTTAAAAGAAAAGAAAAAGATATTGTTAGCTTTATCATTCCAAACCAATAAATTCTTTAGATAATTTATTTTGATCTTTACTTTTTCTTCTTGATCATTTATTATCTTTATAGTAGACTAGGCTTATGAAGAAAACGGTTATTGAATTATTCGCAGGTGTTGGTGGCTTCCGTGTCGGACTTAACAACATCACTAAGATAGATAAAAACGGACACGCAATTGAAAAAGGGCCATTCACTTTTGTATGGGCAAATCAATGGGAACCAGCTACAAAATCTCAGCATGCATTTGATTGTTATAACTTGAGATTCCCTTCTGCTACTGAAAACTCCAATGTTGATATTTCAAAAGTTGATAAGATATCAATTCCTGACCACACACTATTAACTGGTGGATTCCCTTGCCAAGACTATTCAGTTGCTCATACATTAAGTAAGGCACACGGCATTGAAGGCAAGAAAGGTGTCCTATGGTGGCAAATTAATGACATTTTAAAGGCTAAGCAACCACCATTTGTGTTGTTAGAAAATGTTGATAGATTAGTTAAATCTCCTGCAAAACAAAGAGGAAGAGATTTCGGTATTATGCTCCGCTGCTTATCCGAGCAAGGATATGCTATGGAATGGAGAATTATTAATGCCGCTGAATATGGTCATCCACAAAGAAGACGTAGAATTTTTATTTTCGCTTATCACAAATCAACAAAATATTATGAGTCAATGAAAAATCGTACTCCATACGAAGTGATTTCAGCAGAAGGAATCTTTTCTAAAGAATTCCCAATTGAAAGTTTTGATGAAAAATCTATAAAGGAATATGACTTTATTAAAGGTTATAAAGATTTAGTCGCTGTTTCAGATAAATTCCACGCTACATTTGAGAATGCCGGCTATATGATTGGTTACAAAGTCTATACAGTAAAAACAAAACCAATTCTCGCTAAGCCTATGACATTAAATAAAATTGTCGAAAAAGATGGAGTTGATAGTCACTATTTCTTAAGCGAATCTCAACGCAAGAAATATGAATACCTTCGTGGTTCAAAAAAGATTCCAAGAAAAGATAAAAATGGATACGAATATATGTATTCCGAAGGTTCAATGAGCCCATATGATGAATTATCGCTTCCAGCAAGAACTATGCTTACTTCCGAAGGAACTACCAATAGAAGTACTCATATCATAATGGATCCTAAAGAGAATAAGCTTAGAATTCTCACTCCAATTGAATGTGAGAGAATTAACCAATTTCCTGACGATTGGACAAATTCAGGAATGCCAGAAAAAAGACGCTATTTCATGATGGGTAATGCACTTGTTTGTGGCATCATTAAAAAGCTTGGTAAACAGATATCAGAAATAATTGAAAAGGAACCATGATGGTTCCCTTTTTATGCTTTTTTAGTGAATTTGCATTTTGGATAGTTACTACAGCCGTAGAAACTACCATTAGTTCCTTTTCTTAGGACCAATTCTCCACCACATCTAGGGCAAATATTGTTATCGATATCTTGCTTCATTTGCTTAATCTCTTGAATGTGTTCTTTATCAGTTTTCACAGGATTCAATTTGTATTCAGTTATCGTTGTACAAATATTTTCAACAGCATTATCATCTAGAGTTTTTTCCATATCATTTAGTAAGTATTTTAAGTCACTAATTCTATAAACATAATCACTCTCTATAAAATCTGTATTAGCTTTAACAAAAACTATCACCGAAATAGGAGAGATATCCATTTTAATAATTTCTTTTAATCTAATAATATGAGTAATGTTCTGCTTTACAGGATTGTACAATTCGTTTTTACTGTGGCCATAAGCTAGAACTTGTTTCCAATATTTTTGATTATCATTCCCGTATATACGTCCTGCGTAATTCTTTGTTTCAACAACAAACACACCATAATTACAAACATAAATATGATCAATTTGAGAAGTTTTATCGTTTTCTCCTGGGATAATTACGTTATCAAATACTTGTCCACCATTCTTTTTTGCTAATTTTTTAAGCCTACGCGATACTCTTGCTTCTCCAATTTTTCCTTTGACAGTTGGGGTTGATAAAACAATGGCAGTTATCGTAAAAACCGCCATCAGCGATAACGTGGTAGCTACAAAAGCAGTTCCGCTAAATGTGCCTCCAGCATAGGAAACGATGGTTGCTATGCCAAGAGAAATAGCGATTGCTGACAAAACTATTAAAGTCGCAATTCGTTTACTTCTTGATTGTCTTCTTTTTCTTCTACGCATAAATACCGATTAATATTTTATATCGCTCGCACATGTGTTGCAATTATTTAAAAACCTCAACGTTTCCGCTGAGGTATTTGTGTTATTAGACTCCTTCGTTAGCAAATGTTAGTTCAATGTATTCAATATTAAATCTTGCATTATTGCCATTTTCCACATGCTCACTTAATAGCCTAAAACTATTAGGATATACATCCATTCTTCCTACATCAACATAAGCTACTGATATAGTACCAAATGTATAAGTGTATGTTCCGTCTTCCATTGGCAATACGTGAGTACCCCAACCACTATAATTGGCATAAGTACTTTTGTTACCATAGATGTTGCCATCAAGGGTTGGATTGTAATAAAAAGTAGGAATCAATTTCAAATTATTGTCATAAGTAGGAATGGTTGCGGCGAATTTAATAGTAAAGGTTTTAATGTTAAAAATGTGATCGTGTAAAGCATCTAGTTCAAAGTAAGAATTTAAATCACCCATCATATTTATTAAATTGCCTGAAACTTCATCACAACGATAAACTCTAATTTCTGCATCGCAACCTTTTTTGAAAGTTAATCTGTTACCACCATTATAATTAGTAGTAGAATTATCAAGTCTTAATGTATTTCTTGTGACTAACACTTGATTTTTTGTTTCTTCATCTTTAGATACTTTGATTAAGTATTCGCCACGATATTTTGGTTTAGCAATTTCATTATCATTCATGAAATGTGTATGTGAATTGGCATAAAAAGATGAGAAACCATAATACTTAAATTCTTCACCTGTATAGTTAAAGACACCAAAATAATCAGTTCTTCTAATATCTAAGTTTTGGAAGATAGCATAACTATGCTCATCAGCTTCAGCATTAGGAGTAATTACTCCACTAGTGTTATTAAAATTACCACCTAAGAAATATCCTCTAGTGCCGTTATCAAATGAGAAGGAATAAGTACCCGCTAGACGGGTGGCAATAGCTTTAGACACTACTGGTTCTTCTGCTTCTTTTGATAATGTTAAATAGGCCATCATGAATGAGTCTTTTTGGCTTTCTGGAATATCATAAATTGTATAGACAATATACTTTGTATATCCACTGCCTTCATCGGTAGCGTTCATTGGTGTACCATTATTATTTAAAGTGTCGTAAGTCACTGTTGATAAATGACCATCAGATTGTGCTTTAACAATAGTTGCATCTTTACCAGATACCGCTCTGGTCCAAGAAGCAGTTACACCATCTTCTAAACCACTAATAGCGGCAACATATCTCACAGCGTAATATGTCTGTTCTTCTATTTCATATGTCGCGTGTTGGACACCTACTTTAGGGGCTAGATTCCATTCACTAGCGGGTTCTGGATCCACTCTTCTTGGATTTAGTTTTCCAAATAATTCTTCATGAGCAAGATTATCTTCTTTGATTCTATCAACTGGTGATTTTTGATTTAGACCACCACAGCTAGTTAACACCAAGAAAGTTGGTAATAACGCTAAAAATATTTTCTTATTCATAATTACCATTTCTCCCCGTTATCTGTGCCTTCATCAGCAAAGAAGCGTCTACTATCACTTGTAAGGATGATATCTTCAGGTTTAAAATCCACTATTTCGACAATAGGTTTTTCATATTTTTTCTTTTTGTTTTCCATAGACTTTTTTCTCCCTTTTATGTCTAATTAGAACCAAATTACTGGACCCCAGTTTTCTTTAGCGATGCTTTTATAAAGCGCTTTAGTTACTAAATCCATATTGATATTGTTTAATGGTTGATCCCAACCAATAAATTCATATTTGAATTCATCATCTTCTTCTTTAGTGGGTGTTACCCCTACATATGTAGCGGTATCACCTTTCAAGACATCAGTTTCATAAAGTAGTGTCTCATCATCGTTAATAAAAGAAACGTGATAATAGATATCTTGTATTGATTCTTGGCTTAAAGATGATGGGATAGATTCAACACTCAAAACACTAGAACTAGAACTTAAAGTTCTTTGTTGTTCATTATTCGTACATCCTGTCACACTGATGAAGATGATATTAAGTAATCCAAATAGTAATCTCTTATTTTTCATAAGAGAGTATATTAACTTAATGCTTGTCACAAAAGTGCCACACCCTGATGAGGTGTGGCCACTTATGCTATATAACCTTATTAATATATATTAATTATTAGAGATTTCGTTATATAGATTATTAATCTTTGTCGCAAATGTATTAGTGTCCATGTAATTACCACTCATGAATAGTTTCATCATGATTGTGGCATTAACGGATGATTCATATTGACCAATATCTAATAACAATTTGATACCTTCGATTTCTTCCATGGTGAGGTTCCATGATTTTTCATCAGAGCCAACAATCTTAGACATAGCGTTATCTAAAACACTATAATCAACTTTACTTTCAAGGTTAGTAATGATGTTATATTTAGTTTCGCCTATGGCTTCTTTTAGATAAGTAGCATTGAGATGAGTGCTTCTATATAATTTAGCAAGCGCAAGAATAACTTCATTACTTAAGTTATTGAAATCATAAGCTTCTAAATCTTTAACGAAAGCGTAGACCGCTTTGATATCCTTGATGGCTTTATCAATAACATAAACTGTATTTTCATCAATGAAGTGTTTTTGTTGTTCGCTTAAAGCAAGATATTCTTCATAGGCTTTTTCTAAATCTTCTAAATATTTATGACTTAGATAATTATTAGCCGCTAAATATTCTAGGCGGGTTTTAAGCGGTAAGGTTTCTTCATATGCTTCATAGATTTGTTTAGCTTCTTCCATATGTGGAGTATAATCAATGACTTTATTAGCAAAATCTAGATGTAAGCTAATAAGTGTTTTAATTGTTTCTTCTTCCTCTTCCGCTCCCGCGATATATTTAAACGCGGCATCTAAAGATTTAATGACACTATTTTCAACACTGACTTTGATATCAATAGTTTTAAAGTCTTTATATTTAAGTAATTGCTTAATTAATGCGTAGTTTGGATCTTCTAAGAAGGTGTTTATTTTTTCTTTAATAGTGTTCACTGTTTCTTCATTTAACATGATTTCCACTTGATAAGTGTTTTCATCCTTACCATCGATTCTATTAAATGTTAATAAATCACTATTCGCACCATTAACGAGACTATAAACATTAACTGATTTTAGTAGTAAATCTAAAATATCAACGACTTTGATTTTTAAAGCCACTGTAGAAACATTATCGCTATTAAGTGGGATGAGATAAATACCACCATCACCATCATAGGTGATTTCTAAACTGTGGAAGTCTTTTAATAAACCTTCAAATTTACCAAGTTTATCGCCAGCGAATGTTTTAACAATGGAGATGATAGAATTGAAATCTGAATTACCTTCAAGTTTAGCGTAGAGATTTAATAATTGATAAATCTTATCAGTTGATAAACGTGAGATATCAAACGCTAGATTAGCGTCAATATTAAGTTCTAATGGGACGTTACTAATAACATCTAATGTGACTTTGCCATTAGCGTTAACACCATTTTTAAAATCTAAATTCTTAACAGCGGCAATTAATTGGTCTTTGACGTTTCTTTCTTTATTGTTATCGATGATTTGTTGAGGTGAGGCTCCTAATTGACTAATTAAGAACGATTCATTAGGAATGTTGACATTCTCATTGATTTTAGAAAATGTGCATTCTCCGTGTTGAGTCGTTCTAGCCGCACCAATAAGTGGTTTACTAGCTTCATAGATAGCATCGATAACATAAGAGATTGGGGTAAAATCTCTTTTCATTGATAGAGTAATATTGATGCTTTCATATTTTGGATAATCAGATAAATCACCATTGTTTTTTAAATCTTGTTTTACAAGGTTAGTGGATAGTTCATTATCAAGAGTGTATTTAATGGTGATGACATCTCCTTTATCTGAGATGACTTCACTATTGATAATTGATTGGTCATTAAAGACATAACCCATGATGCAATATTGATCAGGGGAATATGAGATTTTATGATAGTCTTCTAATGTATAAACATTATATTTTTTAAGATCCCTACTAATGAGGATTTTATCTTTATCCACCATATAGAACTCATTTTTTAAGGTCAATAGAGTGGAAACGGAATTGTCGCTGTAATAGAAGGTGTTACCGTTTTTATTAGTGACACTATCGTAAGTAATGTTGTAATCAATAAATAAAACTTTTGCTTTAACTGTTCCAGTGGTTTTTGATTCATAAGAACGTAGACCACTTTTGATGTTATAAATATAAGCGTAGGCTACTGACTTATAATCTTTCTTTTTTAAATATTCATCAGTGCTTTTAGCGTCTTTAATGATTGTTGATTCTGTTTTATCAGTAATAGGCTCTACTTTCTTATTACAACCTGAAAGACATAAAGGTAAGCTGATTGATAATATTGATAGAGCGATGAGATTCTTTTTAATAGTCATAATATCCTCCTCGTAATGTGATATCAACGCGTATTATTAACATATCTAGCGCTTGAAATGTGCTATATATAGTTAGATATCTCATATAAGAAGAAACTCTAGGTTTCTTAAATCATAGTTAATCCATAGTAAAATTAATAGATTTATTGATCACACAAAATACTAATTGCAAATACCGCTGTTATATTATTGAATATAGGTAGATACATGATATAGCTATGAAAAGCAATAATTGTTGTTTTTATTGTCTTTCATGGTACAAAGGGGAGTAATCATGGAAAAGAAAAAACTTAGCCCAGCAATTATTTGCCATCTAGTTTTGATGGGCATTTTATTTGCTCTAAACATTGCGATCGCAATTATTGTCTTATCAGGTAACATTCCTGGTGGTTTTGCGGTCAATGATGAAAATGGCAAAGTCACATTAATTTTAGATGGCATTGCTAACATCTTTAACGCATTAGCGTTAGCGTGTGGCTTCTTTTATCTTATTAGAGGTGGCGGAAAGAATATGGCTATTTGGTATAAAGCATTTATTGTCCAAATCGCTATTGGTATTGCTTTACGTATGGTGGCATTCAGCCTATTCCCAGGATTTGGCGCTCCATCGTTATTTATGATTTTCTTAGTTTTGGGATTATTATTCTTAGCGTTTTTCCCAAATTTAGGTGAACAAAAATCAATGATTATTTTCGCTATTCTTATGACTGTTGAAGTCTGCTTAGCGATTGTTATCTTTGAACCAGCAGAAGCAGTTTCTTCTATTGCTGGTAGCTTTACTAGACTTGTTCTTGAAGGAACAGTTGGTATCTTGCTTCATCAGAAATTTAAAGATAAAGCTGAAAGAAAAGCCGCGAAAGCAGAAGAACAAGCTGAATAATATAAATTATTATTTCAATAGAAAAAGGGGAATTTCCCTTTTCTTTTGGTTTGTTACTAATGTTTATTTTTTATTATCGTCACCGGATAAGGCTTTAACATGGTCGATAAAGGTTTCATTGATTGACGATATATTAGGCTATTTTGATCCAACACTTATCTTTTAAGAAGTTAGAGATATCTTCTTTTTTGCTTTCATCTTCATAATAAGCAACTAGAATCTTTTTATAATCACTAACTAGTTCAGATGGGACCACTATCAAGCCCAATGCATGCGTGATTAAATAATGGTTTGCAAAAATAATGGCGGTTCTTTTGTTTCCGTCTAAGAACAATTGTTTCTTCATCACATAAAGAATCAAATCTATAGCCAAGTCAATCCCGTCTTCTTTGTGCAAAATATCGTGTATATCTGACTTGACTTGATCCTCGAAAGGAATCGGAGGAATATATGATGAGCCTCCAATGGTGACTGGTACTTTTCTTATTTTCCCTGCTGTAACAGAAAACCCGTCTTCCACTATTTGGTTAATTTGACATAATACTGCGTAATTCGTGGGATAGTTTGCTAAATCGATAGACATGATAAATTCCCATGCCCTTTTAAGATTAATAACTTTATCAACGTCAGAAGCAGTCATATCATTGACCTTTCCACCATTAACCAAAGTCTCAGTATCAGAATAAGTTGTTGCAACGCCTTCCAACATTGATTGCTTGTAAATAGAGTCAACAAGATTTCTTCTGGCTAAATCAATATTCATAGCCACCATTTCATCGACACCATCGACATCGACATAATCGAGCTCTTTGAGTTCTTTATTAATCTCTTTGAGTCTCTTTTTTAATTCTCTAGCGTGATTGGTGTTATTAATAACTAAGTTATATAAAACATCAGAATATTCACCAACATATTTGGTTGTTAAATCACCATCTTGTCTAAAGTGAACATAGATGTACTGTTTATCATCTTTTTGTCTAATTTCTATTGAACCATAATACATAGAGTTCAATTGATTTAATAATTGTTTTCTTTCTGTTAGTAATGCGGTTATGTTAGCCATAATAACTCTCCTGCACTACAATTATAGCACCCGTATATTAAGTGTGAAACATTTTTATTATTTTTGTTACACACCATATTCTTTTATTATCTTTGGTAAGCGACTAACTTCGCTTTTATTGATGCCAATTAAAGCAGGATCAGTTTCTTTAAAACCACTACTTAATACAATTCTTTGTTTTTAGATTGTTTTGCAATGAACATAGTTATTAATAACTATGACTATCTAATATTCAAAATACTTATATCATTGTGACTATCATATATTATCAATATGATTTTATAAAAACATATTCATTGTTATAATAGGGGCAATCAACATGAAAAAATTGAAAATCTTTATTGCTAGCGTTTCTATTATATCCACTTTATGCGTGACTGCGTGTAACACTAATAAAACATCAAGTAGTCGCTCATCTTTTGATGACCCACTATTTCAAGAACTAGTGTCAGTGGAATTCAATTCTTTGATGCTTCAAGAGCACACTGGAATCAAGTACGAAAGATCTTTAATTGGTCCTTCTGGAAGCACATCAGATTCATTCTATTTCAAAAAACTTAAAGATGAAGACTATGAAGAATGTTTTATTCACTGTGATGATAATTATAATCCTTCATCATCATCTGGCGATTTTTTTATTAACGATTATTACATAAAGTATGTGCCAAATAATCAAGAACGCACAACGATTAGTAAAAAGAGCGAACATTATGGTCTACTGAATTACATATATGCTTCAATAGTTGGCCGTGTCTCATATTGTGAAACAAGCGTATTCACCACCACCAAAGAAACTGTTGATGCTTTTGTAACCACATATCGTTTAGATTTTTCTAAATATAAAGAAATATTTGAATCATTTATTGACTATTATATCGTACCAAAGAGTTTTTCTATTAAAATCACGGTGATTAATGGTTTATTATCTACAGGATATGTTTCGTTTTCGATGAATAGCATTATTTTTAAAGGTTCATTTAATTACGATTATCAACCTTTCGGATATGAGATTCCTCCATATGTCAAAGAGCTTTATAAAAACACAGTGAATCCTAAATAGAGTAAATCAATAGAAAAAGGGGAGACCCCTTTTCTTTTAGCTTATTAATTTCTCTTTATTGCTTTCTATTTTTAAAAGCGGCTTCTATGAACCCTAAAAATAAAGGATGAGGTTTATTTGGTCTAGATTTGAATTCTGGATGATATTGTACACCGACGAAAAATGGATAATCTGTTAATTCCACTGTTTCAACGAGTGTTTTATCTGGAGATAGACCACTTAGCGTTAAGCCTTTATTTTCTAATAGTTCTCGATAATCATTATTAAATTCATAACGATGTCTATGGCGTTCTCTAATCTCTGTTACTTTGTAACAACGTTCCATCGTTGTCCCTTTTTTAATAAAGCATGGATATGAACCTAGTCTTAATGTACCACCTTTATTGATTTCATCATTTTGACCAGGCATATAATCTATGACTTTATATGGTGATTGAGGATCAAATTCACCACTGTTAGCGTTTTTTAGCTTAGCGACATGTCTAGCAAATTCTATGACTGTTACTTGCATACCTAAACATATACCTAAGAATGGAATTTTATTTTCCCTAGCGTATTTAACAGTGCTGATCATGCCTTCAATACCACGATTACCAAAACCTCCTGGAACGATAATGCCATCGACATCTTTTAATACCTCTTTAGCGTTATCATCGTTGATGGTTTCCGAACTTATCCAGTGTATTTTAATGTGGGTATTATAATAATATCCCGCGTGTCTCATCGCTTCTGCGACTGATAGATAAGCATCATGTAATTCGACATATTTACCCACTAAAGCGATATGAGTGGTATATGGTCTAGATTTAATACGGTCCACCATTTGTGACCATTCTTTAAGATTTAATCCATCACTATAGATACCTAGTTCACGGCATACCACCGCAGAGAAGTTAGCCTTTTCAAGCATTAAAGGTGCTTCATAAAGATTTGGCAAGGTGATGTTTTCAATAACGCAATCTCTTTTAACATTGCAAAACAATGATATCTTTTCAAATATCGCACTTTCTAATGGTTCATCACATCTTAAGATGATGATGTTTGGGTTGACACCCATCCCTTGCAATTCTTTGACACTATGCTGTGTGGGTTTTGTTTTATGTTCTTCAGAACCATGAAGATAAGGCACTAGTGTGACATGGATAAATAAACTATTTTCTCGACCGACTTCTAATGATACTTGTCTAGCGGCTTCGATGAATGGTTGAGATTCAATATCACCAATTGTGCCACCTATTTCAGTTATGACCACATCAGCGTTAGTCTTTTTACCAACGTTATAAATGAATCTTTTGATTTCGTTTGTGATATGAGGGATAACTTGGACAGTGCTACCAAGATATTCCCCTCTTCTTTCTTTATTTAAAACATTCCAATAGACTTTGCCTGTTGTTAAGTTTGAATATTTATTCAAATCTTCATCAATAAATCTTTCATAGTGGCCTAAATCAAGGTCAGTTTCCGCGCCGTCTTCTGTGACATAAACTTCCCCATGTTGATAAGGAGACATTGTTCCTGGATCAACGTTAATATATGGGTCAAGTTTTTGCGCCGCGACTTTTAAGCCACGTGATTTTAATAATCTACCTAATGAGGCAGCGGTAATGCCTTTACCTAAGCCAGAAACAACACCACCGGTCACAAATATATATTTACTCATAAATACCCCCTATTCTACCGTCACACTCTTAGCGAGGTTTCTTGGTTTATCAACATTTAATCCTTTATCCAAAGCCACATAATAAGCTAGATAAAAAGCAATAGAAGAAATAGCGACACTACTTAAGTAGTATGCATAATCTTTAACGACAATTGTATCTTCGGGAGCGCTTAATTCTTTTGTGGACACAACATAGACTTTTGCCCCTCTAGTTTTTACTTCTTCAATATTGCCTCTCATTGATGAAGCGGTATCTGGATCAGTAATGAAGACAATAACTGGCAAATCTTTCTCAATTAAGGCAATAGGGCCGTGTTTTAGTTCACCACCAGGAATTGCCTCACTATGGATATAACTAATCTCCTTGAGCTTCAAAGAGGCCTCTAAAGATAGGAAATAATCAAAGCTACGACCTAAATAGAAGATATTCTTTCTATTCATTAATTCTTTAGCGACTTTCATAATCTTTGGTTTGTAGTTATCTTGGATATCATTAACAACATTAATTTCTTGCCTTAAATCACCGATGATTGATTTATCATTGACTAACGCTGCAGAAAGCATTGCTAATAAGGTGACTTGCGCAACATATGCTTTAGTGGATGCCACTGATACTTCTACTCCACTATGGAGAAGTAAAGAATACATGCAGTTTCTATCAAGAGTTGAACCACCAGTATTAGTGATGATGAGATTATTTAAATTGTGTTCTTTAATAATTCTTAAGCAGTGAATGAGGTCAGCGGTTTCTCCTGATTGTGAAATCATGATGATAAATGGCTTAGCCCCTGGATATGTGGGATGGAAAGCCCATTCAGAGGCAATAAATCTACTCGTAGATTTGTTATATTTTTCAAAATAACGACCACCCACTAAACCAGCGTGATAAGAAGTACCACAACCGATAAAGATAATGTGATCGGATTCATTTAGGTTTTTGATGAGTTGCTTGTTAAAGAGAAATTCATCATCTTGATAATATGTATTGATTAATCGGTTAATGGTTTGGGGAACCTCCTCTATCTCTTTTAGCATATAGTGAGGATAACCCTTTAAGTCATGAGAGATTAATTCAATATTCTTATGAATTGTTTCTTTTTGAATTTGTTTTCCTTGCTCATCAAAGATGACTACTTCTTTATTATTGATATAACCAAATTCTTTATCTTCTAATTCAATAAATTCATTAGTGTAATCAATCATTGGAGAGGCATCAGAGGCAACAAGGTTGTAGCCTTGACCTTTACCAATAACTAATGGAGAAGCTTTTTTTATAACATATAAAGTGTCTTTAATATCATCAGTAAAAAACGTAATAGCATAGCTACCTTTAATTAATGATTTAACTTTTTTGATTGTTTCGATGATGTCGCCATTTTCTAAATAATAATATTCTAATAGATTAGCGACGACTTCGGAGTCTGTTTCACCATAAAAACTATAATTCTTTTCTAAAAGAAAAGCCTTTAATTCTTTGTAGTTATCAATTACTCCATTATGGACCAAACATATGCGTTGATTAAAGGAGATATGAGGATGGGTATTAAGCTTAGTTGGCGCTCCATGAGTGGCCCATCTAGTATGACCAATCATCACATTAGCGGTGATATTTTTAGGAACGATAGTCATTAAATGTTCCACACTACCGACGTCTTTATAAATCTTAATGCCACGGTTAAAATAGGCGATACCCGCAGAATCATAACCACGGTAATCAAGCATCTTTAATCCTTTAGCAACATATTCTTTAGGGCTTACTAGTCCCACTGATCCCACTATGCCACACATATTATCTACCTAAATATTTCTTTAATTCGAATTCGCTAACGGTAGTATGGTATTCTTTCCATTCCTTCTCTTTAGCTTCGATGTATTTAGGGAACAAATGCTCGCCTAATACTTCTTTCAATATTTTACTTTCTTTAAAATCTTCAATCGCAGCATGCAATGTTTCTGGTAAGCATGTAATCTTTCTCTCTTTGATTTCATCAGTGGATAAGGCAAAAAGATTATCTTTCACTGGTGGAATAATATCTTTTTCTTTGGTATTTTTGATGCCTTCAAGACCACAAGCGAGGATACCCGCTAAAGCGAGATATGGATTAGCGCATGGATCGACGTTTCTAAATTCTGTTCTAGTAGCTAGGCCTCTAGCGGCTGGAATTCTTACTAATGAACTTCTATTAGCGTCACTCCAACAAGCATAGATTGGTGCTTCATAACCACTGACTAAACGTTTATAGGAATTAACAATTGGGTTAGTTAATAAAGATAATTCTCTAGCGTGACTTAAGACACCTGTAATCCATTTTTCACACATCACACTTAATTGCATTGTGGCTTTTTCATCATAGAATAAGTCACCTTTCTCTTTAGAGAACAATGAGCAATTAGTGTGCATGCCGTTCCCCGCTTGTTTATTGAGAGGTTTTGGCATAAAGCTTGCTAAATAGCCATTTTTTCTTGCAATCATTTTAACGACTTGCTTAAATGTTTGGACTCTATCGCAAGCGGAAATAACATCTGTATATTTGAAAGTGATTTCATTTTGACCAGGGCCAACTTCATGGTGAGAAGCTTGGACTTCAAAGCCCATCTTTTCAAGCATTAAAGCGATTTCTCTTCTAATATCTTCACCACCATCGAATGGGGATAAATCAAAATAGCTTGCTCTATCGCTGCAGTTAGTGGAAACACTACCGTCAGCATTTAGTTTAAATAAATAGAATTCAGGTTCGAAACCAACATACATAGTTTCAATGCCCAAATCATTCATCTTCTTCACTTCTTTTTTAAGAATGTAACGTGGATCACCAATAAATGGGGTGCCATCAGGCATATAGACATCACATATGAATCTAGCAACTCCACCGATAGAAGAATCTTCAAATGGTAATACTAAGAATGTATCTAGATCGGGATGAAGATACATATCAGCTTCTTTAATACGAACGAACCCTTCAATAGATGAGCCATCAAACATAATCTTATTGTTTAATGCATCATCAATTCTAGAAGCTGGTATTTCCACCGCTTTGATATCGCCTAACATGTCAGTGAATTGCATTCTAATATAAGAGATATCATTTTCTTTAATTGTCTTTTTGATTTCTTCCTTAGTCATAGTCTTTTCCTCTACAAAAAACATGCTTAAAATCTATAACCATCTCATCTATCATGTCAATAAAAATCGATGTCAATTTTGCTTTACATATAGCATTTTATAGGCATTTAACTATGTTAATAAATAAAAAAGTATGATAACCATATAATTTACATATGATAAAAAACACCTCTTTCGAGATGTTATCTATCGAGATATAGAATCATCATTTCTTCATCTAGATAAGTGCCGTTTGGTAATTTAAGCACTCTTGGACGATCACCGGTTTTTACAAATCCTTTTGATGTATATAGACGTTTAGCTCTTTCGTTTTCTTTTATGACCTCTAATTCTAATTGAGTGACGCCATTTCTATTTCTAGCAATGCTAATCATTTCATCAAATAGTAATGAACCAATACCCATACCTCTATAGTTAGAGGTAACTGCGATACCGATTCTACCCCTATGTTTGGTTTTGATATTAGTTAAGAACTCTAAAAAGCAATTAGCGACAATTGTCTCACCATCATATACCGCGAAAAGATATCTATCTTCACTATCATTAGCGGACTTAATGAACGTTTATTCTTTTGTTATATCATCAAGATATTTTTGATAGTCTTCTGGAAGAGAAGTGATATAGTCACTTGTTCTTGAAACTTCAATAATGCTATTAAGTAAATTTAAAGCATCAGAAATCTCAGGAGACTTAAGAGTCACCTTGATACCATTCTTTAATGTGAATTCTTTAGCTTTATATATCATATTATTTACTAATAAATAGGATAGTTAACTTTCTTTAATTTATCGTTTCTATAATTAGCGCGACCTTCTTTAGCTTCGGCTTTGCCATCTCTCATGACTAGGTCACCAGTAAAACCACATGTCATGTTATTAACAAATGATGTACCTACACCATACATGGTGACTGGAACACCTAATTTCTTCCATTCTCTTATCTTTTCGGCGTTAAAACTACTAGAAACAGTAATACCAACGTAGTTATAACCATTATCATCAAGCGCTTTTCTTAAAGCGAAGATGAGTTCTTTACAAACGCCGTGCGGATCAAAACCACTTGTGTCTTTATCATCAAAATAATGGTCGATTAATGCTTTAGATGTATCTACACGGACACCTCTTAATTTATGACCTAAATGTTTAGCGATGATTAATGTATCTCTCACAACATTATTATGATAGTCAATTAACGCGGTGACTTGTTCTTCTGGGAAACTATTCAAATAACAATCAGCGGCTTTACAAATATCACCTTCACATAATTGGATTAAAGCATGAGGCATTGTACCCATACCTTTACCACCCCACCATTTGCCTTGGGCATCAGTAGATACTCTATTAATACCAGCGACATATGTAGCATAA
>JAGBLL010000047.1 GCA_017635465.1 Bacilli bacterium
CGGGATGGACATAGCAATGGTATATCGGTTGTCACGCCAGTGGCATGGCCGGGTAGCTACCTATGGAATGGATAAACGCTGAAAGCATCTAAGCGTGAAGCCAACCTAAAGATGAGACTTCCCATTCGAAAGAAGTAAGACCCCCTGAAAGTTACAGGGTTGATAGGTTAGAAGTGTAAGCATAGTGATATGTTCAGCTGACTAATACTAATAGGTCGAGGACTTAATTTCTTAAGATTTTTAATCGAATCCCAAAAGTAAAATTAAAGTTTTTAATTAACAAGAAAGCTAACATGTGGTAATATTCAGTTTTGAGAGAATAATTTCTCTTAATAAAAAGTCTGGTGGCGATGGCGCGGTGGACACACCTGTTCCCATCTCGAACACAGAAGTTAAGCACCGTAGTGGCGAAGATATCCGAAAGGACAAAATAGCGAGCCGCCGGGCTTTTTATTTTATAACGATTTATTTATAATTATTATGATGAACATTAATTTAAAACCTCTATACAGTTTCCTCCATAAAAATAACAAAGATATCATTAATGATGATCTTCTTTTTGTGGATGAAATTAATAACTTCTTAATGGATGAAGATTTAATCATCCAAGAAAAGGCCAAGGACGCGATTTTTGATATTGTCCTTATCGGTTCAGGTGGGACAGAAAAACTCTTCTTAAAAGAGCTTAATAACCTCAAAGAACCATTTGTGATCTTATCCACAAGTAAGAATAATTCCTTACCAGCGTGTTTTGAAATCAAAACATATTTAGAAAATCATAATAAATTATGTTTCTTACTTTCAGGTGACGAAAGTCACATCGCTAATATGATCAAACATATTGCGACTATTATTAATGCTTATAACAATTTAAAAGATAATCGTTTAGGCTCAATCGGCGGTCCTTCTTCTTGGTTAATTGCTTCACCAGTGGACGCTAAATCGATTCATATTAATTACAAACAAAATATCGTGAAGATTAAGATGAGTGAATTAGAAGAACTTATTGATGAAACAGAAAAAGAAATGCTTGATATCAATGAATTTGCTCATTCTACAGAACTTATTAATAAAGCTGAAAATCAAGACGTCTTACATTTAGCGCTTGTGATTTATAAAGCTCTTAAGAAATTAGTTAAAAAATATCAATTAGATGGGTTAACAATCCGCTGCTTTGATATTCTTAAAAAATACAAAAATACCGCTTGTTTAGCTTTGGCCTTACTTAATGAAGAAGGCATCACAGCGGGATGTGAAGGAGATGTGCCAAGTTTAATTACAATGCACATTGTTAATAAATTAACAAATCGTTCAGCATTTATGGCCAATCCTTCAAAATTTAATTACGAAGATCATTCATTAATGTTAGCGCACTGCACAGTGCCACTTAACATGGTTACATCATTTAAATTAATGACTCATTTTGAAAGTGGGTTAGGAATTGGAGTGAAAGGGGAACTTCCAGAAGGACGTATTACTTTGTGCAAAGTTGCGCCTGATTACACCCTTGAGAATACTCTTTGTATTCCAGCGACCATCAAAGAGAATTTATCTTTGCCAGGGTATTGCAGAACGCAAATCTCTGTTGCTCTTGGTGAAGAAGGAATTCTTGAAATATTAAAAGCCAGCTTTGGTAATCACATCATCGTCAGTTATGGTGATGTTTATCAAGATTTCTTGCCATTACTGTCTCTTTTAAGACGATAATTAGTAAAAAAGTGTGACAATCTTGAGTTTTTGAATTACCTTGTTTGACATAATCGCATTTACTATGTAAAATATCACTACTTTATGGAAAAGAAAAATGTCAGTGCCCAACCGGCCTATTATCATACATTAGATATCAAAGAACACACCAGGAATGCCGCCTTAGCGTGCTATGGTGTTGTTGATGTCGCCAGACGCGAAGATATTCTCCGCGCTGACAAACGTGTTAAGAAAGGAATTATCGAAGATGCAGCGATTTATGTGAAAAAATCACCAAATCGCACTTTTGCCGTAGATGTTTATTTAGTGCTTTCTAAAGAAGTTAAATTAACCGAAGCTCTTGTAGAATGCCAAAAAACCATTTTATATCAATTAAATAAATGGTGTGGTGGACTTTGCACCGCAGTAAACGTTTTTGGTGAATCCCTTGCATCCAATTAATCATATGAAAACATTAGACGGACAATCCCTTAAATTGCTACTTCTCTCTGGTAGCAATAATTTATATAATCACTACCCAGAAGTCGATGCTTTAAATGTTTTCCCAGTCCCTGATGGTGATACTGGTATGAACATGAATTTAACACTCACCTCTGGTAGTAAAGAAATTTCTAACCGTAGTGATGAATCTGCTTATGAAATTAGTAAAGTTTTCTCTCGTGGCTTATTAATGGGCGCAAGAGGCAACTCAGGTGTTATCACTAGCCAAATCTTTAGAGGCTTTTCTAAAGGCTTAGATGGCTTAGCAGAAGTTAACGCTTTAGCCTTCTCCGCTGCTTTCCAAAAAGGCGTTGAAGTGGCTTATAAAGCAGTTGTTAATCCAGTCGAAGGTACAATTCTTACAGTTATTCGTGAATCTTCTCAATTTTTAGCGGATAACGTTAAAGAAAATATGAGCATTGAAAAATGCTTAGATCTCATGCTTCAAGAAGCAAGAGAATCATTAAAAAGAACCCCAGAATTATTACCAGTCTTAAAAGAAGCTGGTGTTATTGACTCTGGTGGCGCTGGTTTAATTCGTATCTTAGAAGGTATGAGAATCGCCGCTGGTGGTGACTTTGTTGAAAGAAGTCAAGCAACCGCGACCGAAACTCAAGCTCCTGTCACTGACGAAGAAGAGGAAAGATATTTATTAGAATTCATCTTAAAATTATGCAAAGATAAGAAACCATTTAATGAAAATCGTTTCGGTAATATCTTATCCACACACGGTGATGATTTAGTCATCAACGCTACTGAAGAAAATGTGAAAGTTCACATCCGTGTCCTTAACCCAGGTGATATCTTAAATTACGCTCAACAATATGGTGAATTCACCAAAGTGAGATTAGTTAACTTAAAAGAAGAAGATGCTGGTGAAGGCTTAGACTTCGGTGAAGAACAAAAAGAAAAAACTGAATACGCAATGATTGGTGTTAGTGCTGGTCAAGGCATTGAAGACTTCTTTAAAGAAATTGGTATTTCCATCGTTGTTAAAGGTGGTCAAACCATGAACCCATCTAGTGAAGACTTCGTTTCTGCGATTAAGAAAGCTAATGCTAAAAACGTCTTCATCTTCCCAAATAACTCCAATATCGTTATGGCGGCTTCTCAAGCTTGCGATATGGTGGAAGATGCTGATACAAATGTCTACGTCATTCCAAGTAAGACAATTCCTCAAGGAATTAGCTCCGCGATTATGTTTAATCCAGAAGCTGATCCAGAAGAAAACTTCCGCAGCATGAAAGCAGCGCTTAAAAATGTCAAATCTGGTGAAGTCACATTCTCTATCAGAGATACCGAATTTAACGGCTTAAAAGTTAAAAAAGACGATTTCATTGGTATTTATGAAAAAGACATCGTCGTTGATAACCCAGATAAGATGGAAGCCTTAATGCAATTACTTGATAAGATGATTGATGAAGATTCAAGCATCATTACCATCTTAGTCGGTCAAGATGTTAGTGAAGAACAAATGAACCAAGTTGCAGAAGCGATTGGTGAAAAGTTCTCCGATCTCGACTTAGACATCAGACAAGGCAATCAACCAGTCTATTCATTCTTAATCGGTGTTGAATAGAATAAAGAATTATAGATAAGACCACATAAAAGTGGTCTTTTTTATTATTTTTGCTCTTTAATACGATTTATAATCGTGACATAATAAATTTGAATATAAAAATACGAGGGAATTGTATGAAAACAAAATTAAAACTTTTTGCTGCCCTTGCTTCGACAGCATTACTCTCTTTAACTGCTTGTGGTAACACAAAATATGCTGAAGAAACTGATGAAGCCATTATTAATCAAATCGAGGTCGTCAATCGTGAAGATGGCGTTTATGGAAATATTTATCTTCCAACCGAAATTGAAGGCGCTACTGTGACTTGGAAAAGCTCTGACCAAAAAGTTATCGACGCTAAGGGTAACGAAAATATGAAACCAGGCATTGTCTATAGACAAGCCGAAGATAAGACCGTTAAATTAACAGCGATTATCGATAAGGAAGGCGTGAAGAGCCAATACGAACAAGAAGTATTAGTCAAAGCCGCTCCTGAAGAAATCAAAGACGAAGATTATAAAGCCTATTTATTTGGTCACTTCGTTGGTGAAGGTTATGGTAAAACTTCTGGTGGTCAAAAGGTCGCTACTGGTGAACAAATGTTCTTCGCTTTAGCGGATGTCGGCCAAGGCTTAAAATTCAAAGATATGAATAAATCCACAATGAACTCTTTAAAACCAGTCTTATCAAGCAAGATTGGTGAAAGAGGCGTGAGAGATCCATATATCTGCCGTTCACCTGAAGGTGATACATTCTATTTAATCGCTACTGACTTATCAGTCTATACAAGAGGTGGATGGAACAATAACGCTGGTCAAGCCACTAAAACAGGAAGTCACTCCATCGTTTTATGGGAATCTCATGACTTAGTTAACTGGACAGAAGAAAGACTCATTGAAGTCGCTGATCCTAAAGCTGGTATGGCTTGGGCTCCTGAAATGATATACTGTGAAGAAACTGGTGAATATTTAATCTTCTTCTCTTCCACAATCTTAGATGATGTTTCTAAAGGCGTTAATGCTAAGATTTTAAGACGTGATAGTGTTTATTACACAACCACAAGAGACTTCCATCATTTCACCGAAACAAGACAATTCATTCCAAATATTAAATATCAAGACAACATCAAAACAAGAAACGAATCTGATCAATATGCTGAAAATAATGACTTTAGAAAAGTCATTGATGGTTCAGTTATGAAGATTGGTGATTGGTACTACAGCGCTTGTAAAGATGGTGGCAACAATGAAGATGGTGGTGGCATCAGAATTCAAAAGACACAAAATCTTTATGATGGTGAATGGGAATTCGTCCAAAACTTAGCGGACGCTGGTTTCAAAGCTGAAGGTAGAAACGCTGATAATAAGTGCTTAGAAGGACCAGAATGGTTCTATCTAAACCAAGCAGACAGAACTGATCCAAACGTTCCTGAAATTGGCTTAATGGCGGACTTCTATGCAAATACAAGTGTTGGTTACATCCCATGGGCAACCACAAACGTTGAAGATATCAAAAACGCCGAAGGTAGTTGGAGACAACTTAAGTCCGGTACAGGTGAAGATAACTTCAACTGGGATAAGCAAACCAAACGTCATGGCACAATCCTTAGAATTACTGAAGAAGAAGCCAATAGACTTAAAGAAGCATATCCAATTGCTTAATCCTTAATAATAGCAATCTTAAAAGCGGACGTCATTGTCCGCTTTTTATAACAAAACTTCAGCGTTTAATAGTGATTGTTTCTTGACCTAATTCGCTTGTGATGGAAAAGATTATTTCTTTTGAACCTTCATCGAATTCAAAGATTGCCATCCCTTTAGCGTGATAGGTCTTAATTTTATTTGTTAAATAGCCAACTTTATTATAGGAAGCACTGCTACCTAATCTTAGAAGTTTGCCACCTTTAACGTCACTAATTTCAATATTTTTTTCTTGATGAACATTTCTATTGCCTTCTTCATCTTCAAAAGCAAAATGAACATAAGCAAATCTATCAGCTTCAGGATATTCTTCTTTGTAATATCTAAGTTTGATGTCTTCTGAAGCTGTCTTTAAAGATACTTCGCCTAAAATATTGCCTTTCAAGTCTTTAGCAACAGCTTTTATAGTGCCAGGAATATATTTTCCATTGAATTTAATAAAGCATTTTTTAGGATTAATTTTGCTACGTTTTATCAATTTATCATTTTGATAAAATTCCACGATAGGTGAACGGGAATAAATATAGAATGTACATTTTCTATTTTCTTCCCCTGGATATGAATAGCATCTAATCGCGTGATTAAATCTCCACGCTGCTTTATTGCATTTGCATCTTATGTCATAAGGAGAAACAACGCCAATATCAATAATCTTTTTATGATAAACAACTTGAGTATAATCACCCTCACTAGTGGTGTCGCCTAAGATGTCTTTTCTTCCTCCATCGTCAGTTAACCATCCTGAGCGGTCTTTTAAATATGGGAATTCTTTTCTATTTAATTCCGCTGCAAAGCCAGCTTCACCTAAATAGTCTAGACCTGTCCAAACAAAGTCACCAATAACGCGCGGGATTTGATGTGCTATTTCGTAGAATAAGGCAGTATCAGAGACAAATGTCTCTGTACCGCATATAAATCTATTTGGATATTTCTTAGCGTCTTTCTTATATCTAAGGATGCCATAATTATATCCAGCAACATCCATCTTAGCGAAAGCCCCTCTTGTGTTCTTATCAACAATATGAAGAGTAGCGCCTCTTTTCATAAAGCCTGCGCCCATCATGTTACCGATAGTGTTGAAGATATCAGAACTACCTTCCACCTTTGGCTTAGCGTTAAATTCATCTTCCGCTTTTTTACTGCTATAGGTAGATATTGGAGTGTGAGCAATGCCGTTGAAGAAGACATTGATACCACAAGTTGTTAACCTTGAAGAATCTAATTTATGTAATAAATCATTCATCTTACCTTGAAGTTCAATGCCTTTAGCTTCACTAGTTTCACTAACTTCGTTACCAGTGCTATAAAAGATGACAGAAGGATGAGAATAATCTTTTTCCACCATATCAAATAAATCATCTTCATAGTTATCTTCCATATAATTGCTATAACCAAATTTGGTTTTATGGATATACCAGCAATCAACATATTCGTCCATGACATATAAGCCGAGTTCATCACAAGCATCTAAAAAGTCTTTGCATATCGGATTATGTGCACTTCTAACAGCGTTATAGCCAAGTTCTTTAAGTTGTCTAACTTTGCGATATTCAACTTCCCTATAAGATTCCGCGCCTAAAAGAGCGTTATCACTGTGGATACAAGCACCATAAAGGATAACTTTTTCTCCGTTTATTAATAAGCCTTGTTGTTTATCAAGCGATATTTGTCTAACACCAAATTTTAATTCTTCTATTTGTTCGTTTATTGTGATTCTAGCTTTATATAAATAAGGATGTTCATCATTCCATAGATATGGATTATTAATGATGATAACATCATCTATTTCTTTAATGCTTTTATATTCTTTTTTTAATATAGATTTATTATCATTATCAAATATTTCGATTGTTAAATCAGATATCCCATTTAACAAACATTTAAAAGATATCTTTCCTTCTTTATAGTCGATTGTATTGATTTTAAATGAACGAGGAATAATGTGTATTTTTGGCAAAACATAGAGATGAACATTACGATATATCCCAGCGCCACTATACCAACGAGAGTTAGGTTGATCGCTATTAATGGCGATAACTTTGATAATGTTATTGCCTTGCTTTAAATATTTTGTCGCGTTAAATAAGCAAGTGGAATAACCGTACTGACGTTCATAGGCTAATTCATTATTAATATAGATTTGAGGATGATGATAAATACCTTCAAATTCGAAATAATATTCTTTATTTAAATCATCGATATTGATGACCTTTTCATAAATATAGTCATCGCCTTTAAAAAATGATACCTTATCTCCACCTCTATAAGAGATGTCTCTAGGTTCTCTTAGCATTGCATCAAATGGCAAATTAACTTTCGTTTTGCTATTTGGTTCATTTTGTCGATAAAAAAGCCAGTCTTTATTAATAAGCATCATCAATTTCCTACTTTCGTGTTAACTATGAATGTTCTTATTTATTTTTTAAATGTTTTTGGCATATTTTTAAAAATATATGGCATATTTTTTTATAAACAGTATTTTTTTATTAGAAGTTTTAAAGTCTACGAGATAAAAAAGTAAAAATAGGTTGCCTAAATTGTCTCTTGCTATCCTTTTTGTAAAAATGGTAGCGCTAGGAGAATTAATTATGAAAAAAGGAAATTTACTTTTGTTATCGGTGTGTTTCTTTTCTTTGTGCTTAGGGGCTTGTCAATCAAATAGTTCCAAACAACAAGAAAAGTCTATTGAAGATAGCGTGCCAGAAACAGGAAAAGCAGACCGCTCATCTTTAAAATATACTTCTTATTTAGATAATTATAAAAAGAGTGATTGGAAAGCACATTGGATTTGGACAAATTACTGCAATGAAGATAGCTATGTCGCTTTTAGAAAAGTCTTTACATTAAAAGAAAAAGTGAACGAAGCAACTGCTTTCATATCCGCTGAATCTAAATACTTTATGTGGGTTAATGAAGAACTGGTGACAATTGATGGTTCTTTAAAGCGTGGGCCAACACCATACGACTCGTATTATGATGAAGTAAAAATCAACAATTTAAAACAAGGCAATAACATCATTACTATCTTAGTGGCCTTTAACGGTAGAAGTGGAGATAGCTCTATTAATCCACAAATCAAAGATAGTGAAGGTGATATGATCTCTCAAGCTGGTTTATTATTTGAAATGCAAGCGGGCGATACATTAGTAAAATCAGATTCTTCTTTTAAAACAATAAGAATTGATGCTTATCGCAACAAAATAACCGGTGGCAAAGAATATGATGCTTATGATCAATCATCAATGCTTGCTGAAAGAAATGTTTTCTATGACGCTAGAAAAGAAATAGGCGATTATCGTAAATTAGACTTCGATGATTCATCTTGGGAATCCGCTAAAGCGGTGGCAAAAGCTGGTAACTTACCTTTTGGTGATTTATATAAGGCACCTACAAAACCAATTAAATTTCACGAAATTACTGATTTCAGCAACGCAAATGAATATGTTGGTAAAACATTATCAGAAGATACAACTTTAAAGTTAAATTTACCTACAGATATTCAATTCTCTTGGTATATCGATGTTGAAGCGGAAGCAGGAAAGAAACTAGTTTTCTATACTGATTCATATAAATATAATGATGGTCTGCAATCATTTAAAGACACTTATGTCACAAAAGACGGACAACAAAGTTATGAGAATTATCCATGGAGAAGTGGCTACACATTATTTATCGATGCTCCAAAGGGTGTTAAGTTTAATAAACTTGCCTATCGCATGAGCGAATTTAATGGTGAACTGATGAAGCCATTTACCTCTTCTGACGCTAATTTGGATACCTTATGGAAGAAAGCACAAAACACTGTTAGAGTGTGTATGAGAGACTCTTTCATGGACTGTCCAGATCGAGAAAGAGGGCCATACATGGGGGATGCTTCTAACCAAATTGATGCTGCTTTATATTGCTATGATCAAGGGGCTTTAGATCTCATTAAGAAATCAATATTAGCGTGCCTAGGGTGGGTTAAGACTGATAATGTCATTCCATCCCGTGCGCCAAGTGTCAAACCTCAAGAAATCCCTAATCAATCATTAGCCTTCCTCACCAGCGCTTATCATTATTTCGAACACACTAACGATGTTGAAACAATGACTCCCTATGTCAAAGCGGTAATTGAATATTTAAAATTATTTGAGATGCAAAATGGCCTTCCTAAATATCGTGCTGGTTCTTGGACATGGAACGATTGGGGCAGCTATATTGATAATGATTTATTACAAGCTGGATTCTATTATTACGCTTTAAGATTAACTAAAGAATTAGTGACCCTTCTTAAGATGAACGATAACATCTCTTTCATTGATGAAAGAATGGCTTCAATGGAAGCAAAATATCATGATGCTTATTACACCCAGGATGGCTTTAAATCACCTTCATCAAATCATATTGATGATCGCGCTAATGCAATGCTCGCGCTTTCCGGTTTAGCTAAAGAAAGTGATTATGAAACAATTATTAATGTTTTAAGCAAAACTAGAGAAGCCAGCCCATTCTGTGAAAAATATGTTTTAGAAGCCTTATGTAAGATGGGCAGAATCGACATTGCTAAAGAAAGAATGCTCCTTAGATATGATGCGATGATTAAAGATAGCAAAGATACATTATATGAAAAATTTGATATTACAGATGGTACTTTCAATCACGCTTGGACAAGTGGACCAATCTATATCATTAATCGTTACATTGCAGGTTTAAAACCAACTAAGCCAGGATTTGAAGAATATTCATTATCATTAACAAATTTATTAGATTCATTCAAATGTTCTAATTATACAGTTAAAGGTAATATTGATATTGAACTTGCTAATAAAGACGGCGTTAAGACTTTGACAATCAATAGCATTAACGCAAAAGGTGAAATTGTTATTCCTTCTAGCTTAGGAAATACCATTTCTGTTAGTGGTGGCCATTACGAAATAAAAGAAGCTAATTCTTCTAAAATAGTAACTATTAACGAGGCCAAAAAATATACGATTACAATTAAATAAAATCAATATTTGGGATTAAAGAAATTAAAGACTATTTATCAATTGACGCTAGTTAAAATTAAGTTTACGCGACCTAAATTGTCAAAATAGTCTTTTTTATTAAAAATGAAGGCAACTTGAAAAAGGAGATTTTATATGAAAAATTTGAAAGCCATGGCTTTTGCGACCCTTGCGCTTGCTTCCATTACTTTAAGCGCATGCGGTGGTGCAGCAAAAGAGGCCAAAATTAAAGGCATTTATTTATCACCAGCCGAGATGTCATATAGCAATATGCGTCCAACTTATAACTATTACTTAACATCATTCAGCCAACAAGAATTAACACTTTTCGAAAACAATACATATTGTTTAATCGTCTCAAGTAGTCAATTCTCCGCTGTTATTCTTGACGAAAACACAAATAACTTCTCTGGCAATGAAAGAGCTAACTACTTATATAAGTTCTATGGCAGTTGTTCTTCCAGCGTTAACGATATCGATGAAGATTTACTCGATGTTAAGTTAAAGAATGTTTCTAGATACGTTGCTTCTTATGATCAACAATACTGGTTAGATACTGATAACTGGACTGAAGATATGGGCAAACAAGTCATACCACCAAAGGGTTATGACACCACAACTGGTGCGGCAATCCCAGATACAGAAGCTTCTCCATGGAGCGCTAAGCAATATCTCGATAGCAGACAATTTGCTTCTGAAGTAGAAATCCAAGTCAATGTTAAAACATGCAGCTTTGATTTCGCAAAGCTTGAATTTGTTGAAGCGAAATAATAGATAATATGGATAAAAAGAGATTATTAGGGGGCTTAGGCGTCACAATAGTCTCTCTTTCTATAATTGCTTCGTTTGGCACAAAGCTTGCCTACGATAGAGAGGGAGATGTCAACCTAGCCTTAAAGATTACTGCCCCAACTATTCAAGGGGATGGAAACGCACAGTATTTTAAAAGCGACTACGAAAGTAAGGAAGCGATGTATGACGCTTTAAAACAATACAATATTAAAGCACAAGTTGAAGGTACAGTTTTACTTAAAAATAAAGATAATGCTTTACCTTTAAAAGCCACTGATAAAGTGACATTATTAGGCAAAGCTTCTACTAATCCAGTTTATCATGGTGGTAGCGGTGGCCCAATTAACTATCAAAGCAAATCCTTAGTGGACGTTATTAAAGAAGGTGGCTATTCACTTAATGAAGAAGTGAGTAACGCTGTTAAAAATGTGAAAATAGATCACGATAAATTCGGTAACATCGGCGAAGTCGATGTCACTACCTATAATGGTGTCAGCACTAGCTTTGCTAGCTATGATGATGCAGCCATTATTGTCCTAAAAAGATTTGGTGGCGAAGAAGGTGACTTAAACCATGGTTTACAAGACTTATGGGAAAAAGGTCCACATATTAGAGAATTAGCTCTTCACGATGAAGAAAAAGACGTTTTAAATCTCGTTAAGAATTCCTCATTTAAAAAGAGAATTGTCATCGTCAATAGTGGTTATCCAATGGAACTAGAAGAACTCGATGAATACGATATCGACGCTGTTTTATGGATTGGTTATCCTGGTAGCTTCGGCATGTATGGTGTAAGCGATATCTTATTTGGCAAAGCCGATCCTTCTGGCCGTTTAGTGGATACCTATGCCGCTAACTCTTTAAGTAGTGCGGCAATGCAAAATGCTGGCGATTTTAAATTCGCTAACTTAACTGATTTATATAAAAGAGAATACTTAGTTTATGCCGAAGGCATTTATGTCGGATATAAATATTATGAAACTCGTTATAACGATTTAATTTTGAATCAACATAGCGCTGATGATGCTGTTGGTATTTATAATTCTAAAGGTGGCAAATGGAACTATGCTGATGAAGTCACCTATTCATTTGGTGATGGCATGTCCTATGCTTCTTTCACACAACAAATTGAATCGTTCGAATGGAACAAAGGCACTCATGAAGTTACCGCTAAAGTTAAAGTTACTAATAATGGTAACGATAATTATTCTGGCAAATCAGAAGATGTTGTCCAACTCTATGTCCAACTTCCTTATGAAGCTGGTCAAGCTGAAAAAAGCGCCATTCAACTTCTTGATTTTGCCAAAACAAAAGAATTAGCCAAAGGCGAATCAGAAGAAATTACGTTAAAGTTCTCTGATTATTATTTTGCAACTTATGATCAAAATGCCATAAATGGTGAAGATGCATCTAAAAAAGGCTGCTATATATTTGATGCTGGCGATTATTATTTTGCTTTAGGCAATGGTGCTCATGATGCCTTGAATAACATTCTTGCAAAGCAAGGCAAAACAGGCATGTATGACGCTGCAAATAATCCTGTTGCAGGTGATGTAAGTAAAGTTCAAGTCGTCAATTTAGCGACTTTAGATAACAAAACTTATGCTAAATCACCATATACAGGAGAAATCGTTTCTAATTTATTTGAAGATCGTGATATCAACTCTTTCTATGAAACTGATGTCGTCACTTATTTAACAAGAAGCGATTGGAAGACATTCCCAAAATCATATAAAAATTTAGAAGCAACGCCAGAAATCAAACATTTAATGGAAGATTCATTATATAAAAAGCCTGCTGATGCTCCAGATATCAAATCTTTCAAACAAAAAATTGATAACGGCATTAAATTTGTCGATATGAAAGATGTTGACTTTGATGATCCAAAATGGGAAGACTTTATCGATCAATTATCAGCTGGCGAATTAGCACAAATTATTGGTGATAAAATGGCGATGGACGCCATCAAATCCATTTCTTTCCCAGCCTACAGTGGTGGTGATGGTCCTGATGGTCATCAAACAAGTAATGTTATTTATGTTAATGAAATCGTCGGTGCTTCTACATTCTCCAAAGAATCTTTAGAAAATCGTGGACGTTTCTTCGGTGAAGAATCATTATATTTAGGCTTTAAACATATTTATGGTCCAGGTGCTAATATTCATAGAACACCATATTCAGGTAGAAACTTTGAATATTATAGTGAAGATGCAATGATGTCATTCTTGTGCGGTCAAGCCCAAGAAAAAGGCATGGTTGAAAAAGGCATTGCCGGTATGATTAAGCATTTCTGTGGCAATGACCAAGAAACTAATAGACATGGTGTGGCGACATTCTTAACTGAACAAGCATATCGTCAAGGACCATTAAAAGGCTTTGAAGGAGCTTTAACAAACGGTTCATTAGGCACAATGACAGCCTATAACAGAATCGGTTGTATTCCTACAGCCGCTGACTATCAAACAATGACCTTGGTCTTAAGAAAAGAATGGGGCTTCAAAGGCATCAATATGACTGACTCTAGTAAAGATGCTTCATCATATATGTCAACAGCCGATTGCTTATACGCTGGCACAAATCAATTTAATAATGATAAGGATAGAGTAAGCGAAGCAAGTTCCTTATTGACAAAGAGTAAAGATGGCTTTATCTGGCAAAAATTACGCGATACTGCTCATTATTACTTATATGCTATGAGCAGAAGTAACCTCATCAATGGCTTAGCCAGTGATACTGTTGTTAAGGATTTCGTTCCTTGGTGGAAACCAGCTACAATCGTACTTGATATCTCTTTAGGCGTTATCGGTGTTGGACTACTTGCCGTATATGTCTTCCTCTCATTAAGAAAGAAGAAAGGAGAATAAAGATATGAAACTATTTAAGAATTTCTTTAAAGATCGCTCATTAGGTTTCTTTATTGCTTTTGCAGCAGGTGTCTTAGCGGTGATCTTATCATTCGTCTATCTTATCTCTTATCTATCAATATCTGCGGGTAAAATGGATCGTGTATTCTCCATATTAACATTCTTATTTACACTCTTTGGTGGTTTAGCCATTCTCGTTGGTGAATTATTGAGAATTGAATACGTTTCCATGGTTGGTCCAATTCTTATTGCTGTAGCGCTTGCTAAACATAGTGTGGAAGCAGCCTACCCAATCGCTGATATGGGCACTGGTGTTGCTTTCTTTGGCGGTAACCAATTATTCGCTGTCTTATTCATCGTTTTAATTGGCATTACATTCCTCATTGCTTTAGTTTCAACATTCCTTTCTCACAATAAGCAAAAATAAATTTGCGCAATAAATAAAAAAGGTTACGCGACATAGTTTGGGTCTCATGCGCGTAACCTTTTAATATTCTCTCGAAAGCACACGCATGAAAAAACGAAAAAGAAATATATTTTGTGTGTTATTCGTATGGAGGAATTATGAAAAAATTATTTACAACTCTATGCGTCTTCGCAGGCTTAGTTTTAACAGCTTGTGGTGGCGCTAACAAAGAATCAAAACCTGCGGGAGATTCAAAAGGTGGAGATTCTCAACAACAAGCCAATACAGATTCTTATCAATTCTGGGGCAAATTAGAAGAAGGTGGCAGCTTTGCTTCATTCACTGATGCCGCATTCTTATTAAACCTTGATGTGCAAGGTAAAACAACATTAGATAAGTATAACTTTGCTTCTTATGATGCTTCTCCAGCTGCTTCTAATAAGAGCTACATTGCTTCTTATATGTCTGGCACATGGAAAGCAGTGAAAAAAGAAGGTGTTGATGCTTTACAAATCAAATTAGCCTTTGTCGAAGATGATGGCTCAGAAAAAGATTCTGCCACATATTACGCTTATGAATCTGATGGCGTCTATAGTGTTGATCTCACAGTTGCTTTAGTTAAAGGTCAAAGTTTCACTAGAACCGTGTCAATGACAGGCCAAAAAGGTCAAAAATACGCTGATGCTGATGCATTCATCCAAGCCTACAAGAAAGAATTTGTTGAACCAGAAAGCGTCGTTAAAGTTAGCTCCAAAGCCAATGATGGTGTTGCTTATTTCCAAAAAGATGGCAAAGTCTTAGTCTACGTTGGCACAAATAATGTCGCTAATGGCACATATGAAAAAACAGCTACATCATTAAAAATTACTCTCGATGGTAAAGAAGTCGAAGTCAAATTATCTCAAACTGGTGCTACATTCACTTATGTCTACGACTTAGCGGGCTATCAAACAATTGATTTAGTCTTCGAAATGCCAATCGCTGACTTCGGAAAATTACCTGCCACTCAACAAGGCGGACAACAAGGCGGACAACAAGGCGGACAACAAGCAGAAGGCGTTCTTCTTGAATTAAAAGATGAAGCCAATAACGCAGTCTTAACATTCAATAGTGACAAAACATATAAGATTAATATGGCTTTTGGTACTTATGGTAGCTTTGATGTTCAAAAAGGTACATGGGCATTCGCTAACTATACTGTTACTTTAACTCCAGAAAGTGGTGCAGCTTATTCTTCCACTGTTAAAGAAGGCAAGTTCGTTATCGAAACACATATCACATGGGGCGGTGGCCAAGTTGATAAAGACGTTCACTTTGAAGATGCTCAAACAGTAATCGGCAAATTCATGGCTAATTAAATTGAATAACTAATAAAGGGAGCAAATGCTCCCTTTTCTTTATGCTGTGATATTGCAAGATTACGCTATTTATATTGGTGTAAAAAACAAAGTTTTTAATAATAAGAACAATCGGAGGCTTATTTATGAAATTAGTAGGCAAAATTATTGGTGCATCAATTTTTGGTGTTTTGACCGTTGCTTTATCAATTGGTAGTGGCATTGCAAAACAATATGAACCACAACTTAATTTGGTATTAAACGCCACAAGTCAAAAAATCATTCCTGATCCAGATGCTAAAATCTATTATTGGACAGATTATACTGATGAAGCAGAACTCGTAAAACACGAAAAAGAATTATGTGAGCAAATCGAAGGTGAAGGTGCTGCTTTATTATTAAATAAGGATAATACCTTACCTTTAAAGAAATCTTCAAAATTCTCTTGCTTCTCACATTCTTCTGTTGACCTTCTATATGGCGGCACAGGAAGTGGACAAGTTTCAAGTTCTGACGCTGTCTCTTTAAAAGCGGCTTTGGAAGATCAATCTTGCTTTGGCGAAAATAGTGTTAACCAAGAATTATGGACTTGTTACGTCAAAGGTCAAAAATATAAAAGAGTAAACGCTAAAACAACTGGTGGTAGCCAAGATGAATATCGTTTAAATGAAATGCCTTGGAGTGTGATTTCTAACTCCGCTAAAGAAGCGTTTAAAGATTATGGTGATGTTGCTTTAGTAGTCTTAGCTAGAAGCGGTGGTGAAGGCGCTGATTTACCAAGCAGCAATACCAAACTCACCGAATACTTAACTGATGGTGACTATTTAAGATTATGCAAAGAAGAAGAGGAACTCTTCCAAAATATTAAACAATTAAAACAAAGTGGGACATTTAAGAAGATTGTTGTCTTATTAAATTCCTCTAACGCCTTACAAATCGACTTTGTCGATAAATATGATGTCGACGCTCTTTTATGGATTGGCGATGTTGGCATGACTGGTATTAATGCTGTTGCCGATATTCTATGTGGTAACATCGTTCCTTCTGGTCGTATTGTCGATACATTCTTAAAAGACAATCACAGTGCCCCTGCAATGGCTAATTTTGGTGCTTTTGATTACACCAATCAAAAAGATTATAACTGTGGTACTGCGCAATCTAACTTAGATGAAGGCATTGGTAAATGCAATCAAAACTATGTCGTTTATCAAGAAGGCATTTATGTTGGCTATAGATATTATGAAACTCGATATGAAGACTATGTCTTAAATCAAGGTAATCCTGGAACATTTAAATATGATGATGTCGTTGCTTATCCATTTGGTTATGGTTTAAGTTATACCGAATTTGAATATTCTAATTTTAAAGTAACCGAAGCAGGTGAAAACTTCAAAGTTGATGTCACAGTCAAAAATACTGGTAATGTCGATGCTAAACACACTGTGCAAATATACGCACAAAGCCCATACACCCAATATGACAAAGATAACGGCATTGAAAAAGCTTCTGTTAATATCTGTGGTTTTGATAAAAAGCTCATTAAAGCTGGTCAATCCGCTAAATACGAAATCACCGTGGAAAAGAAAGACTTAATTTCTTATGACCCAAATAACGCTAAGACATATATCTTAGAAGATGGCGATTATTATTTTACTGTTGGCAAAAACGCTCATGATGCCACCAATAACATCTTAGCGGCTAAAAAAGGTGAAGGTATTGTTGTAGATGACACACGTATGTCTCAAGTAGGCAATGCTTCTTTAGTTAGCAAATGGCACAATAATACATTTGATAAGACAACTTATAGCAAATCAAGAGTGACAAATAAAGAAATCACTAATTTATTTGATAATGCTGATTTAAATAAATATGAAGGTACAGCCGATCAGAAAATCACTTATTTAACCAGAAATAACTGGAATGATACATTCCCAAAAACAACAGTTTCCTTAAAAATTAATGAAACAATGTGGGCAGATGGCTTAACCCATGAAGAAAGTGGTCGTGCAGCAATTATCGAAAAGATGATTCAAAAATATCATTCTGATATTAAATCAATGCCAACAACTGAAGCCAAAAATGGTTTATCTGTCTCTGATTTAATCGATCTTGATATTACTGATCAAAAATGGCAACAACTCGTTGAGCAATGTTCGTATAGCGAAATGGTTAAAGTCATCTCTAATGGCTTCCATCAAACTTCACCTGTACCAAGTATCAATTTACCTGGTACATTAGATGAAAATGGCCCACAAGGTTTCACTAAAGGCCTAATTGGTGGTAGCAGTGCGATGTGCTACACCTCAGAAGACGTTATGGCGGCCACTTACAATTTAGAATTATTAAATGAAATGGGCAAATGCATTGGTGAAGACTTCTTCCACGCCACTAAAAATGATGCTAAAACTACTTTCTATACTGGTTTATATGGTCCAGGCGCTAATATTCATAGAACACCATATTCAGGTAGAAACTTTGAATATTATAGTGAAGATGGTTTCGTTTCTGGCAAAATGGCGGCCTCTGAAGTTAAAGGAATTCAATCTAAAGGCGTTTACGTCTTCACAAAACACTTTGCTTTAAATGACCAAGAAGAAGGTAGATATGGTGTTTCAACTTGGTCAAACGAACAAGCTATTAGAGAAATCTACTTAAAAGGTTTTGAAGGTTCTATCGTTGAAGGTAAAGGCTTAGGTGTCATGTCTAGCTTTAATAGATTAGGTGTTGTCTGGTCTGGTGCACATCATGGCTTAATGACCGGTATCTTAAGAGATGAATGGGGTATGAAAGGCGCAGCTATTACAGACTGCTCAGTTAGTGCTACTTACATGCATAACGTTATGGGTGTTTTAGCGGGACAAGACTTATGGGATGGTAATGGCACAGCATTATTAACCCCTTATGGCAATAATCCTGCCGTCGTTAATGCTTGCCAACAAGCCACCAAACATATCGCCTATTCAATTGCTCATTCACGCGCAATGAATATTGGTAATGCGACAATTAAAATTGTTCAACCATGGTATATGATTGTTGTTTATTCCGCTATTGGTGTTTGCGCTGCTGGCACATTAGCATTCATCGCATTAATCGTTATTCATCTAATTAAAAGAAGAAAAGTGCAACAATAAAGTAGGAAGATTTGACCATCACTATTAATTTAGTGGTGGTCCTTCTTACGATATAAAGGAGAAACTATGAGACAAGTAATTAATATTAATCAAGATTGGTCTTTTAGCAAATGTTCTTGTTCCATTCAAGATGTTTCTGCTTTAGAAATGGAAAAGATTAATCTTCCTCACACTTGGAATAATATAGACGGCCAAGATGGTGGCATGGATTATTTTAGAAGTGAGTGCTGGTATCATAAAGTCATAGATATCAAACCTTTAAAAGAAGATGAATTAATCTATCTAGAATTTAATGGTGTTAATTCATCTTGCAAGATATATATTAATCAAAAGGAAATAGCCCATCACGATGGTGGCTATTCCATTTTTAGAGTCAACGTTACTGAATTTATTAAAGACAATAAATTAGATGTTTATGTTTTAGTGGATAATAAAGAAAATGATCGTGTTTATCCTCAAACCGCTGACTTCACTTTCTATGGCGGAATATATCGCGACGTTAATCTAATTTACATTAATAAAAACCACTTCTCACTCGATTATTATGGAGGTCCTGGTGTTAAAATCACTCCTAAAGTTGAAGGTAATAATGGCACAATAAGTGTTGTCCCTTATATTAGTGGAGAAGGTAAAGTATTAATCACTCTATTAGACCAAGAAGGACAACAAATCATTCAAAGCGATAAATGCGATATGGTAGTGGAAAACGTCCATTTGTGGAACGGTTTAACTGACCCATATCTCTATCAAATCGTCATTCAACTATTAGACGAAAACAATAACGTCCTAGACGAAATTAGAAAAAACATCGGGTTTAGATATTTTAAAGTCGACGCAAATAAGGGCTTTTTCCTCAATGGTCAATCATATCCGTTAAGAGGTGTTTGCCGTCATCAAGATTTAAAAGGTGCAGGCAACGCTGTTAGTAAAAAGCACCACGAAGATGATTTAGCGCTTATTAAAGAAATCGGCGCTAATACGATTAGATTAGCTCATTATCAACATGATGATTACACCTTAGATTTATGCGATAAATTAGGATTGATTATCTGGGCGGAAGTACCTTATATTTCTAAACACTTAGAAAATGGTAATGAAAATATCGAACAGCAATTAAAAGAATTGATAGTTCAACAATATCATCATCCTTCCATTGTGACATGGGGTATCTCTAATGAAATAACAATGTTTAAAAAAGGTAATGTTAAAAAATACCTTGAAGAGAATAAAAAGCTCAACGACTTAGCTCACGAATTAGACGATACAAGATTAACCACAATGGCGTGTTTTTCAATGTGTGGACCATTTAATAAGGTAGCTAAAATCACTGATGTTGTTTCATGGAATCTATATTTTGGCTGGTATGTGCCGTTTAAATTCTTGAATAAACTATGGTTTGGGTTCTATCGTTTGTTTAATAAAAAATACCCAGTTGGTATGTCTGAATATGGTGCAGAAGCGATGATTAATTTGCACAGCAATCATCCTCATGTTGGTGATTCAACAGAAGAATATCAAGCTGAGTATCACGAATACATGCTGAAGTTCTACGCGAAAAGACCATATTTCTGGGCCACTCATATTTGGAACATGTTTGATTTTGGTAGCGATGGTAGAAATCATGGGGGAGATCCAGGTGTTAACCATAAAGGCTTAGTCACTTTTGATCATAAAACCAAAAAGGATTCTTTCTATATTTGCAAAGCTTATTGGAACAAAGAACCATTTGTTCACATTTGTGGTAAGCGTTTTCAAAAAAGAAATAAAAAGAAGATGGTTGTGAAAATATATTCTAATCAAAACGAAGTGGAACTCTACGCTAACGATAAATTAATCGCTAAAAAGAAAGGTCAATATGTCTTTAAGTTTAAAATAAAACTTAATGATGAAGTTTCTTTAAAAGCGGTTGCTAATAATGTGAGTGATAAAGCAACATTTATCAAAGTTGATAAATTTCCTGAAGAATATCAACTTCATACCAAATCAAATAACTATAGTTGGGAAAAATAATATGAAAAGGATAGTCTTTATTGCCCTTATAGCTATTAGCCTAGTAGGCTGTCACACTAATAAAAAAGAAATCAACATTAACCCAGTAATCGCGGTTGATAACAAAGAAGTTAAATATCAATTAACCACTGATGATTTATTAGAAGAAAAAGACGCTAACGATGCTTCTTTTGATATTAATAACGTTGAACAATCTTCTTCCTTATTAAAAGGCAAAACATTTTATTGGCTAGGCTCATCTGTAACATATGGTCATGAATCAGAAGGTAATAGCATGGTGGAATATGTTGCCGCTTTAAGTGGCGCTACTTGTTATAAAGACGCAATAAGTGGTACAACTTTGTTAACCGATAATAGTAATGTTAAAAGTGGCGAAAAATCATACACGTCTCGCCTAACTAATAGTGAGATATTTGATAAAAACGCCACAATTGATGGCTTTATCTGTCAAATATCGACTAATGATTGCACTCCAGGAAATGTTTCTAAAAAAGGTATCATCAGTGAGGGCTATGATTCATTTGATTTAAAAACAACATTAGGAGGAGTGGAATATATTATTTCTTATGTCAATAAGACTTGGCACTGTCCAATCTACTTCTATAGTGGTGCTTATTTTAAAGATGGCAAAGATATGAGCAAAAGAGAGAATAATAATCCTCCAGGCAGCAATTATTCCGCGTTAATTAAAGACGTGTATGATATTGCTATCAAATGGATTAAAAATGATGTTGATGTTAAATTGATTGATTTATATAACGATGCACAGTTCAACGCTACTGCAAGCGATAGTTATTATAACTGGGCGATGAAAGATCCAATTCACCCTAAAAAAGCTGGCTATTTGCAGTGGTGGTCACCTTACATCATTAGTGCTTTAGAAAAAGCCATAATATAATGCACGTCTTAATTAAAATTGGAGTTTTTTGAATATGAAAACATTATTAGCGTTACCATTTTTACTTTTATCATTAATACCTTCTTTTAATTCAGTAAGTGACGTAACGATTAAAAAAGGCGATATCTTTTATCTTGGCATTACTGATGATAAATTGTGTTTTACCGCGAGGTTTAAAATACTTGATAATGAAAATACTAGCACTGGTGAAGAAGGAATGTTTTTACTGTGTGAAACATTAGTCTCAGATAATGGTAAAGCCTTAAAATTCCGCACTGAGAAAAAGCCTAGTAGCAACATGTATCAAGAATCAAACGCTAAAAAGTGGTGTGAAAGCTTTTATAACACCCATTTTAGTGATGAGCAAAAGGAATGGATTATCCCTACATATAAAAGCGATGAGCCATTTTCGATACACGCTCCTTTTGGCACAAAACAAGGACCATATGTCGATTTTAAACCAGAAGAGAATGCACTTGATGGTGATCATCTATTCTTCTTATCTGCTGAAGAGATATGTCAGGAAAAATATGGTTTAGCAAAAGAAAAAGACCGTATTGCTCCTTATAAGAAAGAATCGGAAGGCTATTGGTTAAGATCTCCACATATTGATACCTTCCCTAACGATGTCGGTTTTATCTTTTTTAATGGATGGTTAATGGATTTTATCCAAAATAGCGATAATGTCTTTTTTACAGGTGGAACTTATGCTAGACCAGGATTAAACATTAAAAAGCCAAGTGCGGAAGATGTTATCTCTATTGGCGAAAATCAATATTGCTTTGCGTTTGATGAAGGCAAATATCAAGCCAGTGATTATCCTAAATATAAAGTTAAAAACCCACTTCCAATGACAATAGTAGTATTAGTGTTATTTTTAGCGTTAATTGGATTTATATTAGTGGGTCTACCAATTATTATTGTTAAAGCTGTTAAAAAGAAAAAGCTTAAAAAAGCACAGCAATAAATAAAATAGCGCTATATCGTTTATTATGATAAAATGATTAGTGCATGATTAAGATAGCTATTGTCGATGACGAAAAAGAATGTATTTTGCGCTTGGCGGAATATTTAAACCGCTACGCTGAAGAAGAACATATGGCTTTTGAAATTTCAACATTCGATAATGTTGTCAATTTTGTTGATAATTTTAAAGGCCAATTTGACATTGTTTTCTTAGATATTTTAATGCCTTATCTTAACGGGGTTGATGCTGCGCATAAATTAAGAGAAAAGGACAGCAATTTCATTCTTTATTTTGTGACATCAACGACGCAATTTGCCATTAAAGGTTATGAAGTTGAAGCCACGGATTATTTAGTCAAACCAATTGAGTATTACGAATTTGTATTAAAAATAAGTAAAGCCATTGAAAAGCTTCATAAGACTAATACTCCTTCCATAACTGTTAAAACAAGAAATGGCTATAAAAAACTTGATTCTTCAGAAATCATATATATTGAAGTAATTAGTCATCACTGTGAAATTCATACCACAAGTGGTATTTATCGCCAATATATGACCATTAGAAGTGTTGAAAGTCAACTTAAAGACCAACCATTTGCGAGATGCAATAACTGCTATTTAGTTAATTTAGCTTATGCTTCTGCGATTGAAGAATATGAAGTAATAGTGGGTGGGGATAGGCTATTGATTTCTCATCCAAGAAAAAAAGAATTCTTAGCCAAGTTTAAACAATTTAAAGAGCACAAAGAACATGATTGAGTGGATTGTTGGCATAATCGGTAGCGGAAACGCATATGAAGTATTTTCATTTGTGTTAACTTTTATTTTTTCTTTTATTGCCGTATTCGCTTTCACATTTGGTAAGAGACGTAAAAAGCTATTCTTTCTAAGGGTGGCGCTTTGCTTTGTCGCCGGCATTTTTCTTGCCTTTGGCCTTGGTATGCTCAATACCCTTGGATCGGGTAATGCATTTGCCATTCCGCTTCGTCTATTCTGTTACTACAATCTTTATTCTTCTTTATTTGGTATCATCTTACTTTGCTATGAAGAAAGTATTGCTGAACTAGTCTTATTATGGTGCTGTGGGGTATGTGCGCATCATATCGCTAATAAAACATATCCGTTAATACAAAATATTTTTGGTATTGATGACATGCAAACCATATCTTTATTCCATAAAGAAACATCGGAATTACAAGGTTGGGAGTTCTTATTATACTTTATAATCATCATTGCTATTATGACCTTGATAGTTTTCTTGTTTAGAAAAACTGCAAAACCATTTAGTGATGATAAACCAACCAGAAGAAAAGTGGCCATTGTTGGTATTGTTTTCACCATTATTATTAATGGTTTTATATGTGTCTCAAGATTATTTGAAAAAGAAAGCTTTGCTTTAAGCGTTGTTTTAAAAGTGTTTGTTAGCACATTCTGCATTCTTATCTTAGCAATTGTTTCTGGCATTTTTGAAATGAGCAAAAAAGATCAAGATTATTTAGTCATCAAAGAAATCTTGCACCAAGAAAAAGCCCAATTTGAAAATCTTAAAACAAACATGGAAGCCATCAACACTAAAGTCCATGATTTGAAAAAGATATTAAACAAAGTGGAAGATAAAATTAATGAACAAGATATGAAGGAATTAAAGGAAGCCCTTGTATTCTATGATTCCACTATTAAGACTGGTAATGATGTTTTAGATATTGTCTTAAGTGAGAAATCATTGCAGTGTCGCCAAAATAACATCAAATTCACTTGTATGGCGGGAGCGCAAAAATTAACGATGATGACACCAACACAAATATATTCTGTTTTTGGCAACATCATGGATAACGCTATTAGAGCTTCTAAAATGCTGGAAAAAGAAAAGAGGTTTATTTCTTTAACAATCAGCGAATCTAATGGGGCAATTGTTATTGATGAAAGCAATTTCTACTCTGGTGATATTCGCATTATTGATGAAAGTAGTATTGAAACTTCAAAACGCAATAAATCAAAACACGGATACGGTATTAAAAGTATTACTTACATTATTGATAAGTATCATGGTTCAACCTCTTTATCTGCTAAAGATGGCTTGTTCTCTATTAAAATAAGTATTCCTCTAGTTAACGAAAATTAGTTTAATTCTACGTCAGAACTAGGTATTGTTAAAGCTCCACCAAGAGAAGGGGCTTTTCCCACAATTTTGATATAGTTTCGATAAAAGGTGGAATAATCTTCAAAACCGCATTTGTTATATATTTCTGTTGGCTTATTGCCCTTAGAGATAAGCGACTCCGCAAGGAGTATTTTTTTAGTGATGATATATTGTTTAATCGGTACCCCTAAAGAAGCTTTAAACTCTTTAGCAATATAAGATTTTGAATAGTGGAAGTGTTTGCAAATATCTTCAATCATTAGTGGTTCCGCTAGATTCTCGTTAATATAATTAATGACTTTATTCATCTTTTGACTATAAATGTTGCCTTTATTCTTTTCGCTTTCTTCTAAAGAAGAAAAATAAGATAAAATCATTTTTAATACATTTTCTAAAATTAGATTTAAATGTTGTCCTTTATAAGAGAGATAATGCTCATCTAAAGACGCAAAAAGATTAATGATAGTGGTGTCACTAATTGAAGTTAAAGTCGGTTTATTTTTTATAATTTCTAATAGCTCATTAGGAATCACATATTCGGGGAATTTAATGACATATCTTTCATATATTTCTTCGCTTTGTGGAATAACATAATGATGTTGTCCAGGCTTAATTAACACTAAATCATTAGGCTTAAGATGATAGATTTTATTTTCTAAAACTAAATCAACATTTCCAGAAACAAAAAATAAGAGCTCATAAATCAGATGAAAATGCTTTTCAAAGACCTCTTCATAATGTGGCCCTTTTTCTTTTTTGTGGGCAAAATTTAAATTGGGATAAATAAGATTATATGTCATACCTAAATCTTAATATGAAATACTCAAAATGCAATATAAATTGTATTTGATTTGCAATTTACTTAATTTTTAAATTTCTTATTATATAAGAGTAAGGTGGAAATAATATGAAATTAACATTTCGTTGGTATGGTCCTAAAGATAGCATTCCTTTAGATTACATTCGTCAAATTCCTAATATGAGCGGGGTTGTCACCGCCGTATATGATGTCCCAGTTGGAGAAGTTTGGCCAATCGAATCTCTTTTAAAATTAAAAGAAACCGCTAATGAAAAAGGTTTAGAAATGGAAGTTATCGAATCTATTCCTGTTCATGAAGATATTAAAATGGGTAGAGGCAAACGAGACTTATATATTGCTAACTATATTGAAAACATCAAAAGAGTGGCTAAAGTCGGTGTTAAATGTGTCTGCTATAACTTTATGCCCGTCTTCGATTGGTTAAGGACGGAAATGCATCATCTTAATAAAGATGGTAGTAATTCTTTATCTTACTCCTACGATGATTTTAAAAAGGTTGATCCCCATCATTTACATCTACCAGGTTGGGACGAAAGCTATTCGCAAGATGAACTTCAACACCTTTTAAAAGAATATCAAAGTATTTCCCATGAAGACTTATTTAACAATCTAGTTTACTTCCTTAAGAAAGTGATTCCAGTTTGTGATGAGGTCGGTATTAAAATGGCCATTCATCCTGATGATCCACCATGGGATATATTTGGCCTACCAAGAATTGTTTCTAATGAAAAAGATTTAGATAAGATGTTTGAAGCTGTGCCTTCAGTTAATAACGGCTTAACACTTTGTACTGGTTCCTTTGGTGCTGGTAGGAATAACGATTTAGTCCATATGGCCGAAAAATACGCTAAAGAAGGAAGAATTCATTTCTTGCACTTACGTAATGTCTTATGGACAGATGATCACGATTCGTTCTGTGAGGTTGGTCATTGCTCTAAAGATGGGAGCCTTGACATGGCTAAAATTGTCAAAGCTTTAGTGGATAACGGCTTTGATGGATACGTGAGACCAGACCATGGAAGAAATATTTTTGGAGAAGACGGCAAGCCAGGGTATGGATTATATGATCGTGCTTTAGGCGCCGCTTATATAAATGGCCTATTTGAAATGGCAGAAAAAAATAAATAAGGAGTTTAATAACTATGAAATTACCATTTAAGATTGATTTATCCGATAAAGTCATCGCTATTACAGGAGCAGGTGGCGTTTTAATGAGTGGATTTGCAAAAGCTTTAGCGGAATGTGGCGCAAAGGTTGCCCTTCTTAAAATCCACTTGCAATCCGCGCAAGAATGCGCTGATGAAATCGGTAGTAATGCCATCGCAGTAAAATGCAACTGCTTAGATAAAAATAGCATTATCGAAGCTAAAGAAATAATTAATAAAAAGTTCGGTAAAGTTAACTTTTTAATCAATGGTGTAGGTGGAAATTCACCAGTAGCCACAACCGATAACGAATACATGACCCCTGATTTACAAAGCACTAAAGACTTCTTTGCTTTAGAAGAAAGTGGCATTAAATCAGTTTTTGACTTAAACATTACATCTGCCTTTTTAGTAACCCAAGTCTTTGCAAAAGATATGGTTAAAACAGGCGGTAACATTATTAATATTGCCTCAATGAATGCTTATCGTCCGTTAACTAGAATTCCAGCATACAGTGCCGCAAAAGCGGGAATCCTTAATTTTACTGAATGGTTAGCAGTTCATTTTGCGCCATGTGGTATTAGAGTTAACGCTATTGCCCCTGGCTTCTTTGCCGCTAAACAAAACCAAGCCCTCTTATATAACGAAGACGGTTCACCAACCGCTAGAACAGGCAAAATATTAGCAGCAACACCAATGAAGAAATTTGGCCAACCAGAAGATTTATATGGCGCTTTGCTTTTCTTAGCTAGTGATGAAGCAAGTGGCTTTGTAACTGGTGTTTGCATACCAGTTGATGGCGGCTTTAATGCCTATAGTGGTGTCTAATATGAAAAAGTTTTTTGACGAAAACGTTCTTTTAGATAATCAAATAGCGGTCACCTTATATAACCAAGTTAAAGATTTACCAATTATTGATTACCACTGTCATTTAGACCAAGACAAAATTGCTCAAGATGCTGCTTTTGATAATATCGGTAGCCTTTGGCTAGCGGGTGATCATTATAAATGGAGAGCAATGCGTTTATGTGATGTTGATGAATATTACATTACTGGTAAGGCAAGCGATGAAGAAAAGTTTTATAAATACGCTGAAATTATGCCTAAACTCATTGGTAATCCCTTATATTATTGGACACATTTTGAATTACAAAGAGTTTTTGGTATCAATGAACCACTAAATAAAGATACCGCTCATGAGATTTATAAAAAAGCTAATGAAGTATTAAAAAATAAAACAGTGAGATCTTTATTAAAAGAATTCAATGTCGAATATATTGCAACCACTAACGACCCATTGGAAGAACTCAATAATCATGGGGACTTTGATGGTATCAAAGTGAGACCGACATTCCGTCCTGATAAACTCTTAACTTTAGATAGTGCTTATTTAAAAGAATTGGGTGAACTTACTAATATCGATATTAAAACCATAAAAGATTTAAAAAGAGCTATCTCTATAAGACTTGATTATTTTGTTAGTAAAGGCTGCAAAATATCTGACCACGGCTTTTTAGATTTTCCAGTTGATATTGCTAATGATGAAGAAGCTGATTACTTATTCACCTATCGAGATGTTTTAGACAAAAAAAGCCATGATTGTCTATTTGGCTATCTTTTACGTTTCTTAATGGAAGAATATAAGAAAAGAGAGATGGTAGTGCAACTCCACTTCGCAGTCACCCGCAACATCAATACAAGCATGTATCAAAAAGTAGGAGCGGATGCCGGCTTTGATGTCATTGCTAGCGAAATCAATTATCAATCTTTAATTAAGTTTTTAGATAGTTTAGATGATGACCATCGACCCACGATTATTCTTTATTCATTAAATCCAAATACTATTGCTCCTTTAGCATGCATCAGTGGTGCGTATCGTCATGTTTATGTCGGAGCGGCATGGTGGTTTAATGACACATTAAACGGGATTAAAAGAAATCTCGATTTAACCGCTGAATATGCTTTGCTAGGCACAAATTTGGGTATGCTTACTGATTCTCGATCGTTCTCAAGTTATGTGAGATTTGATTTCTTTAGAAGAATTCTTTGTAGTTATATCGCTAATAAAGTAGAAGCGGGTGAATACGATATTAATGAAGCAAGTAAACTCGCTCAAGATATTTGTTATAACAACATCAAAAATTTATTAAAAATATAGGAGATAAGTCATGAATATTTATGAACAAATTAAAAACTATAGAATAGTGCCTGTTGTGGTCATCAATAGTGTCGATGAGGCTATTCCCACTATGGAAGCCTTGATTAATGGTGGCCTACCAGTCGCTGAGATTACTTTTAGAACTGCATGCGCTCCTGAAGCGCTCGCTTTACTAGTTAAAAAGTTTCCAGAAGCCCTTATTGGTGCGGGTACAGTTATTAACGCTGAACAATGTGAAAAAGCCATTAGAAGTGGCGCTAAGTTCATTGTTAGCCCTGGTTTATCTAGTAATGTTGATGCAATATGCAAAAAGCATAATGTCCCCTATATTCCAGGCGTGGCTACACCAACTGAGATTATGCAAGCGCTTGATTTAGGTATTAATGTTGTTAAGTTTTTCCCAGCAAGTAATTTAGGCGGTGTTAAAACTTTAAAAGCTATATGTTCAGCCTTCCCTCAAATTGAAGTGATGGTGACGGGTGGCATCAATGAAGAAAATGTTAATGAATATTTAGCGTTTAATAAAATTATCGCTGTCGGTGGTAGTTGGATGATGAAAGGAAATCCTGTAGAAATTGAAAATAAGACAAGACGTGCCTTAGAAATTATTGGAGGTAATAAATAATGAAAGTCGTCACATTTGGTGAATTAATGCTCAGATTAGCCCCAGAAGGCTATTTAAGATTTATCCAATCAAACAAATTTGAAGCCACCTTTGGTGGAGCTGAAGCTAATGTCGCTGTTTCTTTAGCGAATTACAATCAAGATGTCAGCTTTGTTAGTAAGCTTCCTAATAATGAAATTGGCCAAATGGCTATTAATAGTTTGAGACAATATGGTGTTAATACTTCTCACATTGTTAGAGGTGGTAACCGCGTTGGCATCTATTACTGTGAAAAAGGCGCCTCTCAAAGACCGAGTAAAGTTATTTATGATCGTGCTTATTCTTCGATTGCCTTAGCTAAAAAAGAAGATTTTGATTGGGATGATATTTTTAGTGGTGCCGATTGGTTTCATTTTACAGGCATTACTCCCGCCTTATCTAAAGAAGTGGCAGAAATAACTTTAGAGGCTTGCAAAGCCGCTAAAGAAAAGGGCATTGTCGTTTCATGCGATCTCAACTTTAGAAAGAAATTATGGTCTAATAAAGAAGCTAATGAAACAATGAGCAAACTTTGTAAATACGTTGATATTTGCATCGCTAACGAAGAAGATGCTAAAGATGTATTTGGCATTGAAGCAAAAGACACTGATATTAATACTGGCAAATTAAATAAAGAAGGCTATGTTTCAGTAGCAGAACAATTAAGCCAAAGATTTAACTTTAAATATGTGGCTATCACATTAAGAGAATCAATTTCCGCTAACGACAATAACTGGTCAGCTATGTTATATAATTCCAAAGAAGGTAAAGCCTATTTCTCAAAGAAATACGCTATTCATATTGTCGATAGAGTTGGTGGCGGTGATTCCTTTGGAGCGGGTTTAATTTACGCTTTAAGAAATTCTTATAAAAATCAAGACGCGATTGAATTTGCTGTTGCTGCTAGTTGTTTGAAACATTCTATTGAAGGTGATTACAATCTCGTATCATTAGAAGAAGTTAAAGCTCTTGCTAATGGGGATGCTAGTGGTAGAGTAAAAAGATAATTCTTTCATGTGAACTTACTCGGCAATTGAATTACCGAGCATCTTGGTCATGAATTGATTGATTAACGCGATCAATTCATCTCCTGTTGGGTAGTTCCTACCCGATATCCCTACATTACCAGCCTTGCCATTCCAATTAATATAATCTTCATTCAAGAACTGGTCTGTGACAGGAATATATTTTTTAGAAGGATTAGATAATCCTACTTTAGGCATTAAGAAATTATCATTATTGTTTTGCCTATAAATTCTCATAATGTTATAAGCACCAACTATATCAGCGTTATAAACGTTGCTATATTCTTTAAATAAACCTCTATAAACCCTATTACTTTTATTTGCGAATTCTTTACAAACATTAAGACTATTAGGGGAACAAATAGATGAATAAGCTTCACTAACTTTAATTAATTCAATGCCAACTAGTTTTAACTTATAATCTAGTAGTCTATAAATCTTTGAAAAGTTGATAGCCCTGACATTCTGGTTGAAGCGGTGCTTTTCTTTGTTATTAGTGAATTCCTTCTTTGTTTTTAATAAACCTGATAAATCACCGATTATAACTTTTGAGACATCATGAGATAAACAATAATCAACAATTGTTCTTGTGGCTCTATGTAAAACTAACTTAATCCTTTTATTCTTCATGTCATATAAATGCTTAATCCTACGCGTTACCTCTCCTTTCTTATGATTTGGATAGCATTTATCAAAAAGCGATTGATAATAAGCAATCTTTTTTGAGAAATAGTAATTGGTATTTAAAAGAGAATGACCTGAGACAATAAAAGAAGAACCGTTATTGTCATAAACTGAAAGCAGGTTTTTAACTCCAATATCAATACTTATATAGTGCTTATTATCTTCGATTTGTTTTTTAATATCTTTTTCATATATCACATAGACCTTATATCTATCTTTATCGAGATAGCAAAACTCAATTTGTTTAATATCTTCAAAGTGTCTTTTTAACTTGATGTAGAAGAAGTTATCACTAATTTGATATTTATCATTAAGGTGTTCTTTGAGCTTTTTAGGAATAGAAAAACGAATCTTATCATTAGTAACTTTGAAACCATTTGATAGATAGTTAATGTTCATATGGTAACCATCTTTCTTATAGTAAGGTGGTTGTGGCTCGTTTTTACTATCTTTAATAGGAACATCTTTATTTTTCTTCTCCCATTTATAGTGGAGTGTTAAGTATGACTTCCATGAACGATCTAAGATGGCTAAAATTTCTTGACTGGTTTGAGAAGGTAATGATTTATACCAAATATCATCTTTTAATCTTTTCTTTTGATCATACCAATTTGGCACCACATCAAAGCCAAGAGTTTTATATTCTTTTCTTTCATAATTACCAACGTTGAACAATTTAGAAGCAGCGTATGTTAAATGACCTAGGATAATCCCTAGTTTGTTATTAACTTTAATTTCAAATTGGTAAGTAAGTAACATTTTTATTCCTTTTCTTGGTTTTGAATATATCTTTTAATTGCTTCTTCAGAAATGGAGCCTACTATCTCAACATAATAAGAAGGATTCCATAGTTCATCGTTCCATAATTAATGTTAAAAACACACGTTCTATTGTGTCTTAATTTTTCCATAGGTTTTCCTACATATAGTATAGCAAAAATATGTAGATTATTCCACATAATATTTATATTATTTATCTTATTCTAACTTGAAATACTAAATTCCGTTTTCAGAATTAAAACCTTGTTTTTCGGAATTTTCTCTTACAAATGATATGTTTATTTTGTCATTTGCTTCCAGGAAGGAGGCTTATATGAAAAATAAGCACATGACAAAAGAGATGCGAGAACGCATCGAAAAAGGAATAAGAGAAGGTGAATCTC
>JAGBLL010000048.1 GCA_017635465.1 Bacilli bacterium
ATTTTTATTTACCAAAAAGACTTTGACAAAGACTAGTAAAAATATTATCATATTTAAGCATTTGGCGGGTGTGGTGAAGAGGCCAAACACACCTGGCTGTGAACCAGGCATTCGTCAGTTCGAATCTGATCACTCGCCCCATTCATTGAAAACACGAGGAATACGCGTTAATTCGCGTATTTTTTCTTTATTTAAAGCTTTTTTTATTAAAAATTTAAGTTCGAACTATAAAATCTGAATGTGAACAACACTTGTGTCAGTTCGAATATGCATACTTGCATAGCCGAACACGTTGTATGGCGAGTGCAAATAAAAAGGCAAAATAAAACCACTTTTCAATGAAAGTGGCCTATTTAAAACTATTCTTATCTATTTACTAAAATACCAAATTGTGTGGTGAATGTCCTGGATCTAAATTTATAATCCATTGTTTCTATAAAGCTCATTGGTATTGAGTTTGGATTATAAGGAATCTTACTCATATCATCAGAACCGATAACAAATATTAATCTATCGCGATTAATGATAATCACCTTTTTAAACAACTTTCTAAAGTCATAATCCCCAATTGAATCATCTTTAGGGAATTTTCTTAATTCATCGATAATAAGCTGGACTCTTTTTTCTGGGTTAGCGATTGTTATCTTTTTGTTATTAAGGACATTCTTCTGAGATATTAATTCATTAATCTCTCTTTGTATTTGACCTTTTAAAGCGACATAAGCATCAGAAATGGATTCTTCACTAATTTCATCTAATTGTGAGTTTAAATCGTTTATTTGACTATCTATTTCATCCATTTGGCTTTGAATGACTTCTATATCTTTCTTATTAGAAAATGAATCATATAGATATTTCCTAAATTCTAATTCATTACTTCTTAGCTTTTTTACAAGTAGTGGGATGATTTTATCTAAATGTTCAATATAAACCGATTCGCTTTTTGTGCAGCTGAGTCTTTCTCTATTTTGGCCACAATATAGCATCTCGACTTTTCTATTAAATTTTCTAAAGTAATTATTTCTGCAATGTGGACACCAACCAAAGGTTGTGTAGTGAGTTTGTAGATTCTTACAGTTCTTGTTACCGATGTGATAAATCTTAGCATTGTTTTCCATTCTTGATTGAACTTGCTCCCATAACTCTCTAGAAACAATCGCAGGGATAGCATCTTTAAACAGGTATTGTTTCTTTTCTCCGTGATTAATAATCCTTTTTTGAGTTATTGGATTTTCAGAATAGGTTTTTTGAAGAAGAACATCGCCACAATATTTCTCATTTTTAAGCATTCTTCGAATAGAAGTAGAAGACCATCTGTCGTTTCCAGTTAAAGTTTTTACTCCATTCATTTCAAGGAAGTCCGCTATTTCAGCAGTGTTTTTGCCTTCTGCATATGATTCAAATACGAACCTTACCCATTTAGCTTCTTTTTCATTAACGATTAGTTTTCTATCTTCATCCATCGAAAAACCGAATATCTGATAACCACAAATATTGTAGTTTCCATTTTTAATTTTGTTTTCTATTGTCCAGTTCACATTCTTACTCATGGACACAAGTTCCTCTTCAGCAAATTTTGCATAAAGAGTGAGGTAGTTATCGGACTTTGTATCTAGTGTTGAAATTCCTTCTTTTTCAAAATAAACCTCGACACCTATATCTCTAAGCTCTTGAATGGTGGAGAGTAAATCGATGACATTTCTAGCAAATCTTGATATTGATTTAACTAAGATAATATCGATTTCACCAACGAATGCATTTTGTAGCATTATTTGAAACTGGTCGCGCTTTTTAATTGTGCCACCAGAAACTCCATCATCAGGATAGATTCCAGCAAATTCAAATTCAGGATGTTTGCTAATAAGAGTAGTGTAATACTTTATTTGATTTTCTAGCGAGTTTTCTAGATCCTCTTTATCTTTAGAAACCCTAGCGTAAGCCGCTACTTTTAAGGGCTTATCTATATATCTTTTATGTTGATATTTAATTAATCCATTATTCATATTTACTCCTTAATTTCTAATATGCGATAAGATACCAATCGATCATTTAATTCGTGAACTAGCGAAGGCAAAGTTAAATAGTTAGAAGCTGATTCTCTTATTTCTTCTAATCTTTTAGCTGAAAGAGGAATATCCGATTTAACAATAAGAAGTGAATTATCTTTTAATCGAAATACTCTTTTGATTTTTTTAGCGACAATGTGAGCTGTTAAAGCCTTCTTATCTTCTAAAAAAGCAATCAGATCCTTATTAAAATTTATAGAATCATACGTTTCAAAGCCTTTTTCCTTGATTACGTTTATCTCATTTTCAATAGCCAATATCTCATTAGTTATTGAATCGTACATCTGTTTATAAACTTTAAATGGTGTTTTGCTTTCTGTGGCCTCACTAACTAAAGAATTAAGTTCGTTTTTCTTATCGGTAATTAATGCGTTTAATTCATAGATTTTTTCAAAGGCCTTAACTTTGGTCTTACCTTCTTTTAATGATTCGTTTATTAATTCAAAATCAAGACTAGCGTACGAATCCTTAGTAAGTAAACTTATCAAGTTGAGTGTTGCGTCATAATCAAGCATGTTAGTTACTGGACATCTGCGACCGTTGCTCATTTTAACAACAGTTCTTTTGCAGGTTAACATTGACCTTTGATATGGTTTACCGCTATGAACGGTTAATTTTTGCATTGGTCTGCCACAAGAAGCGCAATAAACTATCCCAGAAAGAGGACCGCCCATTCCGTTATCAATAGCAGAGTCATAGTTTTCATCTCTTCTTTGTTTAAGCAACTGAACCATCATAAAAGTACAAGAAAGGCTAGTTCATAGGCCTTCCCGGAAGAAGCGTTTGTATTCTTGGCAACAGGAATAGTGGTATCCATGAACAGTACCATCCTTGGCTATCTTATCCCAATGTTAGATAGTTTATAAAAAAGCACACTCCAGTGAAGTACTGACCATACAGAGGGGCGTGCCTTTTTATTTATTTTAAATAGAAGATATGTGCGTGTAAAATATAAATAAGATGAAAACTGGTTGGATTTTAGAAGCTAATTTTAAAGCCACTGAAATAGAGATTCTTAAAGAAAGTGGAGATACCGCTATTGTGAGAATCAAAGGTGGTGAAGGTGGTTTTCGTATTAGAAAGAATAGAATCTATAAAACTAAAGAAGAATGCTTAAAATCAATTAAAGATAATTCATATTCAAAAAGTGGCCATGGAGCCTTTGGCCACTAATCTTATTCCGTAGAAATAATTTGACTCTCTTTCAATAGAGAGTTTTTATTACATACGAAAGGATTGTCAGGAAAATGAGTCATAACTACAGAGTTGAACCTTTAAGGTACTATTTAATAAAATTGAGGGAACTTCGACATCTTACCCAGAAGAAGGTTGCTGTGCATCTAGAAATGGAAACACACAATTATTCGGCAATCGAAAACGGATATAGGGGTAAGGGTAAATTCATGAATGCAGAGAGACTAGTTAAATTGGCCGAGGTCTTTGATATTTCATTGGAAGATATATGCGCTTTTGAAATCCGATACCAAAGTGTTATTAAAGAAGCTTTATTGTTTGAACGAAATAGTCCTGAACAAAACGCTATAATTCGTAGGTATATCAACGAATGTAATAGCGAGTCATTTATTCAACAATTCTTTCACCAAGAGGAATTAATCTAATAAGAAAGGAAAAGGGATAGATAAAGTGACCGTTAAGCAAGACACAATATCTAAACTGTGTCCTCTTGGTTTTTAAATAGAATTAAACACTATAAGGGCTTCATAAGGCTCTTTTTTTGTTATTTATTCTTTACTTACGCATACAGATGGACCGCCTAGTCATCAAGTAGAAATCGGGTATTAAGGAGTTCATTTTCTGTATACCGTCCTATAAAGAAATAAATAAAGAAGGATGAAAAAATATCAAAATTGTTGTAAAAGTATGTTAAATATTCTAAAATTATAGCATAAATCACTAACATAGTTAGTATTCGACAAGTAACTGTGAAAAATTACAGGTATTCGTAGTGTAATAAACGGACAAACTATAAAAATCGAACCGAATTTCGGTTCTTTTTTTGTCTTATATTCTTATTTTATTGAATTCAAAATTAATAAAAAAATTGTTTATAAAAATGCTTGACACTATAATACCTCGTGATATGATGTATACCGTAAGAAG
>JAGBLL010000049.1 GCA_017635465.1 Bacilli bacterium
ACTTAAATTAATTCTGTTACAATCATATAAATTATTAATAATATTTTTTATTTAAACTCAATTAAATTGAATAATTAATGATTAATATTTCATATTAATCAAACTCAATAATTAATTTATAAGGAAGCCTTATAAATGTAGTAGGTGGAAATTTTTTTTCCATTCTTATCAATTAACATGACAGAACCAGATTTTCCTTCAATTGTGATGGTTTTAGTATATATATTCGTTTCTTCATTTTTATCTAAAATATATTTAGAACCATCTAAAACTGCTAAATCTCCGCATTTTTTGCATCTAATTTTGAACTCGTAGGTTTGTCCTATTTTTAAAATGCCAAACTGAGGTGAATATAATTTATGTTCAGGAGCATTAAATTTATCAGGTAAAGTAGGTTCAAATTCAACATTGGGTGAAATCTCAGTAGTATATTCAAGAATGGTTCTGTATTTATTTAAAAGTTTTGTTGCAATTGAAACTTTTTCTCCCACAATATAGACTTCACCAGTGAAAAGTCCATTACCATCATTATCTAATTCAAACTCATTTTTGTCATTGAATACATATAAATTTTTAAAGGTGGTTGTTCTCACTTTAAAATTGACCATTTCTCCTCTGGGTAAAGGATTATAAATAGGCTCAATTAATTCCGTTTTTGTTGAAGCGTAAAGTCCATAAGCAAGAGGGAAACCAGCTGGATTATCATACATAGTTCTTTTTGATTTAATTTCATACTCTAATAAGTAAGGAAGACCTTCATCACCAACAGGGCCTCCATAAATTTCTAATATATATTTACCATATTTGTTAGCATAGCAAGTAAAGGTGGCTGTAGTTTCTTTTTTGACAATCCAGCAAGCATTTTCTTTTTCTGTGTAGGAATTATATCTCTTTTGAAATAAGTGATAATTGAACGCTATAGCTTCATCAGAAGGTTCAAAGGTAATTTCAACTTCTATTTTACCATCATCAATTTCAAAGAAAGCTAAATCAGGTTCTATTTTGGTCATACCGTATTCATAAAACTCCAAGCCGATTTCAAGCATATTAGAGAATTCTTCTAAAGTAATAGTAGGATAAACTAATTGGAATTTATTATCTGCGGGTAAATGAGTTCTAATGAAAGCTTCGGGCTTTGTGCAGAAATAGGAGTCTCTTAAAAGAGGAACATAGTCATCTTCTTCGCATGAACCAATTCCCCATGTGGCATCGAGTACATAATAATTTCCGTCGACTTTAATTGCGTTCCAAGCATGGTCTGAAGCATTTGGAATAACTCCTGGTACAAAGTCACCTGCTTTTGAGTAACCAACGACTCTATAAGCTTCAACTCCCATTGCGCCGCATAAGCTTACGTAAAGTCTAGCGAATCCATCACAGACACCAACTCCTGAACTATAAGTACCGTCTTCTGTGAAATCGATTGCGTCTCTGTCATGGTTGTAATTATAGCAGTCATATTGTAAGTTTTCGTATTCCCATTTGTATACCATATAAGCGGCTTCCATATCAGTAAGAGAATAGAAAGTTCTCATGCTTTTCATTCTTGTCATCATGACTTCTTTGGTAGTTTTATCTCTTGGAGGCAAGGCTTTCAAAGCTTTATCTACGACATCTTTTCTTATACTTTTTACAGGGTCTTCATAGGCAGCACCGGCAAATAAACCACTTTTTTCAGATTTTTCGAAAAATAAGTTTTCTTTATCTAATTCGACTCTTTCTCCACATTCTCCGATTAAAAAGGTAGCTTGCTCTGCTTCAGTTGGCCAGGTTGATTCTCCTTTTTCGTTAAGGAAATCGAAGCCGTTGACTTTTGGTTCGTCTAAAATAAAAGCTTTTGGCTCGAAATTGCCTTCAATTGTGCAGGTTATTACATGGGATCTTGTTGGGTCTTTCTCTCCTTCGTTTTTTCCTATGGCACATTGAAAATCGCCCATCTTTTCGATGTTGTAGTTAGGAAGGGTTACTGCTCCTACTTCTTCGGAAAGGGAACCTATTATGAAAAGACTTACTTTTCCTTTTTCTCCTGAACAATCATGGAATGATTCTATTCCACTAAAGGTAAAATGTGGCAATGCTGAA
>JAGBLL010000050.1 GCA_017635465.1 Bacilli bacterium
ATACCTCCGATATTTTTCTAATCGCCTTCTTGGTATGAAAAATAGCCCAATTTATCCAATATTCCTAGATTTTAATGGCATTTATAGCGATTTTATCGCTTCATTCATCAACTCCTTTAAAAAAACGGGGAACTCAAAAATATTGATTAATATTTATTATTAGGTATAATGAAAACGTAGATTGCTAGAGAACTAGTTGGATATGGGTACCATCAAGACAAACAAAAATCCTTTAAAAAAACTAGAAATAGTGGGTTTAATCATGTCTTTATGGAGTATCACACCTTGCATTAATAAAACAAATATTGACTAGAGTAAGACTTTTATACCCACTTATTCTAGTTTTTTTGTCGAAAAGTTTGCTTAAAAATGCCAACTGGTCTATAATAGCGGTCATGCACTAAAGTTTAATACTTTAAATAAAACCTTATATAACTCAAGGGGAATTGAATTATGGATGAAGAAAAACAAGTAGCAGTGGAGGAGAGTAGAGGTCTGACATTTAAAGACATTCTATTCATCATCCGCAAACACTGGATTGCCATTCTCGTATTTATCGTTTTAGTTACAGCGGGAGGCTTTACATGGACCAAAGTGGAACAAGGTGTCAAACCAGTTTATCAAAGTTCCGGTACTATGTTAGTTTCCTATGAAGGCAATAAAGATACCGCCATTACCACTGAATATAACTTCTCTAACTACATCACTAATACCTATGTAGCGTTCATTAAAGAAGAAGCAGTCCTTTCTAAAGCTGCTGCCAAACTTAAAGATAATACCGCTATTAATAAACCAACAAACTTTACTGCTGGTTCATTAAGAAGCAATCTTTCCGTCAGTGCTAGTTCATTGATTTTAAAAGTTTCTTATACTGCTAACGATCCAGATGATGCTAAGACCATCTTACAAACAATCATTGATACCGCTAGTGAAGTTGCCGATTCACCAAAACTTGATGAAGCCGGTAATGTTGTATTAGATGCTGAAGGTAATCCAGAACCAAAATATAAATTCTTAAATGGTAACTTAACACCACTTAGTGAAACTAAGAAAGGTACACAAGTTTCTCATACTGTACGAAATACCGCGATTGGTTTAGCCGCTGGTGTTGTGGTTGCTTTCCTCTATGTCTTATTAAGAGAATTATTTGACAATAAATTCAAATCAAGCGAAGAAGTTGAAAGAGTTCTTGGTATCCCAGTTCTCGCGGGTATCCCAGATTATCAATTCGATGATGAAAAGAAAGGTGGTAAGTAATTATGGCCTTTAAAGCAAAAGCAAAACACTCAGTCACTGATCATCCACAATATAGGATTATTACAGTGGAACAACCATTATCTATCGCCGCTGAAAGTTATAGACGTATCAAAACATCATTAGAATTCGCTAATGTTGATACACGTCCACAAGTTATTCAGATCTGTTCATCTATGCAAGGTGAAGGTAAATCAGTTACTGCCTTAAACGTCGCGGCTACATATGCTGAAGATGGTAAAAAAGTATTAGTCGTAGACTTAGACTTCAGAAGACCAAAATTACACCGCTCATTTAGAGTGGAAAATAAAGATGGTATTACTGATGTTCTCGCTGGTCATATCAAATTAGAACAAGCCATTAAACACGGTGAACACGGTATTGACTGCTTAAATAGAGGTAGTAAAGCCCCATATCCAACCGCGATTTTAGGTAGTGACAATATGGCGGACCTCTTTAAGACATTAAGAAAACAATATGAATATATTATTGTTGACTGCCCACCAATCTTAGCGGTCTCTGATGCTGCTATCATCTCTAAATTATGTGATGGTTGTTTATTCGTAGTAAGTCAATCTAAAACAGAAAAAGCCGCGGCTAGAGAGTCAGTTAAAACATTAAGAGATAATGGCGTTAACATCTTGGGTTGTGTCTTCGCTAATATCTCTGCTAAACGTGGTGATTACTATTATAGTAATAAATACAAATACTATTACCAAAACTACTACGGTAAAGAAAACGAAGCGGCTAAAGCTAACGAAGAGGTAGCCGAAGAAGAGAAGAAAGAAAACTGATCTATGATTGATATCCACACTCATGTCATTCCTAATGTTGATGATGGTTCACCAGATCTAGAAACCTCATTAGCGATGATTCGTCATGAAATAGATATTGGAGTAACAGAAATCATCTGTACTCCCCATCATATCTATCATCGTTACGAAAAAACTGTGGAAGAGATTACGAAACAATTCCTTCTTCTCAAAGAAGCGGTAGAAAAAGAAAATCTACCAATCAAATTATATTTAGGTCAAGAGATTTGCTACTCACATCGTGAAGATCAAATCAAGATGCTAAAAGAAGGCAAATTATTGACTTTAAATAATACGAATAGGATCTTACTTGAATTCTCATTTACTAGAGAACCAGAAGACCTATTAGATGTCCTCTATAACTTCTCAATACATGGCTATGAAGTAATAATAGCCCATATAGAGAGATATGAATGGATGACATATGATAAAGTCCTCTCTATTAGAAACGAAGGGGCAAAGATACAAATCAATTCCAATTCGTATTTAGGTCTTACAACTTGGAAAGAAAAAAGATTTGTAAAGAAATTACTTAAAAAAGACCTCGTGGACTATGTCGCTAGTGATACACATAGTTTCCGCCCATCCTCGTTGGATAAGTCATATAAAAAGATTAAAAATCCTGACTTATTCAATTACGTAAGATAAATAAGTAAATCTTACTAAAAACTACATCAATCTATTTCACTAAATCGCAGCCAGTGGCACCTTAATAGGGAATAGAGGTCATCTTTATCTAGGTATATTTATTGGACTATATATCTAATGAGCGAGCATGCAATAAAAAGGGAGAATAGTATGTATTACGTTATTCAAGTCAAAACCGGTAAAGAGAATGAAACCATCCAGGATATCTTAAAAAATAAACCTGATGATCCATCGTTTGATGTCTTTTCTCCATACCGTAAAGTCTTAAAGAAATTTAAAGGTATTGAAAAAGAAGTAATAGAAAGATGTTTCCCAGGCTATGTCTTCGTTGAAACTAATGATGTTAAAGAGTTATTTAGACAGCTATATTTTACACCAGGCTTTCAAAAGCTATTGGGCAGAGAAGAAGGAACAGAAAACTTCCTACCTTTAGATAAAGATGAATCACGTATGGTTGATATTCTCTATAGTAAGAACAATAACCGAATTACTGAGATATCAAATATACAAGTTAGAGAAGGCGAAATGATTCGCGTTCTCGATGGCCCATTGATGGGCCTAGAAACGAAGATTAAAAAAGTTAATCTCCACAAAAGAACGGTGACTATTGAATATACGATGTGTAATAGATTAGTCACATCTAATATCGGTATTAATATCGTCACTAATATCATCAATAAATAATTTATGAGAAACAAAAACTACTACTTATCGCTATATCCAGTGAGATGGATGCTGATATTTTATGATCTTCTCATCTTTGCTTCTGTTATAGCCTTCTCTTTGCTACTTTATAGATGGCATAATCTTGAGTGGTGGCAAATCTTATTACATTTTGTCGTTGGTTCATTTATTAGTATTACCTCTAGATTTTTCTGGAGAGTATATGGCCAAATTTGGCGATATGGTGGTGTACAAAGCTATTTAAGATTGATGTTTGCGGATAGTGTTTTCTATCTTGTTTATTACATCGTTCAAAGATTTATTCCAGGATTTGGCGCTTTAATATTCCCAGTTGTTTCATTAATTGTTTTCGCTAATACCATCATTTCTTTAGCGATTAGAATGGTTTATAGATATTTATATAAACACGTTAATAGAAGCACTAAAGGTGGTAGAGCTATTGTTAAATTTATTAACTTCATCGCCCATAGTGATTGGTCACTTGATAGAGGCGATCCAGTTAATAAAATTAAGATCGCTATTATTGGTGCCGGTGTTGTCGGGACTGGCTTAGCGGAAGAACTTATTAATAACCCAGTCAGTGCTTATACACCTGTATGCTTTGTTGATATTGATAAAGAAAAATTAGGTAGAGAAATATATGGCAAACCCGTTATCTTAGAAGAAGATAGTACATCAGATTTATTAATCGAACATGGTGTTCAAGAAGTAGTTATCGCTTTACCTAATTCCGTTAATGTTGAATCACGTAAGAAATTATATGAAAAATATAAAGCTGCGGGATTTAAGATTAAATCATATGACTATCCTTCAATGCAAAGTACACAAAAAGGTAAGAGAACCTTAAGAGACTTTGATATTGAAGAATTGTTATTTAGAAAAGAACAAGAAGTCATTACTGACGTCACTATTAACTACTATAAAGATAAGAAAGTATTAGTGACCGGTGGTGGTGGTTCTATCGGTAGTGAAATCGCTAGACAAATAGCCAAGATGGAACCGCGTCAATTAATATTATTAGATATCTATGAAAACGGTGTCTATGATATCCAACAAGAATTAAGAATCGAATATGGTGATACTTTAGATTTAAAAATTGAAATATGTAGTATCACTAATAAGATGGCCTTAGAAAAAGTATTTAAAGCATATAAACCAAATATCGTTATCATGGCCGCTGCTCATAAACATGTCCCATTGATGGAACATAATGTTATTGAAGCAGTTGATAATAACGTCTTCGGCACATTAAATACCGTTGAACTCGCTGAAAAATATAAAGCTGGTAGAGTTCATATGGTATCTACTGATAAAGCAGTTAACCCAACGAATGTTATGGGTGCTACAAAGCGTATGTGTGAATACATCTGTATGACACACGCTAGAATAAAACAACACACAACATTCTCTGCGACTAGATTTGGTAATGTATTAGGCAGTGCCGGTAGTGTTATCCCGTTATTTAAAAAACAAATCCAAAATGGTGGACCAGTCACGTTAACAGATAAGCGCATCATTAGATATTTCATGACTATTCCTGAAGCAAGTCAATTAGTGCTACACTCCGCTGCTATTGCTAAAAACGGTGAATTAATGGTCTTAGATATGGGTCAACCAGTGAAGATTTATGACCTCGCTGTTGAAATCATTAAGATGTCTGGTTTCGAACCAGATAAAGATATTAAGATTATTGAAACTGGTTTAAGACCAGGCGAAAAACTATACGAAGAATTATTAGTCAAAGATGAAAGATTAACTAAGACTGATAATGAACAAATATTCATTGAAAAAGATATTCCATTGTCATTAGAAGAACTAAATGAAAAATTAGAAATCTTAACTAAAGCAATGGATCTAAAATCAAATACAATATGTAAGGCCGCTTTACACGAAGTGGTACCAACATTCGTTAATCCTAACGAAATTAACGGGGGGGGGGCGTAAAAACTCCTAATAAAAAATAGTATAAATTTGCGATGCTTTGCATCGCTTTTTGAATATCTAAGAAGGCATAAATTATGTTTAAAAGAAAAGATGATTTAAAACCATTTGAACAAAAAGTTTGGTTAGCCAGTCCTACGATGCACGGTGATGAATTAAAATGGATGACTGATGCATTTAATAAGAACTGGATGACCACTGCAGGTGAAAATGTTAACGAATTAGAAAAGATTGCCGCTTCTAAAACTGGCATGAAATATGCAGTAGCGTTATGTAACTGTACATCAGCGTTACATTTATGCGTTAAGTTCGCTGGCGAAAAATTATACGGCAAACCACAAATAAGTCATGGTGCATTAGAAGGCAAAAAAGTCTTCTGCTCTGATATGACGTTTGATGCTACTTTAAATCCAGTAGTGTATGAAGGTGGCATCCCAGTATTCATCGACACCGAAGAAGAAACATGGAATATGGATCCAGTCGCTTTAGAAAAAGCTTTTGAATTATATCCGGAAGTTAAATTAGTCGTGTGCGCTGAATTATATGGTTTCCCTGGTGATATTGAAAGAATCAGAGATATTTGCCATAAACATGGTGCTCTTTTAATAGAAGATGCCGCTGAAGCAATGGGCGCGACATTAAACGGCAAACAATGTGGCTCTTTTGGTGATTTCAGTGCCGTTTCATATAATGGCAACAAAATTATCACTGGTTCCAGTGGTGGTTGTTTATTGACAAACGATATTGAGATTGCTAATAAAGCCCGTAAGTGGTCCACTCAAGCTAGAGAAGCCGCTCCATGGTACCAACATGAAGAAGTTCGATGTCCACTCATGCCGATCATGTAACGTACCGCGTTACATTTGTATCGTACCGCGTTACATTTCGGACCCATTTTCACTCGGTAAACTTGAATGAACATGAGGGTTAAAGATTTTCCAAATTCGAAAAAGTGCTGATATAAAAGGGATTTCGAGGTTTTTTTGAAGAATCTGTACGACCTAGACCGTACAAGGGAAAACTGGGAATCCGAACCAAGATAGACATATTCTGAGCGCCGAAAATGGTGCGAAGCGATAAGAAAAACATGTACGATTCCTGTACGACTAATAGTGGTGATGTGTATGAAAAACGCCAAAAGTCGTACAGAAAAGGGCTAAAAGTCGTACAAGTGCTGGAAATAGATACACAGAAGCCGTTTGGAAATCGGAGGTTGAAGATGGCCGAATTCAAGGAAAGGCTCAAGGAGCTAAGAACCAACAGAGGGTTCAGCCAGGACCAGCTGTCGGAGGCGACCGGGTTCAGCAAGGAGACCATCTCCGCGTGGGAGAGGGGCAAAAGGAACCCCAGCCCTGAGAACGTCAAGGCCTTAAGCGGGTTCTTTGAGATAGACGCGGAATACCTCTCCGGCGCATCGAATACGTTCAGGATGCCGGAGGAAGCGGGCTACGAGAGGAACTGGAACGACCCAAGCAGGTGTGGCGAGATGTTCGACAGGCTGCTCTCGCTGACCGACCACTCCAAGGAAACGCTCTTCAAGGACATCGACAGGATCTACGAGGCGGAGAAGAGGCTTGGCTTCATAAAGAAGCCCGCGAAGAGATGCATCAAGGTATTCGTCGACCGAAACGACGATTGATACAGAATGATTCCGCTTCGGCGGTTTTGATAGATTTGACCGGGACGTCGTTAAACTAACAAGAAAAAAGCCACCCCACGAGGAGGTGGCGCGGAACCCTCAGATCCCGAATTCCTTTTTGGCGTAGATCCGAAGTTCCTCGATGTCACTTTGGCTGGTCTCTATCGGCTTTGCGAAGAAGTCGGGCGGACCGGACCAGTAGATCGACATCATGGTGATGAGGTAGGATTGCTCCCCGCAGGTGACTTTGTCCCCGGGCGCTATCCTGAACCTTAGGGTGCACAGTTTCGTTTTTGTGGTTTCCAGGATGAACTCGTAGTCGACCCCTATATGGCTGACTTTTGCAAGGAACACCCTTTTGACGGGTTTGCCCTTCCTGAGCTTTGCCAGTTCGATCATAACCGGAACTTTCGCGTTGGTTTCCATTTCGTTTTCCTCCTTTCGTTTATTCGCGGGGATGCGGCGGTTCTAGGACCTGCCTTCAGTGCACTTACATACATCGCTCTTTCTGGCGGATATATCAAGTCAATGTGGCGATAATCCTTGGGTTCTACCGAAGATTTTCCCCTTCTACTGTGCTTGCGAATAGGAAGCGCGTTTTACTCACTTTTCACGAAAAAAGTCAAAAAAAGTTTTCTGAGGGTGCTGTTAAGGGGAAGGAAACGGAGCCGAAGAGAAAGCAGGAATCGTACACGAGTCGTACAGAAACTCCATGATTTCCGTCAAAACCGCCAAAACGAGGAAAAACACATGGTAAATCTGAATTATCATGGGGGTTATGCGTAATAGAACCTGCTTGGTCATGTCGGAATTGAACTGCGGAAAGCACCGAAAAACACCGATATTATATACGTAGTATATAAAAAATCGCAGAATCCACAATATGACTGTAAGAACTGTGCAAAGTGCGTGTTTCGATGTCCACTGGTGCAAGCCGTGTAACGTACCGCGTTACATATGTATCGTACCACGTTACATTTTAGCCCTATTTCAGCATGGTAAACTTGAATGAACATGAGGGTTAAAGATTTTCCAAATTCGAAAAAGCGCCGATATAAAGGGGTTTTCGAGGTTTTTTGAAGAATCTGTACGACCTAGACCGTACAAGAGAAAACGGGAAATCCGAACCAAGATAGACATATTCTGAGCGCCGAAATGGGTGCGAAAAGCATAGGAAAAACGTGTACGAGTCCTGTACGATTCCAGCCTAAAAACGATAGGGATTAGACTGGTTGGCGAAAACCCGTACAGAAGTCGTACAGAAAAGGCGGTGAGATCATGGCCGAATTCAAGGATAGACTCAAGGAGCTAAGGACCAACAGAGGGCTCAGCCAGGACCAGCTGTCAGAGGCGACCGGGTTCAGCAAGGAGACCATCTCCGCGTGGGAGAGGGGCAAAAGGAACCCCAGCCCTGAGAACGTCGAGGCCTTAAGCGGGTTCTTTGAGATAGACGCGGAATACCTCACCGGCGCATCGAGTACGCTCAGGATGCCGGAGGAAGCGGGCTACGAGAGGAACTGGAACGACCCAAGCAGGTGCGGCGAGATGTTCGACAGGCTGCTCTCGCTAACCGACCGCTCCAAGGAAACGCTATTCAAGGACATCGAGAGGCTCTACGAGGCGGAGAAGAAACTCGGGCTCATAACGAGGCCCACGAGAAGATGCGTCAAGGTATTCGTCGACCGAAACGGCGATTGAGACAGAATGATTCCGCTTCGGCGGTTTCGATAGATTTGACCGGGACGTCGTTAAACTAACAAAGAAAAGCCACCCCGTTGTGGAGTGGCTGTCCTGAACCGATTAACGATTCGAATGCGAGTGGGCTTTGAGTTCCTGGACGCTTTGCGGATCCGCCTCGATTTCCTTGGCGAAGAAGCTAGGCGCTCCGGTCCTGTAGATGGACATCATGTAGATCTCATATGACTTCTCGCCCCAGGTGACCTTGCAGCCTGGCTCGATGTGGAACCTTTTCTTGCAGAGGAAGGTCCTGCTCGTGTCCAAGGTGAACTGGCAGCTGTCGCCGGAGTCGTTGACCGTGGCCGTGAAGACCCGCTTGTCTGGTTTGCCCTTCTTGAGGGCGACGGTCTCTACCATGATCGGCTCATTCGTTCTGGTTTCCATTTCGTTTTCCTCCTTTTGATTGTTCGCGGGGAGAGACGGCTTTAGAACCGATGGGCTTCGCCGTCCATTGCACTTACATACATCGCTCTTTCGGGCGGATATATCAAGTCATTGAGGCGATAATCCTTGGGGTTTGCCGAGGATTTTCCCCTTCTACTGTGCTTGCGAATAGGAAGCGCGTTTTACTCACTTTTCGCAAAAAAAGTCAAAAAAAGTTTTCTGAGGGTGCTGTTAAGGGGAAGGAAACGAGAAGAAGCGAGGACAGAAATCGTACACGGGTCGTACAGAAAATCCATGATTTCCGTCAAAACCGCCAAAACGAGGGAAAACACATGGTAAATCTGAATTATCATGGGGGTTATGCGCAATAGAACCTGCTTGGTCATGTCGGAATAAGGGTGCGAAAAGCACAGAAAAACAGCGATATTATATACAAAGTATATAAAAAAACGCAGAATCCACAATATGACTGTGAAAACTGTGCAAAGTGCGTGTTTCGATGTCCACTGTTGCAAAGCGTGTAACGCACGCAAAACTTTTGCACAATAGGGCGTTACATTTTAGGCCTGTTTTCAGGTGGTAAATTTGAATGAATATGAGGGTTGAAGGCGCTGAGTTTTGAAGAAATGATAAAAAGTCGCGCTGAGGCGAATCCGTTACAAATAGAGAATAAAACGAGACCACTCATGGATAGATGCAGGGCGGGTTTCGAAGGAAATTAGGAGGGTTTCAATTGGTATGTATACAAAAAAAGATGATATAAAGCCTTTTGAACATAAAGTTTATTTATCTTCACCAACAATGCATGGGGAAGAACTTAAATACATGACAGAGGCATATAACACCAATTGGATGTCTACCGTTGGTGAGAATATAAACGAAGTCGAAAGAATCGCAGCTGAGAAAGCCGGAATGAAATATGCGGTGGCTCTATGCAACTGCACATCAGCACTTCATTTATGCGTAAAATTTGCTGGAGAAAGACTCTATGGCAAACCGATGATTTCTCATGGTGCTTTAGAAGGCAAAAGAGTCTTCTGCTCTGATATGACTTTTGATGCCACTTTAAACCCAGTCGTTTACGAAGGTGGCATCCCTGTTTTCATCGACACAGAAGAAGAAACTTGGAACATGGATCCGGTCGCTCTCGAAAAAGCGTTTGAATTATATCCTGAAGTCAAATTAGTTGTTTGTGCAGAACTTTATGGCTTCCCTGGTGATATCAAGAGAATCAAGGAAATCTGTGAGAAACACGGAGCCCTTTTAATTGAAGATGCTGCAGAGGCGATGGGCGCTACATTCCATGATAAACAATGCGGATCATTTGGAGATTATTCTGCAGTTAGTTATAACGGCAATAAAATCATTACTGGTTCCAGTGGTGGTTGCCTTTTAACTAATGACTTAGAAGTTGCTAACAAAGCACGTAAATGGTCCACCCAAGCTAGAGAAGCTGCTGCATGGTATCAACATGAGGAAGTGGGTTTTAATTATCGAATGTCGAACGTGATTGCCGGTGTAATCCGTGGACAATACCCACATCTTGAAGAACACATAGCTCAAAAGAAAGCAATTTATGAAAGATATAAAGAAGGGCTAAAGGATTTACCAATCAAGATGAATCCTATCTTAGATGATTCTGAACCAAATTATTGGCTTTCTGCTTTGATTATCGATAAAGAATATATGTGCCAACAAGTTAGAGATGACTCGAAAGCACTTTACATAAAAGAAAATGGCAAAACTTGTCCAACTGAAATACTGGAGGCAATCTCTTCCATTAATGCAGAGGGCAGACCAATCTGGAAGCCAATGCATATGCAGCCAATGTATAGAATGCATGAGTGTGTTGGCAGGGGTGGCTCAATCAGAGCTAAAACTAATGCTTATATTGCCGGTGTAGTGAAGGATGTAGGAGCAGATATCTTTGAAAGAGGGTGCTGCTTACCATCTGACAATAAAATGACTCCAGAGGAACAAGACAGAATCATAGAAGTTATCAGAAGGTGTTTTGAATGATGGAATGGTGGCAAATTCTATTAATAGTACTTGGTAGTTTATTGTTGCTATTCGTTCTTTCCATCGTTTTCTACAAGCAGTTCTTCAAAAGATTCTGGGATATCGTTTTATCTGGTTTAGCGTTGATAGTTTTATCGCCTATCCTCTTGATACTGATGGTTGTTGGCGCGATAGCAATGGGCGGTAATCCATTCTTCACACAAAAAAGACCTGGAAAGAAAGATAAAAATGGAAATGAACGAATATTTAAGTTGATAAAGTTCAGAACAATGTCTAACAAGAAAGATGACTCAGGCAACCTGCTTCCAGATGAACAAAGACTCAACAAGTACGGAAAGTTCTTAAGATCAACAAGTCTGGACGAGTTGCCTGAATTATTAAATATACTTATTGGCAATATGAGCATAATTGGTCCACGTCCTCAATTGGTTAGAGATATGGTTTTTATGTCCAAAGAGCAAAGACATCGCCACGATGTTAGACCAGGCCTTTCCGGTCTTGCTCAAGTAAATGGTAGGAACAACATAACTTGGGAACAAAAGTTTGAATATGATCTTGAATATATCTCCAAGATTTCATTGCTTGGTGATATTGTATTGATTTTGAAAACTGTGTTTAAGGTTTTTAAAAGAGCAGATACGGTTCGCGATGGAACTGAGAGCGATATTGATTTTGGTGATTGGCTTTTAAAAGAAGGAAGAATTGATTATTTGGAATATGAAGCAAAACAAAACGAAGCAAAAAGTTATTTTGGGGTGGAAAAATGAAATATCAGCCATTTTCAGTCGCAATATCTGTGTATAGAAGTGATAATCCCGTTTTTTTTGATAGAGCTCTAGAAAGCATAACTGTAAAGCAAACAATTATGCCGAGTGAAATTGTTCTTGTCGTGGATGGGCCTGTTCCAAATGAAATCGATGAGATAATTCATAAATACTCGTTAATATGTGTAATGAAAATCATTAGACTTGAAAAGAACCATGGGTTAGGCAACGCTCTTAAGATTGCAACAGAGAATAGTACTTATGAGCTAATTGCTAGAATGGATAGTGACGATATTTCGGTGTTTAATAGGTTCGAACAACAACTTAAATGTTTTTATGATAACGAGGATATAGATATTGTTGGTGGCAATATTACTGAGTTTGTTGGTGAAGAAAGCAATATTGTTGCAACGCGTTCAGTCCCTACATCAAACGATGCTATACGTGAGTACATGAAAAAAAGATGTGCTATGAATCATGTGTCTGTTATGTTCAAAAAAACGGCAATTATGAAAGCTGGTGGATATCTAGATTGGTATTTCAACGAAGATTACTATCTTTGGATAAGAATGTGTCTTAATGGCTGCTGTTTTTTTAATACTAACACTATTTTAGTTAATGTTCGCACGGGTAAAGATATGTATGCCAGACGAGGTGGACTCAAATATTATAGGAGTGAAAAAAAACTGCAAAAATTTATGTGGGAAAAGAAGATTATAGGTTTTCCAAGATACTGCATAAATGTTTTTGAAAGGTTTGTTATTCAGATCCTTTTGCCAAATAGAATAAGAGGCTTTGTTTTTAAGAAAATTGCAAGAAGGTAGTCTGTTTATGAACAAAAAAAATATTACTTTTTCTATAATAATTCCATGCTATAACATTGAAAGCCAAGTGCCTACAATAGGTAGATTAATTCAGCAAAGTTACAATAATTTTGAAATAATCGCGATTGATGATTGTTCAACGGATAAAACCACTCAAATTTTAGAAAACCTCGTTTTCTTATATGATAGCAAGAATATACCCATGAAGGTGATTAAAAATGAATGCAATCTAGGCGCAGGAGGGAGCCGTAATGTTGGCTTAAAAGAGGCAAAAGGCGATTATATAGTTTTTTTAGACGCTGATGACTATTTAGAGCTTGATGCGTTATTTAAACTAGACGAGTGTATTAGCAATAATTCTCAGCCAGACATTGTATTGTTTGATTACTATGAGACGAGCGATTGTTCGAAGAAGAGATTTCAAACCTTTTCTTCCTCTTCGTTTGTTAGCCTCGAAAAAGCCTTTCTTTTTTCTCCGAATGGCGTTTGTGGGAAATGTGTGAAAAACTCTCTTATTAAAGACCATAAGATTTCTTTCACTAACTCTACTAGAAATGAGGATTATCCTTTTTTCAGGATTGCATACCTGTATAGTAACAACATATTTTATTTAGCAGAGCCGCTATACAATTATGTTATGAATCCAAAATCTCTAATGCATAATTACTCCTTAAACAGCGTTGATTATGCTTTGACTGCATTTGAAACTATATCGCTTCATACTCAAGATATTAATCTCTTAACTAAAGCTTTTATGAAGAATTGCTATTTTTCAAACATTGGTACAATGATTGTATCGAGATGGAAAAGAAAAGAATTTAGCAAAAGATTAAAATTTTTAAGAAAGGAATATAATAAGTTTTATTCTATTGGATCTTTGCTTGTTTATGGACTTCCATATTTTGTAATTGTAATTATTGCAAATTTAAGGCTAGTCAATACTCTAAGACTTATATTTAAAATAAAAGGAAAATTATGATTCCATCTGTTATTGTTTATTTTTCAGCTTTTGGTACATCTCTTTGTTTTGCTTCGCTTTACAAGAGAGCTAAAAGTGCTATTGAAAAAGTATTGACTTTTATATTACTTGCAACTCCAACAGTTCTAATTTCTTCTATAAGGTATGGTATAGGAACAGATTATTTTGGATATTTAGAAGTTTATAATTCTATAAATAGTCGTCTTAGTTGGAACTCGATTTTAAATTTTTACCAAGAACCATCTTGGGTCATAATAAATTTGGTTGCTAATAATTATTATCAAGTATTGTTATTTAGCTCAATCATTTATTCGCTTTTTATTTTTTTATCAATTAATCGTTGCAAGCAGAAAATTGGTGTCACTTTTCCATTATTTATTTCGTACATGGTCTTCTATTGTCTTTCTTTCAATGGCATTAGACAGGCTATAGCTGCTGCGATATTGCTATTTGGTATAACGTTTTTGTTAAACAAAAAGACGATTAAGGATTATTTTTTGTTCTTCCTATTTGTTATTCTTGCTGCGACTTTTCATAAAAGTGCTTTAGTTTTCTCATTGGTTGTTTTTTTAAGCTTATTTAAGAAAAATAAAGTTTCATTAGTATTAACGATTACCGCAATTGCTTCGTTAGGAGTGGTTTTACTTCATTCACCTATTAATTCTTTGCTTTCAAGACTAAATCTTTATTCGTCTTATCTGAACAACGAATCTAATGGTGGAATTGGCTTTTTGCTTTACATTTTACCTGTCCTAATACCGTGTGCTTATATTATTTTTTCTTCAAAGTGTAAAGATCGTGATGTATTTCTATTGTTAAGAATTTATGTTTTGCAAATTCCATTGCAAATCCTCGGTGTTTATATCTCATATGCCGATAGATTAGCTGAGTATAGTTTAATTACACAGATACTTTTTATTCCAATGGTTGTCAAACTTGTAAAGCCTTCGAAGCTAAATATCGCAAGGGCATATTTTATTGCTTGGTATGTTTTTTATTTCTTTGTAATGTTTGTTTTTCTCGGATCTAATGGAGTATTTCCTTACGTGCCTATTTGGTCAAAATGATAACGCGAGTGTGAAAATTATGGAAAAATCAAAAATGAAAATAGGTGTTATTACACATTATTATAAAAGTTTTAATTATGGCGGGCTTTTACAATCTTATGCATTGATTAAAATGTTTCAAAAGAACAATTTTATAGCATGCCAAATTCAGTATGACAGTTCGATAAAGCAACGAAAATTTTCTCGTCTTATGCTTCATATTGGAAATAAATTTATTACAATGCTCAAAAATTTTATTCGCAACAAAAAAAGAATAGAAGCTTGTTCACGTTTTAGAACTGCAATACCACATACAAGGGAAATATATAACTATAAAAACATTAGTACAGTCGAAAAGAATTTTGATGCATTTGTGACAGGAAGCGATCAAGTTTGGAACCCGTCTGAAATAAATGTCGGGTATTCACTTTCTTTTACAAATAAGCCAAAGTATTCATATGCAGCAAGCATTGGAGTTAAGTCGTTAACTAGTTCAGATTTAGCTTTTTATGAATCGTTTTTACAAGACTATAGGATGGTGTCCGTAAGAGAGCGTAATGCCGTTGAGTTATTGCAACATGTGAGACCCATCTCACTTGTGCTTGATCCTGTGTTTTTACTAACAAAAGACGAATGGTTGTCTTTAGCAAGCAAAAAGATTTGTACAGAAAAATATATATTTTATTACTTGCTTGGAGATGATGCTAAGTCTAGATGTATTGTTGAAAACTTTGCCAAAGAAAAAGGATGGAGGATTTTTGTAATTCCATATTTGAATGGCAAAAACAACATCAAAAAAGGAGACTTGTTTAGAAAAGATATTTCTCCAAATGATTTTTTGTCGTTAATTGCTAATGCAGAATGCGTCATGACTGATAGTTTTCACGCTTTATGTTTTTCATATATTTTTAAAAAAGATTTCTATGCCTTTTCTCGAGTTCGTGGGGAACATATGAATATTAGAATCAATGATTTTCTGCTTACTATTGATTGCAGAGAAAGAATGATTGATTCTCCATGTGATTATACGGGAATTGATTATTCAAAAAAGAGTACAGCAATTTTTGATGATGTTAAGGAACATACATTTTTATTTTTTGATAAGATGACAAAGGATATAATCGAATAATGAAGGCAAATCAGATAAAAATTGGCGCCATTCTTTCATATTTGCAAATGGCGTTTAATGTTGCAATCAATTTGATTTATACTCCTGTGATGATCAAGCTGCTTGGGAAAAGCGAATACGGACTTTACAATACTGTAGCATCAACAATTTCGCTTTTAACTATCTTGAATCTTGGTTTTAGCAGTAGTTACATTCGTTTTTTCTCCGTTTATAAAAGCAAAGGGGAAAATGAAAAAATAAATAGTCTAAATGGATTGTTTTTGATTGTATTTCTAATCATTTCGCTGATTTCCTTTTTATGCGGTTTGTTTTTGACATCAAATATTCAACTTGTGTTTGATAACGGACTCACAAAAACAGAGTATGAAATTGCACGAGTTCTTATGTTTTTGCTAACACTCAATTTATCGATTTCATTTCCTATGAGCCTTTTTAGTTGCATTATTTCAGCGCATGAAAAGTTTATTTTCTTAAAAGCAATGCTTATTGGAAAGACTGTTTTGAGCCCGATACTTTCTATACCCCTTATGTTATTGGGGTATGGATCAATATCAATTGTAATAGTTACTCTTGTTGTTTCGCTGGTAGTAGATATTTCATTTATTTTTTATTGTTTTGCTATACTTAAAACTAAATTTAAATTTAAATCTTTTGAAAAAGGCATATTTGGGCAGGTTTTTGTTTTTACCATCTTTATTGCTATAAATTTAATTGTCGATCAAATTAATCTTAATATCGACAAGCTTCTACTAGGACGCTTCAAAGGCACTGATGTGGTTGCAGTTTATTCGGTTGGATTCACTTTATATATGGCTTTTCAACAGTTTTCTTTATCTATTTCTGGTTTGTTCGCTCCAAGAATTCATTCTATAATCAACAGTTCTAAAAACCGAGATGAGGAAATAAGCAACCTGTTTATTAAGGTTGGAAGAATCCAGTTCTTGATTTTGGGGTTGATATGTACAGGATTTATCTTTTTTGGACAACAATTTTTACATTTTTGGGTAGGAGATTCATATACAGATGCATATTATGTTATGCTAATTTTGTGCATTCCTTCAATGATTGCGCTAACGCAGAATATAGGAATTGAAGTGCAAAGGGCGTTGAATAAACATAAATTTAGAAGCATTGCTTATTTGATAATGGCATTAGTTAATCTTGTCTTGTCTATTTTTTTAGCTCAGCAATATGGTGCAATTGGAAGCGCAATTGGAACAGGTGTGTCGCTTATTCTTGCTAATGGGTTGGTTATGAACATTTATTATTACAAGCAATGTGGAATCGATATTGTTTTATTTTGGAAAAATATTATACGAATATCATTCGGCCTCGTTATTCCTGTGCTATGTGGCGTTTTACTGTCAAGATACTTTCCTTATGATAACTTTTGGTTACTTTTGATTGCTATTTTGATTTATACAGCTATTTATTGTGCATCGATGTGGTTGACTTCAATGAACAAGTACGAGAAAGGGTTAGTGTTGAGTCGTTTTAGCAAATAGAAATGTATATAATCTAAATTCTTGATAAAACTAATAATCTTATGGTTTTTTACGAAGGGCGGAGGAGTAATGATAAAAGATTTTTTTAAAAAAAGACTATTATTTAATTACGATAAATATTTTCGAAAAAGAGAGCAATTCTTTAAAACAAAAAGCAAAATAAAAAGACTTATGTTGCTTTATTGGATAAAAAAACAAAACGAAAGACAAAGTGCTGACATTTCTATAGATTCTCAAATGGAAAAAGATGTATTCGAATCAAGGCCGATTTTTAATCCGCATGGCATAAATGGCATTGTAATTGCTCAGGGTGCTCGAATTGGTAAGAATTGCAGAATTTCACATCAAGTCACTATTGGACGCAGTATGGGTGGATGCCCAACTATCGGTGACAATGTTTATATAGGACCAGGAGCCAAAATTTTTGGCAATATCAAAATTGGCAATAATGTTAGGATAGGTGCCAATTGCCCAGTTTTTTTTGATGTTCCTGATAATTCAACGGTGGTGCTACCTAAACCTAGGATTATTCAAAAAGATGAAAACTATACTTATTATATATTGAAAGAGGATTATTGATTATCTTTTTACGGTAAGGAGGCGTTTTGTGATCAATATTTTGAAAAAGAATACTTGTTGTGGTTGCCAAGCTTGTTTGAATGCTTGTCCGGTTGGATGCATTTCTCTTAAGATGGACGATGAGGGTTTTTATTATCCTAAAGTGGATGCAAATAAATGTATTGGTTGCAATAGATGCGAACATGTTTGCCCATTTTTAGAACAATCCGAAAGCAAAAAAGAGAACCCGTTGGCCTATGCTATGAAAAGCAAAAACGAAGAACTTAGAGCAAAATCTTCCTCAGGCGGAATTTTTTCTGAGATTGCACTTAGCATTCTAGAAATGAATGGAGTAGTTTATGGCGTAGTGATGTCTAAAGATTTTAGGAGATCTGAATTTGCTCGAATTGATAATGTTAGTTTGTTATCGCCTGTAAGAGGAAGTAAATATATACAAGCTTATGTAAATGATTCGTACAAACTGGTTAAGAGAGATTTAGAAGATAACAAATATGTGCTTTTTTCTGGAACACCTTGTCAAGTGAAAGGCCTAAAACTTTTTTTACAAAAAGATTATGACAAATTATTTTGCGTTGATTTGGTATGTCATGGGGTTCCTTCTCCTGGCTTGTGGAATAAATATGTTGAGTATCTTGAAGCAAAATACAAAGCAAATATTGAGTACGTCAATTTTAGAGAGAAACTAATAGGTTGGAAAAAATTTGGAATAAAAATACAGGGGAATAATATATCTCGCTTTCTTGATAGCGGATCCGATCCATACATGATAATGTTCTTAAAAAATTATTCACTTCGTCCATCTTGCTATAATTGTAAAATTAAAAAATTTGGATCCTTATCTGATATAACGCTTGCGGATTTTTGGGGAATAGAAAACATTATGCCAAATATTGATGATGACAAAGGCGTTAGCTTGGCATTGGTTAATAGCAACAAAGGAGAAGCTATTTTGGATTTGATTTCCAATAGAATAGAGAAAAATGAAGTTGATTTTGAAAAAAGCATCAAGTATAACCCCGCATTCTATATATCTGTAAAAGCTCCTAAGGAGCGTCTGAAATTCTTTGACGACATGCATAAAATGGATTTTAAGGGCCTTCAAAAAAAGTATTGCAGAAAAACAATTATTAGTCGTCTGAAACAATTTGTGAAGAAAACAAAAGTATTTTCTATTATTAGGCGCCTTCTTTCGCGGGGGGGGTAACAATGCCTAAAACTAATTTTGTTTATGGTCTTCTAATACAAATGAAGAGGAAAAGATAAAACTAGTTATCGCAAAAATGTATTCTGACCATAATTTTTATAATTATAGGAGTGAAGCAAGTATGAGAAAATTAGAACTTAATGAAATAAAAAATAGGGAATTGATTATTTTAAATGAGATAGATCATATTTGTAAGCAAGAGTCTATTCGTTATTCGCTTTGCGGGGGAACGCTATTAGGTGCTGTTCGACATAAAGGTTTTATTCCTTGGGATGATGATATAGATATAATGATGCTGAGGCATGATTACGAAAAATTTATATGCTATTGTAAAAATAATAAGACAAAATTTGGCTTAATTGATTCGAACGTGAATAAAGAGTATGGATATTTGTTTTCAAAAGCTTATGATAAGGAAACGCTTATCCGAGAAAAATTAATGGAATCAAGTAACTTAAACATTGGAGTTTTTGTCGATATTTTTCCTGTTGATTATTTAGGTGATACATTTAAAGAAGCAAAGCACATTTTAAATAAAACAAGGTTTTGGAGAGAATTACTTGTTGCTCGTAACTGGGAATGCTTTAAGAAAAGTAAAACGCATGGATTAATATACGAACCAGTTAGATTATTTTTTTATATAATAAGCCGTTTTTACAAGAAAGAAAAATTGATTAATCGAATATATAGGATTAATGCGAAATACAACAAGCAAAGGCGAAAATATTCCGGTTGCATTTGTGGTTCTTACAGGAACAAAGAAATAATGCCAACTAATGTTTTTGAGGATTATTCTAGTTTGTTGTTCGAAGGTACTCCATATAGCGTTTTCAGAAATTTTGATTTATATTTATCAAATTTATATGGGGATTATATGCAATTGCCTTCCATAGAAAAGAGAGTTGCACATCACACATTTGATTGTTATTTAAAGGAAGGGGAAGAGGTATGAACATAGTTGTTTTAACAGCTGGGGGAACAGGAACAAGAACACATCAAGATTTGCCAAAGCAATTTATAAGCGTGGACAATAAGCCAATCATTATTTATACATTGGAGGCTTTTCAACAACATCCAAACATAGACGCTATTTATGTAGCTTGTTTAGATGGTTGGACTGCAATTTTAGAGGCATACGCTAAACAGTTTAATATCACTAAATTAAAGAGAGTTGTTATTGGTGGATTAACAGGTCAACTATCTATTTATAATGGATTGAAAGCAATTAAAGAGGACAATAACAATACCGATGATATCACTGTTTTAATTCACGATGGAAACAGACCGATGGTTTCACAAGATATAATTACAGATAGTTTGGTTAAACAAAAGCAATATGGTTCTGCCGTTGCAGTTGTTCCGACAACCGAGGTTGTATTTGTGTCAAAAAACGGTTTTGAATCTAACGCAGCACTAAATAGAGAAGAACTTTGGAGAACTCAAACTCCACATGCATACAATTTTAATGAATTATGGGATATTCAAAATAAAGCCATTGCAGACGGCGTTAATAATATGGCTGCATCGTGCTCGTTAATGCAAAAATATGGTTTTACAACTTATTTTTCTAAGGGATCGGAAAAAAACATTAAAATTACAACCATAGAGGATATCGAAATTTTTAAAGCGTTGTTAAATGCAAAAAATGATGAATGGATAAAAAAATAAAATAAGGTGCACAATGAATGATATTTTAAAAAACACTATTTATAATCAAGACTTGAAAAAAGCCTTGATGAACATCGACCTTTCAAAATTAAAAAAACAATCAATATTAATTACTGGAGGCTTAGGACTAATATGTTCAACAATTGTTGATTTGTTGATTGTTGCAAATACAACCCTTGATTTATGTATTGATATTTTTGTTGCTGATATTAATGAAGAGTTTTACAAAAGGAGATACGGAAGTTATTTGATTAAATATCTAAAATATAATGCTCTAGAGTCATTAAATTTTGATGATGATTTTGATTATATTATTCACGGTGCCGGGTTGGCCTCTCCGGATCTTTATATTAATGCTCCAGTGGAGACAATGCTTTCAAATTTTATTGGGGTTTTAAATCTTCTTAATTATGCTAAAGAAAAAGGTACAAAACGCATGCTATATATTTCTTCGTCTGAGGTTTATGGAAACACAATGAATGGTGATTCCTTTGACGAGGATGCTTTTGGAATTGTTGGTATCAATACAGTGAGATCATCATACTGTGAAGCAAAAAGAGCGTCGGAAGTTCTGTGCAGATCTTTTACATCTGAATTCGGTCTTGAGACAGTAATCGTTAGGCCTGGACACGTTTTTGGGCCCACAGCATCACCTAACGATAAAAGAGTTTCTTCGGTTTTTGCTTACCAAGCTGCTCGTGGCGAAACACTTGAGTTAAAGAGTACTGGCTTACAAAAAAGAAGTTATTGTTACTCGATAGATTGTGCAGTTGCTATATTGATTGCTTTGCTCAACGGAAAAAGTGGCGAATCCTATAACATAGGCCACGATGAAGTAACTACAATTAGACAAATGGCAGAAATTATCGCTGCTGCTGCCAATGTTGTTTTGAGAGTAAAAGAACCAACTGAAGAAGAACTAAAATCATTTAACCCCATGAGTAATTCAGTTTTAAACAATGAAAAAATAAAAAAAATAGGGTATTCTGATACATTTACAGTAGAAGAAGGATTGCTACATACAGTTCGCATTCTTAAGGAATTATATTATTCATAATTATTGTTTTGATAATGATGATAAATTCATATTATGATATTAATCCTTATGGTGATGGACATGCCTGTGAAAGAATAGCTGATATTCTAGAAGGCAAGGAATGTCAGGAGTGGGAGAAGTAACACAAAAGCCTAGACTCGAGTAGAGCTCAACACTCTATTTGGAGCCTATAACATAAAAAGTGGATTTAAGTGGTGATACCCAACTAAACCCACTTAGGCTACAACATTAAAAGTGGAGACCCTTTCACGCGTTATGTGAGGGGGTCTTTTCTTTTACCTAAAACTAATAGAAC
>JAGBLL010000051.1 GCA_017635465.1 Bacilli bacterium
AAAATGATTAAACTTTCTGTTCCTTGTGAATGTGGAGGAACATTAAAAAGACATTCAAGTTATACTGGAAAGATATATTGGTATTGTAATGAATGCAACAAACGAATTGATGGAGATGATTTAAATGACTGAAAAACGATTAATTATTCGTGATGGAGATTATGCTTGGATTGATACAACTACTGGAGTTGAAGTTGAAGTTGAAGATGCTTTTGATTTAATTAATCAACTTCACGAAGAGAATGAGCAGTTAAAACAATTTCAAGATAGTGTTTTCAGTTGGATTGATATGCACTTACAAAGATTGCCCACACTTCGTGATGATGAATTTGAGTCTGATAATGAGTTTTCAGACCCAAGTTTGTATAGTGGGGCAATACAAATCCTTGAAACAATGAAAAGAGAATTGAAAGGTGGTTTGAATGACTGAAAAACGATTTACTATTCGGAGGATATTATGAGTTGCACTTTAATACAAGGCGATTGTCTTGAAGAAATGGATAAACTCATAAGGGGGGGGCAGAAAGTGGACTTAATACTAACTGACATTCCTTATGGAACTGTTAAAGGTTTAACACTTGATGGTTGGCAAAATCAAACAACAGAATGGGATACTGCATTACCTACAAAACAGATGTTTGATTGTTGCGAAAAATTATTAAGAATGAATGGAACATGTATTTTATTTAGTCAAGAACCGTATACTTCCTATCTACGACAGTCTAAACCACAAAATCTGCCTTTTATTTATCCACTTTACTGGCTTAAAGACCATTTTGCTAATCCTTTTATGAGTGGAAAAGCACCAGTGAGTTATGTTGAAGATTTAACAGTTTATCGTAAAAAACATGACAGTGATAATCAACACCCTTTAAGAAAGTATGCTCAAACTTTATTATCTGAAATGAATATGACTTATAAGGATATTGAAAGAGTATTAGGACATGGGAGAGCAGAACACTTTTTTTATAGAGTAGGGAGCAGTCAATTTGCATTATGTACATTGGAAACATATAATGAGTTAATTGAAGTATTCCATATTGATAAATTACCTTGTTTTAAATCATATGAGGAATTAGAAGTTATTAACTCAAAATTTAACTCAAAATTTAACTTATATGGGGATAAATACAAGTCAAATGTTTTAGAATATCCTAAAAGTTACAATCATTATCATCCTACTGAAAAACCAGTTGAATTATTAGAAGATTTAATTTTAACTTATTCAGATACAAATGATGTAGTTTTAGATTTCACAATGGGTAGTGGTTCGACTGGTGTGGCTTGTCTGCAAACCAATCGTAACTTTATAGGAATTGAATTAGATGAAAAATATTATAACATTGCTAAAAAGCGATGTAGTGAATATCAAAGCAAATTATGGTGATGTTGAATGACTGAAAATAAACGATTTACATTAACAGAGCAATTTAATGGATTGCAAGGTGTTACTTTTGTGAAAGATAATTGTGAAGATGATGTTGATACTTATTATACTGTCGATGGAGCAGTTGATTTATTAA
>JAGBLL010000001.1 GCA_017635465.1 Bacilli bacterium
AAAGAATATAAGGACCCTTTCAAAGGGTAGCTAGAGTGAGAATCACGGTTGTCAGTCCACATATGACCCTTGAGGGTCTGTGGAGTAATAGCCCTTATAGGGTCTAGTCAGTACAACGTATTTTATGCGTTGGTACTATTTTTTGTTATAATCTTTATTGTGAGAAACATTATAAAAGAGACATTTGATTTCTATCGTTCAAAAAATCTAGCGTTTTATATATCGCTGCTTGGGCCTTTTATTATGGGTACAATCCACCTTGTTTTTGTCATTATTAAATTTGATTGGATTTTGGTTAATTACTGTATCTTTTCTTATCTCATGTTTCTATTCAAAGTGTGGCAGTGGGCAATAGAAAAATATCACATAAAACCAAGTCATTATCTTGCTGGAGTGATTTCAATGCTCATAGTTATCGCTCCGATGATGGCGGCATTTGTTTTAACAATACTATTTAAAGATTCCCCTCATTATTTAATTGATTGGTTTATATATGCTTATGCTCTATATGGCACGCTTAAAATGGTTTTTGCCATCAAAATCTTAGCGAAGAAAGATAAAACAGATAGACAATTTGTCTTGTCGTTTCTTGGTCTAATTGGAGCGTTATATACAATTCAAATGATGGAATTTAGTTTAATTAAAACCTTCTCCGAAAGTGGAAATGATGGCTCTATGTATTTGATGCAGTTATTTTCACAAGGTGCAATATTCTTATTTTCTCTTTTTGTTATTGGATTATTCATTTATAAAGCCGTTATTTCGAGTAAGAAGAATGACAACGCTATAAAAAATAACACATAGTGAATATCATTATTGATGCAAAATAATTGATTTAATCATCAATAAATTTAATTATTTGATTTTTGTGCTTGACCTAGAGTTAACTCTAACTCTTACAATATATTTGTGAGGTGATAAATATGAGTTACTCCATATCAGAAGTAGCTAAGATGCTTAACGTCTCTGCATACACAATAAGATATTACGATAAAGAAGGATTATTTCCTTTGGTTAAAAGAGTAAACGGAATACGTGTTTTTGAAGACAAAGATTTTCCTTGGCTAAGAATGCTGAATTGCTTAAAGAATCTAAATATGCCAATTAAGAAAATCAAAGAATATGTCGATTTAGCGTTAAAAGGTGATGAAACATTAAAAGAAAGATATCAATTGATTTTAGAGCAAGAAGAAAACATTCAAAAGCAAATTAAAGAACTTAAATATTACAAAAAACAAATAGATTTTAAGAAGGCCTATTATGAAAAGGCTATTGAAGCGGGAACGGAAGAAGCAGTGAAAGATTGGCCAAATCCAGAAGCGACTTTAGATGTCGATGAACTACCAAATAAAGGAAAATGATATGCTAACAATATTAATCCGTTATAAAGGCAGTAATGGTTCCGCTAGAAAATTTGTTAATGAAATGATTTCAAGTGGAATAGTGGAACAAATTAGAAAAGAACAAGGCAATCTTCGTTACGAATATTTTTTTCCCACAAAATGATGATGAAACAGTTCTTCTAGTGGATTCTTGGATCAATCAAGAAGCACTTGATGAGCACCATAAACTTCCACTAATGAATAAAATTAAACAATTAAGAGAAAAATATGATCTCCACATGGAGGTAGAAAAATACACCCCATTAGTGGATGACAAAGATGAGAAATATATTAGGAGATAAACATGAAGAAATTATTAACATTTATCTTACCAATGCTTATTTTATCCAGTTGTACCGCTAATAATAGTCAAAGTGATAAGCACACTAGTAGAACAATTACTCCAGGCGATAATAACGTTTTAGTGGCCTATTTTTCTGTAACTAACAACACAGAAAAATTAGCGGAATACGCTAAAGAATATCTACAAAGCGATATTTTTGAAATCATTCCTACACAAGAATATACAGCTGCGGATATTGATTATAATTCTGATTGTCGTGCTAATAAGGAACAAAACGATGAAAGTGCTAGACCAGAAATCAAATACACAATTAGTGACATTTCACAATATGACACAATTGTCTTAGGCTATCCAATCTGGTGGGGCCAAGCACCAAAAATCTTATATACATTCGTAGAATCATATGATTTATCAAATAAAACAATTCTTCCATTTTGCACCTCAGGTAGTTCTCCAATTGGTAGCAGTGCCACTAACTTAGCTAAAAGCGCTCCTAACGCTAAATGGTTAGAAGGAAAGCGTTTCCCTTCTAGTGCCGATAAAGAAGAAATAGGTAGTTGGTTAGATCAAAATCTACAAAAGGAAGAAGGTGTGAAAAATATGAAATTATTAATTGATGATATAGAATTAAATGTTACTTGGGAAGATAACGATTCAGTCAAATCATTAAAACAAATATTGCCATTAACAATTCGTATGCATGAATATGGTGGCTTTGAACAAACTGGCGCAATTGGTAAATCAATTACAAAAAATGATAGCCAAATAGATGTCGTGCCAGGTGATGTTGTTTTATATCAAGGCAGTGCTATTTCTATTTTTTATGACAATAGTTCTTGGTCATATACAAGACTAGGACACATAAATTTAAGCAAAAGTGAATTAAATGATTTATTGAATAAATCAGAAGTCATTTTACATTTAAAAGGGGAGTAACTATGAAAAAGGTATTAATTATTTCTACAAGCATTAGAAGTGGAAGTAATTCTGAAGTATTAGCCCATGAATTTGAAAAAGGGGCAAAAGAAGCGGGACACGATGTTGAATTTATCTCTTTAAAAGATAAAAACATTGCTTTCTGCCGTGGCTGTTTAGCGTGTCAAAAATTACACAAATGCGTGATCAATGATGACGCTATCCTAATCGCTGATAAGATGTGCGAAAGTGAAGTAATCGTTTGGGTGTCACCAATCTATTATTATGAAATGTCTGGTCAAATGAAAACCTTGATTGATAGATGCAATTCCTTATATTCAAGAGATTATAAATTTAAAGACATTTATTTCTTAACAGTTGCCGCAGAAGATGAACAATATGTTCCTGAGAAAGCTATCAATGGCTTACAAGGCTGGATTGATTGTTTTGAAGGAGTGGAACTCAAAGAAACACTTTTTGTTGGAGGAGTAAACGGCCCTAACGAAATTAATAATCACGAAAAATTAAAACAAGCATATGAAATGGGGAGGAATATTTAATGCTTAAACTAGTCAATGAATGGGATAAAGTTTTCCCAAAAGATGAATCAATTAATCATCAAAAAGTAACATTTAAAAATCATTTTGGTATTGAACTTGCCGCGGATATGTATTGGCCTAAATCAGGAAGTGATTTTCCTGCAATTGCAATTAGCGGTCCTTTTGGTGCGGTCAAAGAACAATCAAGCGGTTTATACGCTCAAGAGATGGCAAAAAGAGGATTTCTAACTATTGCTTTTGATCCATCATTTACTGGTGAAAGCGGTGGGGAACCAAGATATATGAATTCACCAGATATCAATGTTGAAGATTTCCAAGCCGCAGTGGACTATTTATCTAATTTAGATAATGTTGATCCAAATAAGATCTCTATCATCGGTATATGTGGCTGGGGTGGCATGGCTATTCAAACAGCTTGTATTGATACGAGAATCAAAGCCACAGTTGCTATCACTATGTATGATATGTCCAGAGTAACTGGTAATGGTTATTACGACGCTGGTAATAACGAAGAAAGCAGATATCAAGCTAGAGTGGCTATCAATAATCAAAGAACATTGGATTATAAAAATGGTAATTATAAATTAGGCGGTGGAGTGGTTGATGATCCAACTGACGCTCCTTGGTTTGTTAAACAATATTATGACTATTACAAAACTCCACGCGGCTATCATTCCCGTAGTCTAAATAGCAACGGTGGTTGGAATATCACCGCTGGAACATCTTTACTAAATACAAGATTGTTTACTTACGCTTCAGAGATTAGAAGTGCGGTCTTAATTGTACATGGCGAAAAAGCCCATTCGTTATATTTTGGACAAGATGCATTTAAATTATTAAAGGGCGATAATAAAGAATTCTTATTAGTGAAGGATGCTACACATTGTGATTTATATGATGGCGGACCTAATCATGATAAGATTCCATTTGATGATATTGAAAGATTCATCAATAAAAACATCTAAGAATTTTTAACACTAAAAAAGACTGGCATTGCCAATCCTTTTTGTTTAATTCTAAAAACGGAATTTAGTTTTTCAATTCACGGAGGCGCGTCACAGAATATTTTTTTGTTTACCAATTTTTTTCAAAAATGTAGAATACCAATATGAATGAATTCGTCAAATATCTAACAAATAACATTCCTTTATTCGCTGTTGCGACAGTGATACTTTTCATTTCTTTACGCAACATCAGAGTGAGAAAAAAGGAAAGTTTACTTTTCATTTCATTTATTATCATTGTCTTATTCTTATCTGTTGTCGTGGAAATTGAAAAATATTCTCAAGCAATTGGTAATGTGTATTTAGGCACGATATTTACTTCATTAGGTTATATTACTAGACCAATACTTTTATTTGTCTTTATCTTATTAGCTAATATGGACCAAAAAAGAAGCAAGTTATTCTATAGAATATGTTTAATACCTCTTATGGTTAATGCGCTAGTGTATTTACTACCATTATTCTTTGGTGTCCCTGGTATTTCAAAAATCATTTTCTATTATCAAATGAACGCTGATGGGACAGCATCTTTTATAAGAGGATCCCCATTGAATTTCGTTTCACATATCATCTCAGCATTCTATTTAGGTGTTCTTATCTATGTTGGTGCGTTAAGATTCCACGGCAAACATCGTCGTGATGGTGTTGTTATTATTCTTTGTGTCGCAATTATCAGTGTGACTGTTATTGTGGAAATGCTAGTTAATAGAAACGATTTATTAAACATCGTCAGTGCCATATGTGCGATGACTAACTATATCTTTATCGTTTCCGTTAATACTTCTAGAGACCCATTAACACATCTTTATGATAGAAGAACATATTATGAAGATATCTCCCGTTATAGATCTTTAATTAACGGTGTTGTTCAAATCGACATGAACGAATTAAAATTCTTAAATGACCACTATGGTCATGGTGTCGGTGATAACGCATTAAGTGAAATCGCTAGTATTTTTGAAAACTGCATTGATGAAACAAGCATGTGTGTTTACCGTATAAGTGGTGATGAATTCCTCATTTTAATGTTCAATGGTCGTCAAGAAATACTCGCTCATACTGTTTATCAAATCAAAGAAAAATTAAGAGAATCAACTTATTCCGCGGCAATTGGTTATTATTTCATCGATAAAGAGAATAATCCTGTAACATTTGATGAAGCGATGAAAGAAGCAGAAAAATTGATGTATAAAGATAAAGCTGATTTCTACTTAAAATCAGGTCACGATAGAAGACGTTCAAGCTAAAGACTCTACTTCAAAATTGTAGAGTTTTTTGTTTTGATGTAACAAAATAAGATAATAGTAATCTTAAAAACAATATGCTTATAGCATAGTAAGTGCTATACTAGTTAACATTATGGAAGAAGAAATCAAAAGAACACCATTTGAAAAGCGCATTCATGAAATAGACTTCATCCGTGGACTATTAATGTGCTTAGTAGTTCTTGACCATATTTTCAATTTATTAAGATCGTTTAATGGTGGTTGGGCAGGAGAGGCTCATACTCAACCATTCTATGGTATTTATCAAGTCGCAGATTTTTATTGGACTAATCCAGTTAGAACAGTGGTGAGATGGATATGTTTAGGTGGCTTCTGCTTTGTCAGCGGTATTTCATGTGCTTTCTCTAAAAACAACTGGAAAAGAGCGGCTCAAATGATTGGCTTATGGGCCATTATCTTTATTGGTTCTAATGTATTAGAAAGTATTAGAAGTACTTATGATTTATCATGGGGTGTTAAATCAATGCGTGTTGATTTTAACATCATCGGTGTTTTAGCTTGGTCGACGTTGTTATATTGCTTTGTTCAAGAAAAGAACTGGAAATGGCTTATGATTATCGGAATCATCGGTTTATGCTTACATCCAATTTGTTATGCTTTATCATGGACTGATTGGGGCAAAGAAGCTTATGCTCCGTTCCTTTGGAAACCAGAAAATCCTGCCTATTTACAAGCGGATTATATGCCATTATTCCCATATCTAGGCTTCTTCTTTGGTGGAGCGTTATTATCTAAATTTACTTATAGTAAAGAAAAGAAATCATATTTCAAAAGATACAACTGGGAAAAACCAATTTGCTTTGTTGGTCGTCATTCCTTAGTCATTTACGCTAGTCACTTCTTATTATTGATGGGCATCTTCTCTTTAGTGGGGTTATTTATCAAATGATGACAGATTTAACAATGTATGGCGCTCTTAAGGAGGCCGTTAATAAAGCACCACATGATTTGGCCCTTTATTATCAAGGTAAAAGAATCTCTTTTAAATCATTATTAAAACGCGTCGATATGACCGCGGATGTTTTATATCATCGTTTAGGTGTTAGAGAAAATGATGTCATCGTCATTGCTCAACCTAATATCCCTGAAACAATAGTGCTTTTCTATGCGATTAATAAGATCGGTGCGACTAGCAACTTAATCCATCCATTCACGCCATTTAACCAAGTGAAACAAATCATGGATAAGACCAACACTAAATATGCTTTCTTATTTGAACAAAGAATCGCTAAAGAAGTCAAACAATATCGTGAAATCGCTGACCGTATATATGTCACTCGTATTGAAGATGATCTACCTCTATTAAGTAAATTCATCTATCACAATTTCATGAACTTTAGAATCCGTCGTAAGTTAGGTAAAATGCCTAAACACTTTAAATTCGATGGCTTTAAATACACTTATCAATTAAAACCAACTGGTAAAGATGTACCAGTGGCAAAAGTGGATAACAAGAGATGCTCTGTGTTACTACACAGTGGTTCCACAACTGGTAAACCAAAAACAATATGTTTAAGCGATTACGCTTTTAACTATATAGCGCAATATTCATATTCATTCATGGCGCTTAAACCTGAACAAATGCGTGGCAATAAAATGCTTAGTGTTTTACCAAGCTTCCATGGTTTTGGTTTATGTATGACAATGCACGCTCCATTAGCGAATTCATTCTCTTCAATCTTAGTGCCTAAATTTAAACCTAAGATGGTAGTGAAAGCGATGAATGACACTAAACTCACATGTATGTGTGGGGTACCAACAATTTATGAAAAATTATTAAATGAACCATCGTTTGTTAAATCTAAAAATCTTAAATATCTCAGATGCTGTTTCTGTGGTGGTGACTCTATGCCTAGTGATTTAGAAGAAAGATTTAATAAAGCGATGTCTGATGGTGGCTCAATTTGTCGCTTATTCCAAGGATATGGCTTAACTGAAGCTATTGCGGTTAACTGTGTCAATACATTTGACGCTAATAGAAAAGGCTCATTAGGTAAAGCAATGCCAGAAGCAACATTCAAAGTAGTGGATGAAAAAGGCAATGAAGTACCACGTGGTGAATTAGGCGAAATCATCTTTAAAAGTGGCGCTATTATGCTTGGCTATTATCAAGATGAAGAAGGCACTAAAAATTGCATTAAAGATGGTTACTTATATACAGGCGATCTTGGATATATGGATAAAGATGATTTTATCTTCTTTAAACAACGTAAAAAGAGAGTGGTCAAAGTATCAGGTGTTGCTGTCTTCCCAAGTGAAGTCGAACAATTAATTGAATCAATGCCTGAGGTATCCGCTTGTGCGGCTATTCGTATTCCTGACGCTAAATTACAACATTCTTTAAAGGTTTTCGTTGTCGCTAAAGTAGTGGATGAAACCGCAATGAAAGAAAAAATACTCGACACGTGTCGTAAATATCTTATTAGATGGTCAGTTCCAACAGAAATTGAATTTAGAGATGAATTACCTTTAACCATGCTTGGAAAAGTTAATTTCCGTTTATTACAAGAAGAAGAAGATAAAAAACGCGGACTGCTGTGATATAATGCTTTCACCTGTGGTCATGGCGGAATTGGTAGACGCGCTGGTCTCAGAAGCCAGTGAGGAAACTCATGGAAGTTCAAGTCTTCTTGGCCACACCAATTTTATGAATAATCGTTTTGAAATATATCCCACAAAAAAAGAAAAATTAGATGAAGTGATGGCTATTTATGACCACGCTCGTTTATTCATGCGCCAAAACGGTAATTTAGAGCAGTGGATAAACGGCTACCCTTCTAAAGATGTAATCTTAGAAGACATTGAATTAAATCGAAGCTTTGTTATTAAAAAAGACAACAAGATAGAAGCGGTATTTACTTTTATCAATGGCAGCGATGCAACATATAACTATATCGAAGGTAAATGGTTAAACGATGAACCATATGGTGTCATCCACCGTATCGCTAGTAAACACCAAGAAAAAGGTATGCTAAAAGCCGCGGTTGATTTTGGTTTTCGTTTTGTTAGCAATATGCGTATCGATACCCATAAAGACAATATCGTGATGCAAAAGGCTCTTGAAAAAGAAGGCTTTATTAAATGTGGCGTCATCTATTTAAAAGATGGTAATCCTCGTATTGCTTATCAAAAGATTAGAAAAATAGATCGCTATTCAACGTGTTGTTATCTAAAGAAAGATGAGCAATATTTACTCTTATTCCGTAATAAAAAGAAAGACGATTATAACAAAGGTAAATGGATTGGTGTTGGTGGTGGTCTTGAAAAAGATGAAACTCCTAATCAATGCGCAATTAGAGAAATAAAAGAAGAAACGGGATTAAATGTCCATTCATTAAACTGCGCTGGAGAAGTGGATTTCATCTATGATGGTTATTTTGAAAAGATGTATATCTATGAAATAACTGATTTTGATGGGACAATCATAGATTGTAACGAAGGCGAATTAAGATGGATACCGATCAAAGATATCTATAATTATCCAATGTGGGAAGGCGATAAAGCTTTTCTTCCTTTTCTTATAAACCATGAACCATATTTCAAAATGCGCCTTTACTATGAAAATGATATTCTCGTTAAGGTAGAAAAATATTAACAATTTTATTTATTTATGTAATAATAACAAAGCGCAAATATAGGGGTGTAGCACAATGGCAGTGCAACGGTCTCCAAAACCGCTGATGCGAGTTCGATTCTTGTCACCCCTGCCATTCAAAAGATTGTCATAGTGAAACCTGATGACTTCATTCCGTGTAAATCGGATGTCCTCCATCACAAAATGTTATTTTTTCTCCTTTACGATGCTTCATAGCACCCCAAAGTTTATTCTTTTTATTACTTATAGCGTTAATCTTAAAAAGACATTATCATATATATTGTGAAAAGGTTTAATAACATTTCTATATATAGAATTATTGCCACGATTTGTGTCTTGCAATTCCATATTTTCTATATTCTTTATGCTAGAGCGATTCCA